>NZ_SOFB01000013.1:0-101385 GCF_004402815.1 Cryobacterium sp. Hz7
CCTTGAGTTTCTGTTCCTAGACAGTCAGAAACCTAGACAGGAAGCGGCGTGCGGCCGTTAAGGCGCTCCGCGACACCCACAGATGAAGCAGGAGAGCCGAGATTTTGCCGAAATCAGCCCCAGACCCGCTGAAAACAGGCCTTTGAGACAATATCTCTGTCGAATTGGTTCAACGCCGGGCAGCCGGCGACGGATGCCCGCACGCGCCCGATCGGAGAATCGCGCCCGATCAGGGAATCGCGCCCGCGATGATCTCGAGTTCGGATTTCGGCGTTTCGCGCTGGCTGGCGATGGCCGCGCCGGCCGCCACGCACACCACAAGGATGGCGATCTGCTGCTGCACCAGGAAGGTCTCCCCCAGTACCAGCGCGCCGAACAGCGCCGCGATCACGGGGCCGAAGCTGGTGATGATCGCGTAGAGGCGCGGGGTGATGCGGCGCAAGATGAAGGTGTCCAGCGTGTACGGGAACGCCGATGAGAGCACGCCGATGGCGAGCAGCAGTCCGATCACGCCCCAATTGAGGCTCGGCCAGTCGACCGTGAGCAGCGCGAACGGCACCAGCAAAGTCAGGCTGACGACGCTGGCCACGGAAATGCCCTCAAGCCCGGGGAAGGTCACGGCCACCTTGCGGGTCAGCAGAATGTAGGCCGCCCATGACGCCGCCGCGGTCAGGGCGAAGAGGATGCCGAGCAGATTGAGTGCCCCGTCAGACCAGGTGAGCAGGAACACCCCACCGGCCGCCGCGGTGGCGTAGACGAAGTCGAGCAGGCGGCGCGACGAGGCCAGCGCCAGAGCAAACGGACCGAGGAACTCGATCGTGGCCGCGATGCCGAGGCCGAGCAGGTCGACAGCCTCGTAGAAGGTGAGGTTCATCACCGCGAGCACGACACCGAGCGCCAGCGCCGGCCACAGCCGCCGCCAGCTGAGGCCGGCCAGTTTTGGCCGGTAAAAGGGCAGCACCGTGGCGGCCATCACCAGCTGCCGCACTGCGACGACGACGGGCGAGCCGACGAGCGGAATGGCCAGACCGGCGAGGGACGACCCGAAGTTGATGCTCACCTCGGTCACGACCTGGGCGCCGGCACCGGTCAGGCGGTCGCGCTCGGCCGTCACGGTTCTCCTTCCCTGCGCCGGGTCTGGCGCGTTTCGCTAACGCTAGCGGAACACCGAGCGCGCCACCGCCGTGACCTCCAGCGGCACCCCGGCCGGCAGCAGCACGGCCAGCACCGGCGGACGCCAATAGGCACTCAGTGAAACCGTGGCGCTTTGCCCGTCGACGGATGCCGCACCGCTCACCCTCAGTCCCTCCATCCGGCCATCCGGGGTGGCTGCGAGAAACTCTTCCACGGCCGTCCGCACTCCAGCAGACGACAGGGAGGGTCGCAACTCCGCGCCCGAGCCGTCGACCGTGACGGCCATCGCGCCCAGGTCGAACGCCTCGGCCCCGGCGAGCGCAGCGCCGTCCGCGAGGGTCAGCAGGCGTTTGCGCTCCAGGTACAGAGAGGTCGCGGCCACGACGACGAGGATCAGCAGCAGGGCGAGGAAGCCGTAGAAGATCGTGAGGATGAGCGTCGATCCCTTCTCGCCTCCGGGCCGGATCGGCAGCCGGCGCCGCCACCGCGCCGCCCGCGATCCCGATGGCGTGCCCGCGAGCGCTGCCGCGCAGGCGACCGCCGAGCCTCCGCCGCCGCTCATCCGGCCCGCCAGAAGCGGGACACCGTCTGCGTGGCCTGGGCCTCCAGGGGAACACTGGCCGAGTCGCGCAGTGAGAGGAGGTCCGGCAGCAGCGGCAAGGCCACCCGGATGCGCACGGTGACCGTGACTGTGCTCTGCCGGGTCAGGCATCCGTTCACACCGGCCTCGCAGGCCACGTTTACCTCGGCACCCGCAGGGTCGATGCCGTAGTCCGTGAGCCCGAACTGCACGGCCCGCTCGGCGCGGGCGTTCGCCGCGGCCTCATCGGGCGCCTGGACGTAGACGCGTGCGGCCTGGCGGGCTGCTCCCTCCACGGCGAGGGCGCCGCCCTGCAGCGCCGCCATCGCCAACACCAGGTAGACGAGCGGCGCCAGCAGGATCAGGCCGGCCGTGATGAACTCCAGCGAGGCCGAGCCCTGCTCTCCGTTCGCCGACCACACACGCCAACGGCTGACTCGGCCCCCACTACCGCAGGGTCTCGACCGCCGCATGTCCGACCACCTCCAGCCCGCGATCGACGCCGAACAGGGCCAGCAGCGGCAGCGGCGCCACGACGCGCACCTGCACGCTCGGGAACCCGCCATAGTCCCCATAGCTGGCCTCCACATCGGTTGCATACGCGGGCCCGATCGACGTCGTGATCAGCTCGCGGGTGCGTGCCGCACCCTCACCCAGCCCGCTGTCGGCGAGCGCGGCGTACCGGGCTCCCTCGGCGGCGGCGTCAAGCACGGTGTTGCGCACGAGCAGGGTCAGCCCCAGCTGCATGACGCCGAGCGTCAGCGCGGTCAGCAGTGCGCCGACCATCACGAATTCGGCGGCCGCCGACCCCTCCTCACCACCAAGCGATCGGGTTCGGTTCCCCCGCGTGCGCGTCACGGCCGGTCACATTCCGCTGACCCGGTCGATCGCCTGTTGGAACACGCCGCTCAACGCCGGACCGGCCAGACCCCAGATGATCATGACCAGCCCGGCCGTCATCAGGGTGATGAGCACCCATCCCGGAACGTCGCCTCGTTCATCGCCCCCGGCATCGCTCCACCAGTCGCGCACACGTCGCTGCAGTGTCTTCATGATTGACTCACTTTCTCTCGTGGGGACAGCGGTTCTCTCGTGCGGCAGTGGTTCAGTGGTTCAGTGGTTCAGAATCCGCTCTGCAGGATGAACAGGCCGGGGAAGATCGCGAACAGGATCGTCATGGGCAGAATCAGGAAAACGAGCGGCACGAGCATGGCCACCTCTTTCTTGCCGGCCACCTCGATCAGTTCGCGTTTGGCCTCGTCGCGGGCATCCTGCGCCTGGGCGCGCAGCACCTCCGCGAGCGGGGTTCCCCGGTCGAGCGCACCCGTGACCTGATCGACCAGCCGGGTCACCGCAGGCAGCGCGATCCGACGTGACAACGCGTGCAGGGCGGTGGCGAGCGGCACCCCGGTGCGCACATCCGCCACCACCCCCGCCAGCTCCCGCGACAATTCGCCCGTGCTCGTGCGCGAGACCCGGGCGAGCGCATCCAGGATGCCCTCCCCCGCCGACAGAGACAGCGTCATGAACTCGAGGACGGTCGGAAACTCGCTCTGCATGCGCGCGAGGCGGGCGGTGGCGGTGCGGCCGAGCATCCAATCGCGGGCCAGCGCGCCGCCCGCCGCGGCGACCACCGGCAGAACGACCTGCACCAGCACCGGCATCGACCGAAACGCCGGCAGGGCAACCACCGCACCTGCCCCGACGAAGAGTCCAGCGAGCGCCCACACCACCTGCTCCGATCGATACTCGTCGGTGCCGCGGACCGACCCCGACTGCCGGAGCCGTCGGGCGATCGTCTCCGTGCCGCCGAGAACGGCGCCGAACGCTCGTTTGAGGGCGCCGAACACGGGCGCGAACAGGGTGCCGAGCACCGGCAACGGATGCACCGTCGTGCGCCCCACGAATAGCCGCGCCTCCGCCGACACGTCGAGGATGTACGGCGCCAGCCTCTGCGCGAGGCGCGGCCGACTCAGCCGAGGCACCAAGCTGGCGAGCGACCAGAGCCCCACGCCCAACGCGGTGCCGCAGAACAGCGCCCAGGCCTGCGCAGCGCTCATTTGAACCACCGGCGTTCCTCGGGCAGCCGTCCCAGCGCCACCATCAGGCGGTAGGCAACCACGGAGACGCCGAGGCCGCCGACGATCACGACGACACCGGCGGAGGTGTTGTAGGCAACCGCCGCCTCCGGCCGGGAGGCCAGGAGCAGCAGCACGATCCAGGGCGCGGCCACGCCCAGCCGCGCCGCGTTGACGATCCAGGACTGGCGCGCCTCGACCTCCGAGCGGATGGCGGCATCCTGCCGGAGCCAGGCCGCGAGGCTGCGCAGCACGACCGTGAGGT
This sequence comes from Cryobacterium sp. Hz7, assembly GCF_004402815.1. NCBI lineage: Bacteria > Bacillati > Actinomycetota > Actinomycetes > Micrococcales > Microbacteriaceae > Cryobacterium > Cryobacterium sp. Hz7. Next base: position 4,058 of record NZ_SOFB01000013.1, read on the forward strand.
CGCTGCCGCCTACCTCCCGGGCCATGCGCAGCGTCTCCAGGATGCGGTCGGCCACCGGGTCACCCAGGGAGACCTTGAGCCCGTCGACGGCGGAACCGAAGTTGCCGGTCGCCCGGTATTCCCGGGCGAACTCGGCGAAGGCGGGCCGCGTCGACAGCGGGCCGGCTCCTGCCAGGCTGCCGACGCTGTCCGGCAGTGCCAGGCCCGACCGCACCGCTGACACCAGGTGGTCAACGACGTCGGGCCAGACGGCGCGGTTCGCCCGCCGCCGGGCGCGCACCCGCCAGACGACCATCAGCGTCGGCAGCGACAGCCCGGCGAGCGCGGTGACGATCGACAGGGCAGCGATGCCCAGGAGGGCCTGGCTCAGCGCCGACACCGCCAGCCCCAGCACCACCGAGAGGGCGACGAAGGCCGGCAGCGGCAGGCTGCCGAGTCCGGCCTGGGCGAGGTTCTTCCGCAGCCGTCCCGGCGTGCAGGACCGGGCCTTGCCCCTGGTGCGCGGCCAGAGGAACGGCGCGGCGACCAGGAGCAGCCCGGTGCCGAGCAGAGCCCCGAGTGCGAGCGTCATACGGCCCCGGCCCGCAGCACGATGGCCGGGTCGAGTCCGGCCGCGTGGAACTTGGCCAGCTTCATCGGATACCCCCCGGTCGGCTCAAGGGCGCCCCGCTGGGCCAGGAAGATCGGGCTGGCCTCGATCATCGCCCCTGACAGTTGGCCGCTCGGCGCAAGGATCTCCGTCACCCGGCGCCGTCCGTGCCGGTCGATCTCGCAGTGCACGACGATGTCGATGCAGCCGGCCACGGTCGGCAGCACGAACGAGGAGTCGATGTTGCGGCCCGCCAGAAGCGGCAGCGTGGACAGTTTGCCGAGCGCATCCCGGGCACTGTTGGCATGGATCGAACACATGCCCGGCAGCCCGCTGTTCAGGGCGATGAGCAGGTCGAGACTCTCGGCTTCGCGCACCTCGCCGACGATCAGCCGGTCGGGGCGCATCCGCAGCGACTCCTTGATCAGGCGGCGCAGGGTGATCTCCCCGGTTCCCTCGAGGCTCGGCTGGCGGCACTGCATCGCCACGACGTCGCGCGCGGCCAGGTCGAGTTCGAACGTCTCCTCCACCGTCACGATGCGCTCGTTCTTGCGCGTGGCCGAGAGCAGGGCGTTGAGCATGGTGGTCTTGCCGGTCTGGGTGGCACCGGAGACGAGGATGTTCTGCCCGGCCAGCACGCACATGCGCAGAAACTCGGACGATTGCTGCGTGAGCGACCCGAGCCCGACCAGCTGGTTCAGGTCGCGGATGCGCCGGGTGAACTTGCGAATATTGACCGCCCAGTGCTGGCGCGTGATATCCGGGATGACCACGTGTAACCGCGACCCGTCGGGCAGAGAGGCATCGACGAACGGGGAAGAGAGGTCGACGCGGCGGCCGGAGGCCTGCAGCATCCGCTCGACCAGGTCGCGCACCTCCCGCGCGGTGAGCACCATGGTGGTCAGCTCGGGCACCCCGTCGCGGGCCACGAACACCCGGCTGGGCGCGTTGATCCAGATTTCCTCGATGCCGGGATCGTCGAGGAACGGTTGCAGCGCCCCGAACCCGGTCAGTGAGGCCACGACCTCGCGCGCCGCCTGGCGCTCGTCGGCGATCAGCGGCAGGGAGTTGCCGAGCGCCCGCTCGGCGTAGCGCTGCACCTCGTCGCGCACGTACTGCTCGGCGAGCCCGGAGTTCGACGCCAGGTCGACGCCGTCGCGACGCACCCGAGTGCGAACCTGCTCGGTGATGATGCGCACGGCTTCGCTCATTCCTGCATGATCGCCCATCCCTCGCCGACCACGCCCGACTTATCCACAGCCACGCGCCCGGAGACGTGCAGATCTGGCCGACCCGTGCGGCGATGCGACAGTGCGGTGGCCCCGGTGCCCGGTCCAGAGAGGTGGCCAACGCTCACGGGCGGGGCTCTCCCTCGAAGTACACTGGAAGCGCACTTCGCGGGAGTGGTGAAATTGGCAGACACGCAGGATTTAGGTTCCTGTGCTTTCGAGCGTGGGGGTTCAAGTCCCCTCTCCCGCACATGAGTCACATCTCGGCCCTGGACGGCCAATTGAACGAACTGCTGGAGAGTACCAGCGTCGTTCTGTTCTACCTGCTCGTTTGGGCCCTGGTCTTCGCCGGAACGGCGGTGTTCCTTGGGGTCTTCATCCCGTTCATCACCGGCGACTCCCTGCTTTTCGGCTCCGGCCTGGTGGCTGCATCCACGCCGAGCCTGAGCATCGCCGTTCTGGCCGTCGGAACCGGCATCGCCGCGTTCCTGGGTGACCAGGTCGGTTTCCTGCTCGGGCGCCACTTCGGCCGCTCCTACCTGGACCGCCACGGCGGCCGCCACACCCGCACGGCCATCGCCAAGACGGAGACCTTCTACCGCAAGTACGGCTGGTGGTCAGTGGTCGTCGCCCGGTTCATGCCATGGGGCCGCGTCTTCGTGCCCGTGATCGCCGGCGTCGGCCGCATGAACTACTACACGTTCCTGACCAGCAATCTGGTCGGAGCCCTGGCCTGGGGCGTGGGTCTTACTCTGACCGGCTACTACGCGGCCGCCATCCCTGGCGTGAAGAGCACCGCCTATGTCATCGCCGGGGTCTTCATCACCGCCTCAATCGTCTTCGGCATGCGCACCCTGCTGATGGATCGCGCCCAGAACCGGCTGGATGCCCGCAGCGCGCTCCCCGACGACCCGACAGTGGTCCAGGCTCCCTGACCCACTGCGAGCCCACGGCGCACTGTCGGAAAACCGCGTTAGCCTATAACAGAGCACACAGTGATCCCGCCGCCCGGCCGATCTGACCGACGCCCACAGGAGTTTCTTAGTGATTCATACAGCCCTGCTTCCCACGGCAGTCATCCCCTGGCTCGACCCGGAAGTCCTGATCAACGGGTTCGGACCCTGGGCCCTCCTGGGCGTCTGCGCGATCGTCTTCGCCGAGACCGGCCTGCTGGTGGGGTTTTTGCTTCCCGGCGACACCCTGCTGGTCATCACCGGCCTGCTGACCTTTGCCGGGGTCATCCAGATCGACATCTGGTGGGTGGCCCTGGCCATCGGATTCTCGGCCTTTTTCGGCGGAGAAGTCGGCTATCTGATCGGGCACAAGTTCGGGCCCAGGGTCTTCGAGCGCAAAGAATCCGGTTTGTTCAGCATCAAGAACGTCGAGCGCACGAACGCGTTCTTCGTTCGCTTCGGCGGCGTGGCCGTCATCGTGGCCCGCTTCGTGCCGATCGTGCGCACCTTCGCCCCGGTCGCGGCCGGCGTCGGCCACATGGACTACCGCAAATACTCGCTGTACAACCTGATCGGCGCCCTCCTCTGGGGCACCGGCCTCACCTACTTCGGCTTCTTCCTGGGCTACATCCCGCCAGTCGCAGATTTCGTTCAGAACTACATCGACATCATCTTGCTGGCCGCGGTCTTCATCACGCTCATCCCCACCGTCTTCCACTACCTACAGTCCGCGTCCAGAGCCCGCCGGGACGCGCGCACCGGACGGACCATCCAAACCGGAAGCCTCGTCCTCGACGCCGACGCCTTCGAGGACATCCACAAGCACACGCGCGACGAGCACAAGCACGACCTCTGAGCTCAACGCAGTCGGACTCAACACAGTCCGGGCTCAACACAGTCGGGCTCAACACAGTCCGGGCTGCTCCCGGCGGGTCACGCTACCGGTGCGGGTTCTCCTCGTGCGCCGCGTGCTCGGCCGGCTCGAGCTGGAACGTCGAGTGGTCCACATCGAAATGGTCGGCCAGACACGCGGAAAGCTCATCGAGAAGTGCGCCGGAGCCACCCGAGCCGAGCACCACAGGTTCGACCACGACGTGGGCACTGAAGACGTGGGCTCCGGAGGTGATCATCCACACGTGCACATCGTGCACCGCCACCACGCCGTTCGTTTCCAGCAGGTGCCGCCGGATCTCTGCGACATCCGTTGCGGCCGGCACCGATTCGCTCAGCACCCGCACTACGTCGCGCAGCAGCACGAGGGCTCGGGGCGCGATCATGCCGGCGATGACCAGCGACGCGATCGCATCGGCCTGTACAAAGCCCGTCACCAGGATGACCCCGGCCGCGGCGATGACCGCCACCGAGCCCAGGGTGTCCCCGAGCACCTCGAGGTAAGCGCCGCGCATATTGATCGACGACCCGGCCGCCGGGCGCAGCAGGAGCAGGGACGCAACGTTGGCCAGGAGGCCGATCACGGCCACGACCAGCATGGGAGTCGCCCGCACCTCGCTGCCGCCGGCGTCGACCAGCCGGCCGACGGCGCCGATCACGACAGCGATGGCAACCCCCACCAGGATGAGCCCGTTCAGCAGGGCGCCGAACACCTCGGCCCGTTGGTAACCGAACGTCTGCCGGTCGGTAGCCGGCCGCGCGGCCACCACGGTGGCCGTCAGAGCGATGATCAGACCCGCGAGGTCGGAGAACATGTGGCCGGCATCCGCCAGCAGGGCCAGGGAACCGGTCAGCCAGGCGCCGACGACCTCCACCACGAGCACCGCGGCGACAATCCCGATCGCCACCGACAGACGCGCACGGTTCGTCTGCGAGGTGTGCGCGTGATCATGGCCCATGCCTCCACGCTAGGGCCGCGGGAACCCGGCCGCCAGTTCAGCCGTCAGTTGGGAATGAGTGCCGTACTCAGCAGTCGAGACGGATGCGCCGGTCAGGCTTCCAGCAGCGTCTCCAGCACCGGAATCAGCTTGCCAAAGGCCCTCGCCCGGTGGCTGTGCTCGTTCTTCACGTTCGGGGTCAGCTCGGCGGCGGAGATCGCATAGCCGTCGGGCAGGAAGATCGGGTCATAGCCGAAGCCGCCGGCGCCGCTCGGCTCGGTCAGGATCTGCCCGAGCCATTCCCCGGTCACGTGCCACTCCGTGCCGTCGGGCATGGCCAGCGCGGCGACGCAGGTGAAGTGTCCGCCGCGGTGCTCGGCGGCCACATCGCCCAACTGCCAGAGCAGCAGCTGCAGGTTCTGGTCGGAGTCCCGGGCGGGCCCGGCCCAGCGTGCCGAGAAGATGCCGGGCGAACCGCCGAGGACGTTCACGCAGATGCCGGAGTCGTCGGCGATGGCCGGCAGACCGGTGTGCGCGGCGGCGGCGCGCGCCTTGATCAGAGCGTTCTCGGCGAAGGTGACGCCGTCTTCGACCGGCTCGGGGCCGTCGTAGGCCAGCACGTCGAGGTCGGGGAGCCGGGGGGCGAGGATGCGCCGCAGCTCCTCGACCTTGTGCTGGTTGTGGGTGGCGAGAACGACCTGCATGGCCCTAGCGCCCCAGCGCCGTCGTCTGGAACTCGGTCAGGGAGATCGTCCCGGCCAGCGCCAGGTCGAGCAGAGAATTAAGTTCGGTGCGGTCGAACGGCGCGGCCTCGGCCGTGCCCTGCACCTCCACGAAAAGGCCGCGGCCGGTTACGACCACGTTCATGTCGGTCTCGGCCCGGGAGTCTTCGGTGTAGGCAAGGTCGAGCATGGACTCACCGCCCACGATGCCCACGGAGATGGCTGCGACGCTGTCGATCAGAGGCTGGGCCTTCTGGCTGAGGAACTTCTTCTCCCTGCCCCACTCGAGGGCGTCGGCCAGGGCCACGTAGGCTCCCGTGATAGCCGCGGTGCGGGTGCCGCCATCGGCCTGGAGCACGTCGCAGTCCAGCACAATGGTGTTCTCGCCGAGTGCTTTCATGTCGACCACGGCGCGCAGGCTGCGTCCGACCAGGCGGCTGATCTCGTGGGTGCGCCCGCCGATGCGGCCCTTGACCGATTCGCGGTCCATCCGAGAGTCGGTGGAGCGCGGCAGCATGGAGTACTCGGCCGTGACCCAGCCCTTGCCCTTGCCGGCCATCCAGCGGGGTACGCCGTTGGTGAACGAGGCCGTGCAGAGCACCTTGGTGCGCCCGAACGAGATCAGGGCCGACCCTTCGGCCTGGTCGCTCCAACCGCGCTCGATCGTGACGGGGCGCAGCTGGTCGTTCGTTCGTCCGTCTACGCGCACGGTGTCGGTCACGGGGTCTCCTTGGGGTTGGGATGCGATGCGGCGAACTCGGCAAGCTCGCTCAAACTGAAGGACCCGGTCTCGACCAGATCGACACGACCGATTTCCGGCCCGATCAGCCGGTGAGCCAGGTGCAGAAAATCGTCGGCGCTGTCGCCGGTGGCCTCGTACCGGTAGCTGGGTGGCGCCTGCTCGGTGCGTTCCAGGCCCTGGCTCACCAGCAGCCGGTACACGTCGTTGGCCGTCTCGGTGTCGCTGGAGACGAGGGTCACGGTGTCCCCCATCACGTAGGAGATGGCACCGCGCAGGAAGGGGTAGTGCGTGCATCCGAGAACGAGCGTGTCGACTTCCGCGGCACGCAGCGGGGCGAGATAGCCTTCGGCGACCGACAGGAGTTCGTCGCCCGTGGTGATTCCCGCCTCGACGAATTCGACGAACCGTGGGCAGGCCTGCGTCAGGAGCTGGATGTCGGTGGCCGCGGCGAACGCGTCGTCGTAGGCGCGCGATTTGACTGTGCCCAGTGTTCCGATCACGCCGACCCGGTTGTTGCGGGTGGTGCGCACGGCACGGCGCACGGCCGGTTGGATGACCTCGACCACGGGAACGCTGTAGCGCTCACGGGCATCCCGGAGCATCGCGGCCGAAGCGGTGTTGCAGGCGATGACCAGCATCTTCACATCTTGGGCAATCAGGTCGTCGAGAACGTCAAGGGCGAAACCGCGCACATCCGCGATCCTCTTCGGGCCATACGGAGAATGCGCAGTGTCTCCGATATAAAGGATCGATTCATTCGGCAGTTGATCCTTGATTGCCCGGGCGACAGTCAGGCCGCCCACTCCGGAATCAAAGATTCCAATCGGTGCATCCGTCACGACAGTCGAGCCTAGTCGGAATCCCTGACCCCCACCCGTGTACGCGCGGCACCCGGTCCGGCGCGGCCGGAGATCACCTCTCGGACAGGAAGATTGACGGCATGTTCCCAGTCTCGCCCCGGTAGCGTCAGCACGTTCCATTCGGGGAATATGGCCGTAACTACACTCGGAATATGGCTCCCGCCAACCGACGGACGCCGCAACAGAATGACGTCACATTCGTTGTTTGAGGAGATGATCGCCGTGAATGATCGAGTCGTAATCACCGGGCTGGGCGCCTTGACGCCCCTGGGCAACAATTGGCGCGACACGTGGTCGGGTCTCACCGGCGGCCGCAGCGGCGTAGCCCGGATCACCCAATTCGATCCCGCCGGTCTGCCGACGCAGATCGCCGGCGAGGTGAAGAACTTCATTCCGGCCGAGCGGATGACCGTGAAGCAGGTCAAGCGCGCATCCCGAGCCTCGCAGCTCGCGATCGCCGCAGCCCGCGAGGCGGTGGCTGACGCCGGTTTCGGCGCCTCCATGGAAGGCATCGACACGGCGGTCGTCGTCAACAGCGCCGTGAGCGGCTTCGCGGAGATCCAGGAAGCCACCGAGCTCGTCAACTCCGGCGACTCCCGGCGCATCCCGCCGCGCTTCGTGCCCTCCGCCCTGTTGAACATGGCCGCCTGCGAGATCGCGATCGACCTCGGCGTCCACGGACCGGTCAACGCGAGTGCCCTTGCCTGCGCCAGCGGGGCCTACGCACTCCTCGAGGCACGCACCATGCTCGTCATGGGTGACGCCGACGTCGTCATCGCCGGCGGGGTCGAGGCTGCGATCACGCCCGTCATGTTCGCGGGCCTGAACGCCATGCACGCGGCCTCCAAGAACAACGATTCCCCGGCCGAGGCCTCTCGGCCGTTCGACGCCGACCGCAACGGACTCGTCTTCGGTGAGGGAGCGGTCATCTTCGTGATGGAGCTGCTCTCCCACGCCCGAGCCCGCGGCGCCCAGATCTACGCGGAGGTGCTGGGCGGCGCCCTCACCAGCGACGGCCACAGCATCGTCGCGCCCGAACCCACCGGCAAGTTCGCGAGCCTGGCCATGACCCGCGCACTCATCAAGTCGAAGTTGAACCCGAGCGACATCGACATGATCTGCGCCCACGGCACGTCCACCCAAGCCAACGACCGGGCCGAGACCTCGGCGATACGCCAGGCACTCGGGCACGCTGCCGATTCCATCGCCGTCACCGCCCCCAAGTCGATGACCGGCCACATGATCGGCGCCGCGGGTGCCCTCTCCGGCCTGCTCTGCGCCCTGTCGGTCCGAACCGGCATCATCCCGCCCACCATCAACTACACGACCCCGGACCCGGATTGCACGCTCGACTACGTGCCGCGGGTCGCCCGGGAGAAGCCGGTGAAGTTCGCCCTGGCGAATGCGTTCGGCTTCGGCGGGCAGAACTGCATCGTCGCCTTCGGGGCGCTGTAGGCCTTCTGCTCCGACAAGAACACGTATCGGGCCGGGCGGATAAGCTTTCCGGGTGACCGAAACCTCAGCATTCCGCACCGACCGGTACGAACTCACCATGGTGGACGCCGCGATCCAAAGTGGAACCGCCGCACGAGAGTGCCAGTTCGAGGCCTTCGCCCGGCACCTCCCCTCCGGCCGCCGCTACGGCATCGTGGCCGGCACCGGGCGGCTGCTCGATCTCATCCGGGCCTTCCGGTTCACGGATGCCGAACTCACCTGGCTGAGAGACAACCGTGTGGTGCGCGAGCCCACCATCGCCTGGCTCGCCGACTACGCCTTCCGCGGCACCATCTGGGGCTACCGGGAAGGCGAGGCCTACTTCCCGGGCTCGCCCCTGATCACGGTGGACGGCACCTTCGCCGAATGCGTCATCCTCGAAACCCTGATTCTCAGCGTGCTCAACTACGACAGCTCCGTCGCCAGCGCGGCCGCACGGATGGTCTCGGTCAGCCTGGGCCGCCCCCTCGCCGAAATGGGTTCGCGCCGCACTGGCGAGTACTCCGGGGTCGCCGCCGCCCGGGCCGCCTACATCGCCGGTTTCGCCTCGACCAGCAACCTGGAGGCCGGCCGCAGCTGGGGCGTGCCCACCATGGGCACCGCCGCCCACTCCTTCACTCTCCTGCACGACAGCGAGGAAGACGCCTTCCGTGCCCAGATCGCGGCCTTCGGACCGGCCACCACTCTGCTCGTGGACACCTTCGACGTCGCCGCGGGCATCGAACTGGCCGTCAGGGTGGCCGGACCGGCGCTCGGGTCGATCCGGATCGACTCCGGCGACCTGCCGACCAGGGTGGCGGAGGCCCGCAGCCAACTGGACTCGCTCGGTGCCGTCAACACGCACATCACCGTCACCAGCGACCTCGACGAGTTCTCCATCGCCGCCCTGTCCGCGTCGCCCGTGGACGCCTTCGGCGTGGGCACATCGGTGGTGACCGGTTCGGGCTCCCCCGCCGCCGGGATGGTCTACAAACTCGTCGCGCACCGCGACGACGCCGGAGACTGGGTGCCCGTCGCCAAGACCTCACCCGCGAAGAGCTCGGTCGGCGGCCGAAAGCGGGCCGTGCGCCGGCTCGACTCCGCCGGGATCGCGCGCGCCGAGGTCGTCCTGATCGGCGAGGATCCGGCCGACTCCACTCCGCCCGCAGAGCCTTCGGGCCGGGACCGCGTGCTGCTGGTGCCTCTGATCACCGACGGCGTGATCGACGAAAGTTACCTCGGGGCGGCCGGCACGACCCGCGCCCGCGCGCACCACGCAGCCGTCATGCAGGAATTGCCGATCGAGGCCTTCCGCCTCGGGCGCGGCGACCCCGTCATCCCGACCCTGTACCGGTAGCGCTCAACCGGCAGGTCAGGCCTTCATCTTCTCGTAGATGGCCTTGCAGGCCGGGCAGACCGGGAACTTCTCCGGGTCGCGTCCGGGCAGCCACTTCTTGCCGCAGAGGGCGCGCACCGGCTTGCCGGAAATAGCCGATTCGAGAATCTTGTCTTTGGGCACGTAATGCGAAAAACGCTCGTGGTCGCCCGGCTCGATGTGCTCCTGGTTGAGGAGTTGCTCGAGCTCACGGTCGAGCGTCGAGGTGCCGCCGCCGCTGCCGGGGTTTCCGGGTTCTGCGATGCTCGCGCGAAAGTGATCAGTCATGCACTCAGTCTAAACAACCCGCGGGCACACCGGCAGGCCTGCCGATCCTGCCCGCGAGCCGGAGCCCGGAGGATACCGCGAGCGAGTCGCGCGGGAGCTGCGCCCCTCCGCGCGTGGCGTGCCGGCGGCGCAGCGGCGCAGCGGCGCAGCACGCGCGCCACGCGAACGTCAGGACGCCTAGGCCCGCACGGCGGAGGCGATCATCTCCGGCCCGCGCCGTTCGAACGCGAGCGAACCCAGAAAGACCCCGCCCACGAGCGTGATCAGTCCGCTGGCGACGCCCAGCACGAGCGCCGGAATGTTCCAGACCGGGTCGACGAAGACGCCGAGCAGCGCGCAGGCGAGAGCCGGGAGCGAAAGCAGGATCGACCCCGCAAAGGTGAACGACTGGATCAGCGCGGCCGCCGTGTCCGACGCCTGAGGCTGAGCGAAAGGGCTGTCTCCCGGCTTGGTCGCCGGATAGGGGAAGCGCGCCGATGAATAACTCGAGAGCCCGAGCCCGGTCAGCAGGATGCTGGTGCTCACCCCCAGGATGGACGGCATCACCGCCCAGTCGCCGTAGACCGACACGCTGATCGCCGACCCCGCCGCGATCATCGGGATCCCCACGAAGAGTGCGGGAACCAACCGGCCCATCCGGTCCTCGAATCCGCGGGTGCCGGAGGCCACGTGCAGCCAGACCGCGGTGTGGTCCAGGGCGACGTCGTTGTGCAGGGTCCAGCCCAGGAACACACTCATCAACGGCACCGCCAGAAGAGCGAGGTAGGAGATCGGCAAACCCGCGAACGACAGCGGCAAGATGACGATCAGTGGAATGACCGGGATGACGATCACCGACATCCAGTACCGGGAGTCGCGGCGCCAGTAGGTGAGGCTACGGGCCGCAATCGCACCCATCGGAGTGTGCGGCATGCTGTCGAACCACCCGAGCCCGCCGTACTGGCGGGCCTGAGCCTCGCGGCCGGGCGTGACGAGCATCCGTGCCACCAGTCCCTGCCAGGCCAGCCACAGCAGGTACGTCGTTGATGCGGCCATCGAGAGCTTGAGCACGGCCGCACCCCAGAGCCCGGTGGAGGCATCCCCGGGAACGGCCCAGGCCGCACCGAGGGGCGTCCAGCCGAGGATGCCCGCCAGCCCGCCGATCAGGTCGAGGCCGTAGCGACCCCAATCGAAGTTGAGCGCCAGAAGCACGACGGGGGCGATCATCACCAGAAGAAGCACCCCGATGATTCCGGTGAATTCCCGGGATCGACGCGTTGCCAGCAGGAACGCCCCCAGCGACGTGCTCACCCGGGACACGAGCATGCAGGTGGCCAGCAGCAGGGTGGCGGAGGCGAGGGCGAGCACCGTCACTAAGAGGCCGCGGGACCAGGTCACGACCGTGCCGAGCAGCACGACCGAGAGCACGAACGCGGGCACCCCGACCAGAGAGGACAGCGCCAGACCGAACGAAAGCCTCCGGCTAGGGATGCCCATGGTCGCGAATTTGCGCGGGTCCATGGTGTCGTCGATCCCGAAGACCAGCGGGAACAGCAGGAAGCCGAGCACGACGAGTGATCCAGCGACGACCAGGCCGTCGCGAATGGCGACGGGATCTCCCGTGAAGCGCAGCCCGACGAGCACTACGAAGAGGCCGACGGCCAGGGCGAGGCCGTAGAGCAGGCCGATCACGATGCCGGCGACCTGCCAGGGGCTGCGCCGGAACAGATTGGCGAGCAGGCGGACTTTCAGTCCGAGAAACTGTGCAACCACTCCATGCCCTCCGCCACCTTGCGTCCACCGGCCAGCTCGATGAACCGTTCCTCGAGCGTTTTCTCGCCGCGAACCTCGTCGATGGTGCCGGAGGCCAGCACCGCACCCTCCACGATGATGGCGACACGATCGCAGACGCGCTGGATCAGATCCATTCCGTGGCTCGACAGCACGACCGTTCCACCGCTGGCGACGTATTTCTGCAGGATCTCCGTGACGTTGACGGCGGAGACCGGGTCGACGGACTCGAACGGCTCATCGAGCACGAGCAGTCGCGGCGAATGGATCATCGCGCAGGCGAGTGCGATCTTTTTCGTCATGCCGGCCGAGTAGTCGGCGACGAGGCGATTAAGCGCGTCTTCGAGGCCGAAGGCGGTTGCCAGGTCGGCCGCGCGCTGCCGCACGGTGACGTCGTCGAGACCCCGGAGCACCCCGGAATAATAGAGCAGCTGGGCTCCGGTCAGGCGGTCGAACAGGCGCAGTCGATCAGGCAGAACGCCGATGATGCGCTTGGCGGCCATCGGGCTCCCCCAGACGTCGATGCCGTTCACCGTGACGGTGCCCGCATCCGGCCGGAGCAGCCCGGTGACCATGGAGAGCGTCGTGGTCTTGCCGGCGCCGTTGGGCCCGACGATCCCGAAGAACGACCCCGCGCGAACCTCGAGGTCTATGCCCGATACCGCCACGGTCCGGCCGAAGCTCTTGTGCAGACCGCTGACCGCGAGCACAACCGGCGGGGCGAGATCGAGCGCAGCCGGCGGAATCACCGGGCCGCGCTTGCGGGAGGCCCGTTTCACGACGGGCGGTTCCGCGGCAGCGGGGGCGGCAGCGGGGGCGGCGGCAGGCAGCAGCTCCGTTTCGGCGGACCCAGGCAGCTGCACCAGTACGGGCACCAGTTCGATGCCTGCCGACACGGATGCGTCGGCACCGGATGCGTCGGCAGCGGATGCGTCGGCAGCGGATGGCCGGGGCACGGACAGCGCGGCGACCAGGACCGGCTCGGCCTCCTCGCCCGGCGACGGGATGAACTCCGGCAGAACCTGCGTGGCGGGCTCTGCGTCAGGTTCGACACTCTCAGAGTCAGTAGTGAGAGGCTCAGAGACAGGTTCGACTGACCTCGCGTCAGGTTCGGCGACGGCGGCCGCGGCCGCAGCCAAGGTCGCCGCCCGGATGGCCGCAGCCCGCGCTGCGCTGGCCTTGGCCGCACTGGACCGGGCCGCGCCGGTTTTCGCGACGGACTCAGATTTCGCCGCTGCCGTGCGCGCGGCCGTGGCCCGTACTGACGTCGTGCGAGCCGACGTCGTGCGAGCCGCGGTGATGGGAGGAGAGGCGAGTGTCGGGGCGTCGGCCGTCGGCGACGTGCCTTCAGAGTCAGACTCCGGCGCTGCGACGGGCCTTTTCGGAGCCGGTCTCGGTGCGGGCTTTGGGCTGGCCCTGGCCGCGGGTTTCTTCGGAAGGGGCGCCCTGGGGGTGCCCTCCCTCGCCTCTGCAGCCGCTTTTGCGCGGGCCGTACTCGGTCGCCCGGCGACCACACGGGGGGTAGCCTTCGTGCGCGGCGGCGCCTTGGGGACAGGGGCCTTGCGCACCGGGACGGTGCGCACAACAGCCGGCGTCGTGGCCTGTGTTTCAGCAGAATCTAGCGCAGAAGAGGGCACCTTCTGCTCGTCGGGCTCGGATGTCGGGGGCGCTGGAGTCACCTCGCTAACCTACCAAGGACCGTCTGACATCGCAGGCTTTGGGGGTCACCCGGAAACACAGTCAGGCGCTGCCCAGCCACGGGCGCCCGGGTCACGAAAGCAACACGGAAAGGAGTCCGCTCTTCCCCCCAACCGAGGGCGTAGGGTACTCTCGAGTTGGCATAACGGTGTGTCTATACGTGAACGTACAAGTGAACCCTAGACAAACTTGATCTGAATCTGAGGGAGTCTCGGTCACTCGAATTCTTTTTTGAGGAGACAATCGTGACCACCCAGGTAGTCATTTTGGCAGCAGGTATGGGCAGCAGACTCGGACGTTCGCTTCCGAAGCCGCTCACCGAACTCAACGACGGTCGAACAATCATGCAGCAGCAGTTCGACAACATCGCGCACGCCTTCGGCAAGAAGGCGAAAGTTACCATCGTGGTCGGTTACAAGCTCGAGCACATCATCGAGGCCTTCCCTCAGGCATCCTTCGTTTACAACGAAGAGTATGACCAGACCAACACCTCAAAGAGCCTTCTGCGCGCTCTCCAGGCGTCCACCACCGGCGGTGTGCTCTGGATGAACGGTGACGTCGTCTTCGACCCGGCCATTCTCGACCGCGCTGCCGCGATGGTCGCTCGCGACCAGTCCTTCGTCACCGTCAACACCTCCAAGGTGTCCGACGAGGAGGTCAAGTACACGACCAGCGCCGAGGGCTACATCAAAGAACTCTCCAAGACTGTCAAGGGCGGGTTGGGCGAGGCAGTGGGCATCAACTTCATTTCCAGCGCGTACAAGGCTGTACTGGTCCACCACCTGACGAAGGTCGCCGACCAGGACTACTTCGAGCGCGGCATCGAACTCGCGATCGAGAAGAACAACCTGTTGGTCGAGCCTCTCGACATCTCCGATTTCTACGCGGTCGAGGTCGACTTCGCCGAGGATCTCGAACGGGCGAACCTCTTCGTCTAGCGGCGCCTTTCGCGGGGGCGCGCGCCGCGCCCCTACGATAGAGCGCGTGAGTAGATATGCGGAAGTGCGCCCTGAGCAGCGCACGTCTTTCGCCAGGTACCGTCATTCCCTCTGGTTGCTCACGCAGCGGGATCTGCGGGTGCGCTACTCGACGTCGCTGCTCGGTTACTTCTGGTCGATTCTCGACCCTCTGGTCATGGCCGGTATCTACTGGTTCGTCTTCACCCAGGTTTTCCAGCGCACGGTGGGCAACGAACCGTATATCGTCTTCCTGCTGTCGGCGCTGCTGCCGTGGATGTGGTTCAACGGCACCGTGTCCGATTGCACGCGCGCGTTCCTGCGCGAAGCGAAGCTGATTCGGTCCACCCGAATACCCCGCACGATCTGGGTGAACCGGCTCGTGCTGTCCAAGGGCATCGAGTTTGTGGCGTCCATCCCGGTGCTTCTGCTGTTCGCACTCATCTCCGGGGCTGAACTCAGCGCGGGTGCGGCCCTCTTCGCCCTCGCGATCCTGCTTCAGACGATCCTGACCGCAGGGATCGGGCTGATCGTCGCTCCCCTCGTGGTCTTCTTCCGCGACCTTGAGCGGGCCGTGAAGCTCATCCTCCGCTTCCTGTTCTACGCATCGCCGATCATCTATGGCACCGCGGACCTGCCCACGGAACTGCAGTTCTGGGCCGGCTTCAATCCGCTCAGCGGCCTGTTCAGCCTGTACCGGGCCGCGTTCTTCCCCGAGCAGCTCGATTGGAATCTCGTGCTGATCAGCGCGCTGATGTCGGTCCTCTTTCTTGTCGCCGGCCTGGTTGTCTTCACGCGCACCGAGCGCGCCGTCCTGAAGGAGATCTAGTGTCGGCACCGGTGATCACCCTCACGGGTGTCGGCATCCGTTTCCGCCGCAATCGACGCGGTCGGCGCTCGTTCAAGGACCTGTTCGCCGCCCGGAGGCGGCGCATCCGCCCGAACGAATTCTGGGCGCTGCGGAACGTTGCGTTCACGGTGCAGCGCGGCGAGGCGATCGGCGTGGTCGGTCGCAACGGGCAGGGCAAGTCGACCCTGTTGAAGCTGGTCACCGGCGTCGTGCTGCCCGACGAGGGCTCGGTGCGCGTGACCGAGGGTGTGGCCCCGCTGATCGAGATCACGGGTGGCTTCGTGGACGACCTCACTGTGCGCGAGAACGTCTACCTGACCGCGGGCCTGCACGGGATGACGAAGAAGCAGATCGCGGCGCGCTTCGACGAGATCATCGCCTTCGCGGAGATCGCCGACTTCGTCGACACGCCCTACAAGCACCTGTCCAGTGGTATGAAGGTGCGCATCGCGTTCGCCGTGATTTCCCGGCTCGAGGAGCCCATCCTGCTCGTGGACGAGGTGCTCGCCGTCGGCGACAAGGCGTTCCGGGAAAAGTGCTACCGGCGGATCGAGGAACTGCTCGCCGGTGGGCGAACTCTGTTCTTCGTGTCCCACAACGAGCGGGACCTCAAGCGCTTCTGCACCCGAGGCCTCTACCTTGACAAGGGTGCGCTGGTTCTGGATGCCCCCATCACCGAGGTGCTGGCGCTCTACAACTCGCAATACGGGATCAAGCCGGCCTAACGGGCCGAGGCCATCACGGCATCCGGATCTTCCAGGCCGTCCCGGGAGGGCGGCAGTTGAGCGGAATTGAACCCGGTCATCAGATCGCCCGGCTCAATGCCGAGCACTGTGGCAAGCCGGATCAGGGTATGGAAAGTGGGGTTGCCAAGTCCCCGGTCGATCCGCGCGTAGTTGGACACGTTGAGGCCGGCCAGGTGGGCGACGGCCTCCTGATTGAGGGACAGCTGGCGCCGCCGACGACGCAGGCGAACACCGAGGATTCGGGATGCTTCTGACTTCGGCTCAGGCATTCTCCTTGTATAGGCGCGCACCGAGTTTTCCGCCAGTGGCACCCAGCCGGGGCACGTAAACTCATTGGGACACTGACGGAGGGCACTCTGATGGCCAAAAAAACCAAGCCGATTATTTCCGAGACGGGTGGCCTGCCGAAAGGCGGCCAGCTCCCCACCGGGATCGTCACGGGCTTCGACCGCGTGATGGCGATTCACCGTCCTGCCGTGCTCGCGCACATCCGTTCCGTGCGCCGCCGTTCCCCACAGGCGTCGCCCGTGGAGATCATCCGGATCCTGGAGCGGCGTTACCTCGCCGCCGTCACCACCGGGGGTGCCGCGGTCGGCGCGACGGCGGTCATCCCGGGGGTCGGCACCGCCGTCACCCTGGCCATCTCTGGCGTGGAGACGGCCGGGTTCCTCGAGGCCACCGCCCTGTTCACGCAGTCGGTGAGCGAGGTGCACGGCATCACGGTCGAGGACCCCGAGCGGGCACGCGCTCTGGTGATGACGATGATGCTCGGCCGCGAAGGCTCAGACCTGGTGCGCCAGCTGGCCGGCCAGGTCTCCGGCTCCGGCGTCCCGCGCGCCGCTTACTGGGGCGAACTCATCACGACCAGCATTCCCCGGGCCATCATGGGACCGCTGACCGATCGGCTGAAGAGCAGCTTCATCCGGCAGTTCGCCGCCAGGGGCGGCGCCAGCTTCATCGGCAAGGCCCTGCCGTTCGGTGTGGGCGCCATCATCGGGGGTGCGGGCAACCACATCCTGGGCTCGCGGGTCGTTCACTCGTCGCGGCTCGCGTTCGGCCAGCCGCCGGTCGGTTTCCGCGAGGAACTGGACCCCCGGGTGCGGATCGTCGTTCGGGAATCGCCGGCCCGCCGCATCCCGGGGATCACCCGGCTGTCCCTGACCGGCCTGTCCGGCCGGCTGTCCCCCCGGCGACGGATGCCCGGAGCACCGCACCCGACAATGCCGACACCGCCCCGTGCAGACTAGAGCTTCTCGACGTCGCTGACCTCGTCCGTCGGAGCGTCGATGGCTGGTTCGACCACTTCCAGGCTCACGGCCTGCGGGTGGGATGTGTCGAAGCGCTCCCACTCGTCCATCAGGTGCGCCACAGCGGCGTGGAAACGCTCCGTGGCGACTCCGGGACCGGTGTCGCCGAAGTAACGCTCGACCCAGATCTTGAGCCGGTCATGGGCCTCGCTGTCATGGGTGAGATCGTCGAGCACGCCGAGGATACTTCCCGCATCGTCGACGTTCAGCCACTCGCAGTCGGAGAGATAGCCGCCTGAGTCGATCTGAGCGGCCGGGTCGACCGGGCGGGTCACCATCAGGGCCTTGCCCGAGGCCAGACGGTCGTAGACCATCGCCGAGATGTCGACGATGGCGACATCCGCTGCCGACAACTGCCAGCCCAGGTCGGGGCTCGCGTCGTAGATGTGCCGGGCCGAGGCATCGCGCGCATTCGCCGTCGCGATGGCCGCGATGATGGTCTTGTTCGCCGCGCCGTACTCGCTGCTCACCACGCCGCTGCGGGGGTGCGGGCGGTAGATCACGCGGTGCCGGCCCGAGGCCAGCAGTGACGTCACCAGGGCAACGCCGTGGGACGCGATCGAGCCGTAGGCGGCGGCTGGCCGGTCGCCTTCCCAGGTCGGAGCGTAGAGGATGACCTGGCGCTCGTCCGGGGCGAACGGCGTCGCGCCGGAGTAGAAGTCGGCCTGGGGGCGGCCGATCTTCAGTGCGCGCTTGTCGAAGTCGTAGTCCCAAAGCACCTTGTCGAGACGGGCGATCGCGGCGTCGCCGGCGACGAAGGCGTAGTCGTAGGCCTTGATCTGGTTCGTGACCATGTACATTTTGTCGCTCTCACCGTGGTTGATGAAAACGTGCCAGCGGCCCCCGTAGCGCATCATTTGGAAGTTGCGGGTGTTCTGGTTCACGTAGAACACGATCCGGATGTCCTGCTGGGCCAGCACCTGCTCGAGGTCGACGACCCGGCGAACGTAGGCAACCGGGAGCGGGGACTCATCGATCAGCGGCAGGGCACCTGCCCCGCTGCGGCTCAGCACCAGGACGGGCCAGGTCTCGGCGAGCTTCGCGAGCGGCTTGTACCACTGCCGCATCTGGTACAGATTGACGTCGCCGTCGGCGAAGTAGACCGCGATCTTGAAGTGATTCCGGGGCAGCGGCTCACGCGTGGACAGCCGCCCGTTCAGCAGCCGCTGTGCCTTGCGGGACGCCGTGACGTCCCTGACCAGCTTGAGCCCAAGCCTGACGTCTCGTTGAATACCCACCCGTCAAGAGTACCGACGATGCCACTCAACCGAGCGCCGCTGGCTCCCCTAAGGGGACGTGACGACGGAATCGTTAGACGATGGGCGGCCGTCCGGCCAGCGTCATCCGCCACACCGTGCGCGCCCTGAGGGGACGCCGCTCCCCCGGGTCGGTGGTCCACCCCTCGCGGAAACCGGTGAGCCAGGCGCGCAGCGCGCCCGGATTTCGAGCCCAGCGCAGTACCTGGATCAGAAGCCAGGACCCGGCGTAGACGGGCACGAGCAGGACCGGAAGGTTGCGGCGGGCCAGCCAGACCCGGTTGCGGGCGTTCAATCGGTAGTAGTCGGCGTGCCGGGTGGGCGCGATCACGGGATGATTCGCTTCCAGCTCGCCGGCGTACCAGGCGCGCAGGCCCAGGTCCCAGACACGCCAGGCCAGCTCGATGCCCTCATGGGCGTAGAAGAACGGCTCGGCCCAGCCCCCGGTGGCGTCGAAGGCGGCCCGGGGTAGCAGCACGGCACCCTCCCAGACCGAGAAGACGTTGCTGGAGTGTGTGGCTTCGCCCTTGCGGATGCGCGGAATCCAGCGTCTCGGCGACACGATCCCGGCCGGGTCGACCACTCGGGGCTGCAGGAGGCCGATGGTCGAATCCGCCCGCAGCACGCCGATGGCATCTCGCAGAAAGTGCGGGTCCGGGATGCTGGCGTCGTCGTCGAGGAAGAAGAGAAACTCGCCCGCGACGCGGGAGACCCCGCGGTTGCGGCCGGCCGGAATGCCCAGGTTCTCGGGCAGGCCGAGCGTCTTCACCTGGTCCGGCAGCCCGGTCGGCTGCCAGCCATTGCCCACGCACACGATGTCCAGGAGAACTCCCTGCTGGGCCAGCAGACTGCGGATGCCGCGGGCAAGGTCGTCGGGACGGGTGCCCTGGGTGAGCAGCACGACCCCCACTGTCGGCAGGGCGGGCCCGACCGGTGAAGCGCTAGGACCGGACACGCTTGGACGCCATGATGGCCACGAAGTGGCCCACCAGTGAGAGGAAGGCCAGCGGGACGAGCACGACCAGCACGAACCGGTCGACCGCCGGCTCGCCGAGGAAGCTGCCGACGACCGCGGCGACGAAGATCAGCATGGTCAGTTCGACCGAGTGGTACAGCCGGTGGAACGGGAGGAACCGGGCCAGGCGGCGGGCGCGGGCGATGAAGCTCGACGTCGGGGTCTGCTCGTGCTTGCGATCGGCGAGTTTGGTCAGGCCGGCGTTCGCGCGGGCCACGTGCACCATGTCGTTGAGGGCCTTGTT
Source organism: Cryobacterium sp. Hz7 (assembly GCF_004402815.1). NCBI lineage: Bacteria > Bacillati > Actinomycetota > Actinomycetes > Micrococcales > Microbacteriaceae > Cryobacterium > Cryobacterium sp. Hz7. The sequence continues at coordinate 23,960 of NZ_SOFB01000013.1, forward strand.
CAGCACGATGACGAGGGCGAGTAGCAGTGCGAGCGTGGTCCACAGGAAGTCGGCGGGGGCCTCGAACGGGTAGAAGGCGCACCGGATCCCGAACGCGATCGGGATGAGGGCCTCTGTCGTGTAGTGCCCGACCTTGTCGAGGAACACGCCGGCCGGGGAGGACTGCCGGCGCCAGCGGGCGACCTCGCCGTCGGAGCAGTCGACCAACATCTGCAGCTGCCCAAGCAGGAGGGCGAGCATCGCACCCCAGATGCCGGGAATGAGCAGCGCGGCCGCCGTGGACCAGCCGACCAGGATCATCAGGCCGGTGACGCCGTTCGCCGAAATTGAGGTCTTCAGAAGTATCCAGGTCAGATACGGGGAGATGTCGCGCAGGTAGAGCGACGCCGTCCAGTGCTCGGCGTTCGCCCGCAGCCGAACTTCCGGCGGCTGGGCCACGTGGCGCAGCTCGGCGATTGAGGAGGGTCGAGTCGCCGCGGGATTCGCTGACGTCATTGGTGCCTTCCGGTATGGGCCGTGATGTTGGTGGTGAATTTCAGAAACCCGAGCAGGAAGCCGATCCCCCAGTAGAAGTGAATGCAGGGCAAGACTACGAGAAACCACAGCCCGGCACGAAACCCGTCCGGCCGGGTCACCAGGGCCGTGGCCACGGCGACGAGCCCCAGGTAGGCGGCGGGAATCAGAAAACCGAGCAGCAACCACGGGTTCGCCCCGGTGAGGAGCTGAACCAGGCCGGCCAGCCCGGCCAGAGTGCCGACAGTGACACCCAGGACCATTACGGGCGGGGCGAAGTAACGGATGCCGTTGTCCTCGGGATATCGGCGGGCGAGTTCCCCTCGCCAGAGGCCGGTGGACACCATCTGCCGGGCCAGCCGGGCCAGACTCGGCCGGGGCCGATAGACGACCCGGAGCCGAGGTGTGAACCAGACGATGCCGCCCTGGTCGCGCAGGCGGCGGTTGAGTTCCCAGTCCTGGCCGCGCTTGATGCCCTCGTCGAAGAGGCCGACGCGCACGATGCTGCCCATCCGAAAACAGCCCAGGTAGACGGTTTCCGCGGGGCCCTCCGGGCCGCCGATGTGCAGGGGAGTGCCGCCGAGGCCGATCTTCGTGCCATAAGCGCGCGCGACGGCTTTCTGGAACGGGCTCTCGCCCTGGGCGTCCATGACGCCGCCGACATTGTCGGCGCCGGTGCGCTCAAGGGTCTCCACGGCGATGCGGGCGTAGTCCGGCGGCAGCACCGAATGGGCGTCGACGCGAATGACGAACGCGTACTGCGAGGCACGGATAGCCGTGTTGAGGCCTGCCGGAGTGGAGCCGATCTCGTTCGCCACGATGCGGATGCGCGGATCGACCGCGGCCATCTCCTCAACCAGTTCGGTTGTGCCGTCGATGCTCGGGCCGAGGGCCAGGGTGACCTCGAAAGGCCCCGAGTAATCCTGGCGGAGCAGACTGGTCACGGCGGCGCGCACATGGGTGACGTCATTCAGCACCGGCATCACATAGGAAACCCCGAGCAGGGATGCGGCTCCGGAAGAGGGATCCTGGCTGGTCATAGTTCCATTCTTCTGGCGGGAGGTAAGAGCCTACCAGCCGGGTGTTTCCTGCCTGCATCGGGGCCACAAACGACAGCTGCGCCGCCGGTGGATCACCGGCGGCGCAGCTGTTGTTCTCTGGAAGGAGCGAGTGGTCAGCTGGAGAGTGCGCCGACCGTGACGGATACCGTGGCCGACTTTCCATCGCGCACAAAGGTGAGGTCGGCCGTCTCGCCGGCCGCGAGAGCGCGCACCTGGGCGGTGAGGTCGTTCGCGTCAGTGATGGGTAGATCGTTGAGGTTGGTGACGATGTCGCCCTTTCGCAGTCCGGCCTTCTCCGCTGCACCGCCCGCCGAGACCTCGCTGATCAGGGCGCCGACGGTGGCGCTCTCCGGGCTGCCGGCGGCGCTGGTGACACTGGCGCCGAGCAGACCGTGGCTGGCCGTGCCGGTGGCGATCAGTTCGTCGGAGATACGCTTGGCCAGGTTCGACGGGATGGAGAAGCCCACGCCGATGCTGCCGGCGGCCGCCGAGTCGCCGCCCGCGCTGGCGATGGCGACGTTGATGCCGATCAGCTCGCCCTTGGCGTTGAGCAGGGCTCCGCCGGAGTTGCCGGGGTTTATCGCGGCATCCGTCTGGATGACCGAGAGTGAGATGCTGCCGGTGGAGGGAGCCTGGGCCGCGCCGCCGTTCTGGTCGGGAAGGTCGAAAAAGAACGGGCTCTGCTCTTCGTCGGGTGCGGAGTTCTCGGGTGTCGACGGGGCAGCCGAGGAGGCGATGGAGATGCTGCGGTTCAGTGCGCTGACGATGCCGTCGGTGACGCTGCCGGAGAGGCCGAGCGGTGCGCCGATCGCGATGGCGCTGTCGCCGACGTTGAGCTTGCCGGAATCGGCCCATTTGATCGGCGTCAGGCCGCTCGCACCGTCCAGCTTGATCACGGCGAGGTCGGAAACCGGGTCGGTGCCGACAATGGTGGCGGCGTAGAGCTTGCCGTCACTGGCGGTGACCTGAATGCTGGCGTCGGCTGCGGCGCCGTCGAGGGTGACGACGTGCGTGTTCGTGAGAATGTAGCCGTCTTCGGACAGGATGACGCCGGAACCGGTTCCGCCGGAGCTGCCGTCTGAGGCGGCGATGGTGACGACACTGGGCGTGGCCTTGGCGGCGACCGCCGTGATCTGGTTGACGCTGTCGGTGTTGTTGACCACGACCGTGCTGGGGCCGTCGGCCTGGCTGGTCGGGATTCCGACGGTCTGGTTGGTGACCACGAAGGCCGTGACGCCGGCGCCGGATGCCCCTCCGACTAGAGCGCCGATGGCGAGGGCCGCGATCAGGGCGATATTACCCGAGCGGCGGGGCTGCGTGCGCGGGCCGCCGGGCTGGTCGGCGGCGTACCCGTTCTGACGGGCGTAGGACTGCGGCTGGGTATTCGGCGCGTAGGGATTCGAGGTGGTGCTTTCCGCGACCGGGCGACCGAAGGAATCCGTGGCGTACGCGCGCGCGGGCGCGGCCGAGGCGGAGGTGGGCTGGGCCGCGGTGGGCTGGGCCGGCGACTGCTCAGAGGCGGAAACTGTGTCGGGGATGACCTCGGTCGGCTTCTCGTCGCCGGGGGCGTCGCCGGAGGAGTGATCCGCAGAGGGCTGGGCCGTGGCGGAAGCCTCGCCGGCCGCATTGACTTCGAATGGGACTGCGTCGTCGGGATCGGGAGTGGTGCCGGGTGCCTGCGGATTGTCGGTCATGGTGTGCTCCTTCCAAGCGTTTCCACCTTGACGCCTGAACCTGAACGAATGATCTGTGCAGCCTGGGAGCATTCAATGACGACGCCGTGACTTGAGCGGTGCCGGGTCGATCAACATAGTTAGCAACCCGGACCAGCCGGGTTTGTCGTGCACTCGCGGTTGACGAGCAACGTCTGAGCATCCCCCACGATCACGCCGAGCGGGCTGGCCGAGGTCGACAGCGTACCCTGCACCGGCCGCCAGGCAAGGCCCGCGAAGCGATACTCGGCCGAGTACACCACCGCGACGACCACGGCATAGCTTCCCGGACTGGCGAACGCGTGGCTGGTGGCGGTGTCGGAGAATTCCGGGAGGCCCAGTGCCGCCCAGGTCGCGCCGCCCGAGTTCGTGCTTGCCTGGGCACCGTCGCCGTAGGACCAGCGGTAGCCGACCGGGGTGAAATGAACCTCCGCCGGATATCCCAGCAAGGCGCCGGTACGGGAGTGCTCGGATGCCGACGCGATGAAGTTCGCGGGCAAACCCGCCACGCTCCAGCCGCGCGGTTCCATCGTCTGGGACGGCGCCGCGGGCTGGAAGTTGACCAGATCACTAACCCTCACCACGAGGTTCGGGTCGCACGGCGACCCCGGAATGCAGTTGACCGTGAAGTCGTCGCGCACGAACGCCAGCGGATCGACGACGGGTGCTGCACCGACTTGGCCGCCACCGGCGTTGCCGCTGCCGCTGCCGGAACCGGACCCGCCCGCCCCGGATCCCGCTCCGCCACCGGCTTCGTTCCCGGACCCCTGTCCCCCGCCGGTCTCGTACCCCGCAGAAAGGTCCACCCCGCCGTTGTTGATGTGTCCGGATACTTCTGGTGGCGAACAAAGGCCGGCCCGCAGCTCACCTTGCGTGCATTGACTAGTAGCCGCGCTGGCTAGTTTATCTTCGGAGACAAGAAACAGGGCGAGTAGGGCAGTCGCCGCGACCCCTAGCAGTAGTTTTTGCCGGACCATGACTCACTCGATGTGATCGTTAGATCATTTGATGCAGCACTCGAATTTTGAAAGGTGATCGTGAGGGGGAATCTGTCGACGCGATCATTGGGGACAACGGAGGCACCTGTACTGTCAACAACGTCCACTCGGGTGACATCAGAGCAAAGGTACGCAGTCACAGCGGTGTGACCGCGGCCATCATCTTTGATGGACTGCAGTTGAACGGAATCAAAGGCTGTCGACCCGACCGATCTATAGCCATTGTCCGTATACAGGTTTGCAGAATCAGTTTCAGCCCTTAGGGCTTCTTCAGCAGTTACGTCCACCAGCTGACTGGTATCTTTTCCTCCATCCGCGAGCACCATATCGATGACAGCCAGATACGCCGCATAGGCTTCGGTGGCCGCAGCCAGAGCTTCCTCATCGGACGCGAAGACGGGGGCATCCGTCGGCGCGGTCGTCTCGGACGCCTGGGGCGCTTGGGGCACCGGTTCGGGCGTGCAACCGGTCAGCGCGAGTGTGCCGAGCAGCAGCAGCGGGCCCAGAACGAGGAGGTCGCGCTGCACGGTCCGCATGCGGCCAACCTAGGGCATCCGGCGCAGCCCCGCTCGAACTTTCCACATGTCGTAGTTTGGAGCCATGCAGGTGACATCATGACAATCTCCGGGGCCTGGCGACGCACGGCCCGTGGGGCCGGCCTGCTCGCCGCGGACGGCACCGTCGCCGCGAGCATTTTCGCGGAGATGAGTGCCCTCGCCCTGCGCACCGGCGCCATCAACCTCGGCCAGGGATTCCCCGACGAGGACGGCCCTGCCGAGGTTCTCGAAGCCGCACGCCAGGCGATCTCCGACGGTGCGAACCAGTACCCGCCGGGGCGCGGCTTGCCCGTGCTGCGAGGCGCCATCGCTCGGCATCAGCACCGGTTCTACGGCCTGTCCGTCGATCCGGATACCGAGGTCCTGGTGACGGCGGGTGCCACCGAGGCGCTGGCGGCAACCGTTCTCGCACTGCTCGACCCCGGCGACGAGGTTGTCACGCTGGAGCCGTTCTACGACGCCTACGGGGGCCTGATCGCGCTGGGCGGGGGCATCCATCGCACGGTGCGCCTGCGGGCGCCCGACTTCCAGCCGGACCCCGACGAACTGCGCGCCGCCATCACGGACCGCACCCGACTGATTATCGTGAACAATCCGCACAACCCCACCGGGGCCGTGCTGCCGCGCGAGACCCTGGAACTCATCGTGTCCCTCGCACACCGTCACGACGCGCTCATCGTGACCGACGAGGTCTACGAGCACCTCACCTTCGGTGTCGCCCACGTGCCCGTCGCGACGATTCCGGGCGCGAGCGAGCGCACCATCACGATCTCCTCCGGTGGGAAGACGTTCAACACCACCGGCTGGAAGATCGGCTGGCTTACCGCCCCGTCCGCTCTTGTCACCGCAATCCTGGCCGTGAAGCAGTTCCTCACCTATGTGAACGGCGCGCCGTTCCAGCCGGCGATCGCGCGGGGCCTCGACCTGCCGGACACCTTCTACGCTCGTGTCGCCGCCGACCTGCAGGCCAAGCGTGATGTTCTCGAGAGCGGCCTGATCGAAGCGGGGTTCACGGTCAGTCGACCTCAGGGGTCGTATTTCATCGTGGCGGATGCCGCGCCGCTCGGCTACCCTGACGGCGCCGAGTTCTGCCGGGTGCTGCCCGATCTCGCCGGGGTGGTCGCGGTTCCGATCGGCGCGTTCTGCTCCGCCCGGCACCGGTCCGAGTATGCCTCGCTGGTGCGATTCGCCTATTGTAAAAAGGTGGACGTGCTTGAGCGCGCCGCCGCCCAGCTGGCCGGCATCATCGCCCGTTAGCAGCCCGGCAGCCGCCGCTTTGGAGGTGCCGACAGGGGTTCTAGTGCGCCAGTGCCGGGTAGTCCGTGTAGCCCTCGGCTCCGGCACCGTAGAAGGTAAGAGGGTCGGGAGTGTTCAGCGGCAGGTCCTTGAGCCAGCGCGACACGAGGTCGGGGTTGGCGATCACGGCACGGCCCACGACGACCGCATCCGCCAGTTCGTCGGCGATGATGGCCATCGCCTCGTCCCGGTCGGTGACCTCGCCGAAGCCACTGTTCACCAAGAGCGGCCCAGCGAAACGGGCACGCAGCTGCTGCACCAGTTCGCCGGCCGGCTCGCGGTGCAGGATGCTCAGGTACGCAAGGCCCAGCGGAGCGAGTGCGTCGGCGAGCGCGCCATAGGTGGCCATAAGGTCGGCGGCATCCGTTTCGAGGGCATCCTGGATGTTGTGCTCCGGCGAGACCCGGATGCCGACGCGGCCGGCGCCGATCGCCTCGGCCACCGCGGTGACGACCTCGACGACGAAACGGGCCCGGTTCTGCGGGGAGCCGCCGTAGATGTCGTCGCGCTGGTTGGAGGCCGGCGAGAGGAACTCGTGCAGGAGGTAACCGTTCGCGGAGTGAATCTCGACGCCGTCGAGTCCCGCGGCGATGGCGTTACGGGAGGCCTGCACGAAGTCCGCGATCACGCCGGGGAGTTCGTCGAGTGTGAGGGCGTGCGGTACCGGGTAGGCAGCCTTTCCCGCGTAGGTGTGGGTTTCGCCCTGGATGGCGATGGCGCTGGGAGCCACGACCTCGCGGCCGCCGTTGGTGCCCTCGTGGGTGACGCGGCCCGCGTGCATTACCTGGGCGACCAGGCGCCCGCCGGCGGAGTGCACGGCGTCGGCGACGTTGGTCCAGCCGGCGATCTGCTCGGGGGTGACCAGCCCCGGCTGGCCGGGGAAGCCCTGACCGGCGTGGCTGGGGTAGGTGCCCTCGGTCACGATCAAGCCGAGCGAAGCACGCTGCTTATAATGCTCGACGACGAGGGGGCCGGGAACGCCCTCGATTCCGGACCGAACCCGGGTCAGCGGCGCCATGACGAGCCGGTTGGGCAGTTCCAGGTCACCGAGGGACAACGGGGAGAAAAGATTCACGAATAGCTCTTTCTGTTGGTCAGGGTGTCGCCGGACGGAGCGTGCGCCGTCTCGGACAGGGGAAGAAGCTTCCCCCTGGGGCCAACGGCCCTGCTCTCCCGCACATTCCCCTCACCCGTCACGGTCGGGCAATCCACAGGAGCCGACGCACCGAACCAGCATTATGAGCACCATCGCCGAGACCCGGCCGACGACGTCGCCACGGAGCTTCCCGACCCCGGATGCACCGACCCGGGAGGACCCGGACCGCACCGGATACTGCCCGTTCCCTCTGTCGTCCGACGCCCGGGCCTTCGGACTGACCACGAGCTCCATGCGGCTGCGCCAGGCAACGGTTTCGGTGCGGCACGGCCGCCGTACCGGGAGCGAAACCGCGACCATCCTGCTGCACGGCGCCGCGGGATCCTGGACGACCTGGACGCCGCTGCTGGCCGCGGCCGAAGCCTCCGGTCTCGGCCTGACCGACCTGATCATCCCCGACCTGCCCGGCTGGGGGGACTCGCCGCTTCCGGCGGCGGGACCCTCTCGTTCCATCGAGGCAACCGCTGCGGTGGTGGCCGAGATCGCCTGGGCGCTCGGCTACCGCTCCTGGACCGTGATCGGCCACTCCCTCGGCGGCTTCGTGGCACTCGAACTTGCCGCAAGCGAGACCCGGTCGACCGCGTTCGTCGGCCTCGTCTCGGCCACGACGTTCTCGGTGATCGACACCGTGCGGCACCCGGTCGCCCGGTTCGCCGCGCTGCCGGGGTACAGCGCCCTGCTGCCGGTACTGCGGGCCGTCGCCCGGGCCGGGCGCGCCGGCCACGGTCTGATCCGCCTGCTCCACCGCACCGGGCTGCTGCGCACGCTGGCGGCGCCGTTGTTCCGCCGACCGGAGCTGCTGCACGAGAGCGTCATCGGGGCCCTTGCGACCGAGCTGCGCCCGCAGGCGTTCGCCGTGGCATCCGACCTCGCCGGAACCTACGACGCCAATCGCTGGGCCCGGATCGAGTGCGCCGTGCACGCAACCCAGGGTGACGCCGACATTTTCGTGGCGGCGACGGATGCGGCCAGGCTCCGCGCGGTCATCCGCGGCTTCGATCTGGTCACGGTGCCGGGCACCGGGCATTTCGCGCACGTGGAGAAACCGTATGAGACGCTGCTTCACCTGTTGCCGAACGGATGCCTGCCCCGGTCAGGCGTGTTCCCGCAGTAGTAGTCGCTGTGTCCTGGACGATCCCGCGGCACGGCTGTTTCCCTTGTCAAGCGAGTTCATAGCGACCAAACTGAGGAGCAGTCCTGAGATCTGGTCACCCTGTGCGGCCGGCCTCTGAACAGCCCCACCGATTGAAAGCGGCTCCCCATGGGTTCGTTGACGTATGACAGGGTCACGGTCGAATTCGACGACCGGATATTGGCGCATCTCCAGATCGTGATCGTACAGAAACTCCGCCGGGGCGAAAGCTTCCTGCTCTCGTGGCGAAACGCCGCCGAAGCCGGAAACGGTCGCAGTTCCGCGTGGCTGCACCCGGCCATTCCCCTGTATTTCAAGTTCTCCGGCGGTCAGCCGCCGAGCATCAACCCGCTATGGCTCGCCCAGCTCACCCGTTCCGCTAACAGTTCCCAGGGTCTGGTGGCCACCGGCGAGGAGCGGGCGATGGGTGAACCCGAACATCCGGAGCGCACCGACCGCGGTCATCGCCCGGATCAGAAGTTCACGGTGCGCGCGGCGCCCGCCTCGCAGGACACCATCGCCACCGAACTCTGAGCTGGCTGCACGCTCAGCGGGGCACGACCGCGAAGCGACGCAGGGCCAGCGATGGATTGCGGGCGCGCACGGCTGTGAGGCGCTCCGACAGCACCCAGGCGACGGCGACATCCGTTGTCTCGCCGATGGTGACCAGTTCCACGCCCATCGGGTCGACCACCATGCTGTTGCCGACGCCCACTGGCGGGGCGTGGTCGGCGGCCGCCACGTAGACCGTGTTCTCCAGGGCGCGCGCTGTCAGCAGCGTGCGCCAGTGCTGTTCCTTCAACGGTCCCCGCACCCACTCGGCGGGCACCAGCACCAGTTCGGCCCCCGCGTCGACCAGGCGGCGCGTCACCTCCGGGAAACGGATGTCGAAGCAGGTCTGCAGTCCCACCCGCAGTCCCGCCACCTCGAACGTCTCGGGTTCCTCCACGGCGCCAGGCCGCACCCAGTCCGATTCACGGTCGCCGAAAGCGTCGTAGAGGTGCAGCTTGCGGTACTTCGCGACGAGTTCGCCGGCCGGATCCACCGCGACGAGGGTGTTGAAGAAGCGGCTCGGGTCATCCGTGGCCTCCAGCATACCGGCCACGACATGCACGCCGAGTTCTACCGCGAGCGCGGCGAGGGCGGCCACGAAGGGGCCGTCCACAGGTTCGGCCGCGGCGACGAAAGAGGGCCCCAGGACCGGTTCGAAGAAAGAGGAGTACTCGGGGAAGACGACCAGCCGGGCTCCGCGGCCGACGGCCGTCTCGGCGAGGGCACGCATGGCGGCGAGATTCACGGCCGGCTCGCGGCCGGGGGCGAACTGGGCCACCGCAACCCCCAGGGCAGCCACAGGGCCGGAGCCAGCGCCGGCAGCTGCAGCTGCAGCGGGAGCAGGATCGCGCGTCTCGAGGGGATCGATCATGGCGTCAGCCTAGCCGCCGGCAACGCCTCGGCCGGGGTCGCGGCATCCGTAGCCCTCGGTCCGTACCGGTCCTGGGTTCCAGGGTTCAGCGGGGTGGCCTAACGTATATGCGTGTCTCCCCCTCCGCTGGTCTCCCGCCTGGTTCGCCCCGAGGCGCTGACCCTGCCCCTGCGCCGAACCGAAGGACTGGCAGCGATCCTCGGGCTGCTCGGCCTCCTCGTCTCGGCGGCAGGATCGTGGCGGCCCTCGTATTGGGGCGACGAGGCGGCCAGCGTGATGTCGGCGGAACGTTCCCTGCCGGGGCTCTTCCGACTTCTGGACAACGTCGACGCGGTGCACGGCGCCTATTATCTGCTGCTGCACGTCTGGATCGGCCTCTTCGGCTCTTCGGAGCTGGCGACTCGCGGGCTGAGCGCCCTCTTCGTCGGCTTCGCGACGGCCGGCACCTTCGTGCTGGCACGCACCCTGATCTCCCACCGGGTCGGCGTGCTCGCGGCCATCGTCTTCGCTCTGCTCCCCCGGGTCACCTACATGGGCGCCGAAGCCCGTTCGGCCGCCGTCGCCACGGCCGTTGTGGTGTGGCTGACCGTTCTGCTGGTGCACCTGCTGCGGAGCCGCTATCAGGATCGCGCCACCCGCTTCGCGCTCTGGGCGGCTTACACCGCGCTCCTGGCCCTGGGAATCTACTTCTTCCTCTTTGTGCTGCTGCTGATCCCGGTGCTCGGCCTCGCCGTGCTGCTGATACCGCCGGAGGGCGACAGGTGGGCGGGCATTCGCGCCTGGACCCTGGCCACGGCCTCCGGGCTCGCCCTGGCTGCCCCCGTGATGGCGGCCAGCCTCCAGCAGCGCGATCAGATCGCCTTCATCGGGCGGCGCCCGCCGATCGCCGTGCTCACCGCCGCAGTGCACCAGTGGTTCGGCAACGTACCGCTGGCCGTTCTGGCGTGGGGTCTGATCCTGCTGGCGGTGGTGATGGTCTTCGCCGTGCGCGGGCGGCGGGCCGCACCAACAGCAACCAGGGCGGCCCTGGCGGTCATGCTGGCCTGGCTGATCGTGCCGAGCGCAGCGCTCCTGATCGGCACGCACCTCGTCACGCCGATGTACTCGCTGCGGTACCTGTCGGTGGGTACGCCGGCGGCGGCGATCGCGATCGCCATAGGGATCGCCTGCCTCCGGCCGCTCTGGCCGCAGGCCGCCGCGCTGGGCCTGATCACGGCTCTCATGCTGCCCACCTATCTCGACCAGCGCGGCGAGTTCGGCAAGAACTACGGCAGTGACCTGCGCCAGGCGTCCGAGGTCGTGCGGGCCGGCGCGCAGCCCGGAGACGCGGTCGTTTTCGACGAGAGCGTGCGGCCCTCCCGCAAGCCCCGCCTCGCCCTGCGGCTCTACCCGGCCGCGTTCGAGGGCCTGCGGGACGTAACCCTCGCGGTGCCGTTCGACGCCACCAACGACTTGTGGGACGTGGCTGTGCCGCTGGAGCAGGTGACCGACCGACTTACCGGCACGAACCGGGTTTGGGTGCTGCTGAACCAGGCCAGCGGTGAGAATAGGCGGGGGGACAACATCCGCATCCTGCAACAACTCGGGTTCACGGTCGCCGAGTCGACCATGCTGAACCGCACGCAGATCATCGAAATGACAAGGTAGCCCCATGGCTCGGACTCTGATCATCATCCCGACCTACAACGAGCAGGGCAACGTCGCGTCGATCGTGTCCCGGGTGCGCGCGAGCGTGCCGGCGGCCGACGTTCTGGTCGTCGATGATTCCTCCCCGGACGGCACGGGGCAGTTGGCTGACGCGCTGGCCGCCACCGATTCCCAGGTGCACGCCCTGCACCGCTCCCGGAAGAGCGGCCTCGGAGCCGCCTATCTCGAGGCCTTCGCCTGGGGGCTCTCCCGCGGCTACGACCGACTGGTGCAGCTCGACGCTGACGGATCGCACCTGCCAGAGCAACTGCCGACCCTGCTCGAGGCCGCGGAGACGGCGGATGTGGTGCTGGGCTCCCGCTGGGTCCCGGGCGGAATGGTGCGGAACTGGCCGTGGCACCGGCGTCTGCTGTCGCGGGGCGGATCGGTCTACTCGCGCGTGCTGCTCCGGCTGCCCCAGCGAGACGTCACCGGCGGTTACCGCGTCTTCACGGCGCATGCCCTCCGGCGAATGGACCTCTCCGGCGTCGAGAGCCTGGGCTACTGCTTCCAGATCGACATGCTACTGCATGCGGTTCGGGCCGGGCTCAGCGTTGTCGAGAAGCCGATCACGTTCGTGGAGCGCACCGTCGGTTCCTCGAAGATGAGTGCCGCGATCGTGGCCGAGGCGATGGCCCGTGTCACGATCTGGGGTCTCACCGGCAGGAACGCTCGCCGCGTTGCCGCGTCTGCACCGACATCCCTGCCGCGTGCCCGCTGACCGGACCCGCACGCCGCCCCATAGGGCGTGACTTCTGGTCAGAGTGACTATAAGATGAATCCATTCAGTTAGAGTCACAATGACCTTTACTTGGTGAATGACAGTGGATGCGCGAATAAACACCCAGCTTGAGGCGGCCCTCGCCGTGTCGACGGTCATTTTTGCCCTGCGGCCGGATCCGGAATCCGGCCACTCGACCCTGTGGCTGCCGCTTGTACGCCGCACCCGGGAACCCTACCTCGGTCAGTGGGCGTTGCCCGGCGGCGGCCTGCGGGCCGATGAGCGCCTGGCCGGCGCGGCCGCGCGCGCCCTGCGCGAGACCACGGGCTTGACCCCCAAGTACCTCGAGCAGCTTTACACCTTCGGGGATCCGGGGCGTTCCCCCGGCGGCCGGGTCGTCTCGGTCGTCTACTGGGCGCTCGTCGAGTCCGGTGAGGCGGCGCTGGCCGTCGAGGACGAGAATGTGCGGTGGTTTCCGGCCGACCACCTGTCGCCGCTCGCCTTCGACCACAACCTCATCGTGGAATACGCCCTCTGGCGCCTGCGCACCAAGGTGGAGTACTCCCGCATCGCGCACGCGTTCCTCGGCGAGACCTTCACGCTCGCGCAGCTGCGCGAGGTGCATGAGGCCGTGCTGCAGAAGGCCCTCGACCCGGCCAACTTCCGCCGCACGATCGAGGGGTCAGGCACCGTGGTCGACACCGGCCAGCGCGTAGCCGGCGTACCGCATCGGCCGCCCCGCCTCTACCGCTACAACGATTCCGTTCATGCCACCACTCCGGGTGCGCTCGAGCCGGCCATCGGCTGAGCATGACTCTTCCTCCCAGCACCCTCCTGCTGGCCACCGCTTGTCCGACTATCGCTTTGTATGAATATCGAGGAGTAACCGCATGACCATCGCATCGGTCGACCAGACCATTCGACTCATCAGCACGGGAGCTGCCACCGGCAGCACGTGCAGCCCCGACCTGCTCACCGCTCCGTGGGAGTTTGATTCCGGCACGCCGGGCTACGGCCCGGGGTCGTCGATGGGCGATGTCATCCCCACCGGGTCACCGCGGCAGGGTGAGCTGCCCGAGGTCTACCGTCGCGCGTCGACGGAGGAACTCGGCGACCGCATCCGTACCGCCAAGGCCACGCTCGGCGACCGGGTCGTGGTCCTCGGGCACTTTTACCAGCGCGAGGAGGTGTTGGCGCACGCGGACTTCGTGGGCGACTCCTTCCAGCTGGCGCAGGCCACGAAGAGCCGTCCGGATGCCGAGGCGATCGTCTTCTGCGGAGTGCACTTCATGGCCGAAACCGCCGACTTGCTTTCCACGCCGGAGCAGGCGGTCATACTACCCAACCTCGCCGCCGGCTGCTCGATGGCCGATATGGCCGATATCGACTCCGTCACCGACTGCTGGGAACAGCTGGAGGACCTCTACGGCAGCGAGCAGGGCGTCGACGGCCGCGTGCCCGTGATCCCGGTCACCTACATGAATTCCTCGGCCGCGCTGAAGGCGTTCTGCGGCGAGCACGGCGGCATCGTCTGCACCTCCTCCAACGCCGAGACCGTGCTCGAGTGGGCCTTCGCCCGCGGCCGCCGCGTTCTCTTCTTCCCCGACCAGCACCTCGGCCGCAACACCGCCAAGGCGATGGGGGTGCCCCTCGAGCGGATGCCGATGTGGAACCCGCGCAAGGCCCTCGGCGGCAACACGGCCGAGGAGCTCGAGGCCGCCCAGGTCGTGCTCTGGCACGGGTTCTGCAGCGTGCATAAGCGCTTCACGGTGGACCAGATCACCGCGGCCCGCCAGTCGCACCCGGACGTGCGCGTGGTCGTGCACCCGGAGTGCCCGATGGGCGTCGTCGACGCCGCCGATTCCTACGGCTCGACCGACTTCATCAAGAAGGCCATCGAGGCAGCCCCGGCCGGGTCCACGTTCGCCATCGGCACCGAGATCAACCTGGTGCAGCGGCTCGCCGCACAGCACCCCGAGCACACCATCTTCTGCCTCGACCCGGTGGTCTGCCCCTGCTCCACCATGTACCGCATCCACTCGGGCTACCTGGCCTGGGTGCTCGAAGCGCTGGTCGGCACCGCGGACCGCGCGCCCGAGGTGCTCAATCGCATCCAGGTATCGGGCGAGGTTGCCGGCAACGCCCGCGTCGCCCTCGAACGGATGCTTTCCGCCAAGCCGCCCGTCTCCATCGAGGCCTGACCGTGACCCGCGTGCTCGTCGTCGGCAGTGGGCTGGCCGGACTCATCGCCGCGGTGCGTGCGACGGATGCCGGCCACCAAGTCACCCTCGTCACGAAAGCGGCCCTGCCCGACAGCAACACCCGCTGGGCCCAGGGCGGGATCGCCGCGGCCATGTTCCCCGACGACTCGGTCAAGTCACACGTACAGGACACCCTGCGAGCCGGGGCCGGACTCTGCGACCCGGTCGCAGTGCACGTGCTCTGTTCCGAGGGACCGGCTCGGGTGCGGGACCTGATCCGGTTCGGTGTGGACTTCGACCGCGACGAGTCCGGAGTGACCCGCGGACTGGAGGCTGCCCACTCCCGCTCGCGGGTGCTGCACGCCGGCGGGGACGCCACGGGCGCAGCCATCGAGGCTGCCCTCGTGGCGACGGTGCGTGAACGGGCCGCCCGCTCGCTGCGGGGCGTGGGCGCCCGCCTGCGCGTGCAGGAACACACAATGCTGGTTGATCTGACCGTGCAGGACGGTCGCGTGACCGGGGCTGTCCTCCTCGGGCCCGACGAAGCACTCCGCACGATCCTGGCCGACACGGTGATCCTGGCGACCGGCGGTGCCGGCGAGCTCTTCCCGCACACCACGAACCCGGCTCTGGCGACGGGCGACGGCGTGGCCGCCGCGTGGCGCGCGGGGGCATCCGTCGCCGACCTCGAGTTCTACCAGTTCCACCCGACCGCACTCGCCGTTCCCGGTACCCCGCTGGTCTCCGAGGCGGTGCGCGGGGAAGGCGCCGTGCTGCGAAATGCGTTGGGCCACCGCTTCATGCTCGACCTGCACCCCGATGCGGAACTCGCCCCGCGCGACATCGTGGCCAGAGGCATCGCCCGGGAAATGACCAGGCAGGGCGGCGAACCGGTGCGACTGGACGCCACCGGTCTCGGCCGCGAACTTCTCGAGCGACGCTTCCCGACCATCACCGCGGCCTGCCGTGCTGCCGACCTGGACTGGGCCGTCGAATCGATCCCGGTCGCCCCGGCGGCGCACTACTGGATGGGCGGGGTGCTCACGGATATCTGTGGCCGCACCAGCCTGCCCGGCCTGTTCGCCGTGGGGGAAGTGGCCCGCACCGGCGCCCACGGCGCCAACCGGTTGGCCTCCAACTCTCTGCTCGAGGCGGCCGTGTTCGCCGACCGGGCCGTGCGCGCGCTGCGCCTGCCGGTTCGGGTGTCGGCGGGGGTCTCGGTCGTGACCGGCTCGACCACCGGGGGGTTGCCTGCCGGTGTCGACCGTGACGCGGTACAGCAGCTGATGTGGGAGTGTGCGGGAGTGCTGCGGAGTGGGGAGAAGCTCGCCGAGGCATCCGTCACCCTGGCCGACTGGGCCACCCGCCCGACGGGCCCGGACGAAACCATTGCACCTAATATGCGGGTTCGGGCATATGAAGACGCCAACCTGCTCGACCTGGCGCGGGTCACCGTGGCTTCCGCCCTGGCCCGGGAGGAATCGCGCGGCGCACATCACCGCTCCGACTACCCCGACGGCCGACTCGAGCTCGCCCGCACCGTCGCCTGGACCCGCACCGTCGCCTGGAACCGCGGCACAGCCTCGGACACAGCCGACGGCATGCGGAGCACCCTGAATCTGGACCACCCCACTGAGGCCGAGGAGGCCATTGCATGCTGACCATGAACGCCATCGACACCGTCGTGCGCGCCGCGCTCGAGGAGGACGCCCCCTGGGGTGACCTCACCTCGCAGGTGCTGATCCCCGCCGACGCCGCCGCGACCGCGCAGCTGGTCGCCCGGGAATCCGGCGTCCTCAGCGGTGGTGCCGTGTTCGCGGCGGCCTTCCGACTGACCGACGCGCGCATCGTCGTTCGGATACTCGTGGCCGACGGCACCGTCTTCGACGCCGGTGACACCCTGGCGGAAGTGTCGGGGTCCGCCCGCGGCATTCTGCAGGCCGAGCGCATCGGCTTGAACTTCGTGCAGCGCATGAGCGGGATCGCCACACTGACAGCGCTCTACGTGGCCGAGACGGCCGGCACCCGCGCCCGCATCGTCGACACCCGCAAGACCACCCCGGGCCTGCGTGTGCTGGAACGTGCCGCGGTGCGCGACGGCGGCGGCCACAACCACCGGTTCAGCCTCTCCGACGCGATCATGGCCAAGGATAACCACCTGGCCGTGCTAACCGCGGGCGGCCTGAACCTCACCGAGGCGCTCCGGCAGGTGCGCGACCGCATCTCCCACACCACGCACCTCGAGGTGGAGGTGGACCGGATCGACCAAATCGAGCTTGTGCTTGCCGCCGGCGTCGACACGATCATGCTCGACAACTTCAGCCCCGACGACCTGCGCGAGGGCGTACGCCTCACGGGCGGCCGAGCACGCGTGGAGGCCAGCGGCGGCGTCTCTCTGCTGACCGTGCGCGGCATCGCCGAGACCGGCGTCGACATCATCTCGGTCGGGGCTATCACGCACAGCGTGCGCTCCCTCGACCTCGGCCTCGACGTCGTCATCCTCACCGAGGGCTGACCGGTCCGGCCATGATCTATCTCGACAACGCCGCGACCACCCCGGTGCGACGGGAAGTTCTCGAGGTGCTCTGGCAGCAGCTCGCGGGCCGGTTCGGCAACCCGTCGAGCCACCACCGAGTGGGTGAGGCCGCGGCCGCCGCGCTGGCCGAGGCGCGGGCCATGGTCGCGGGCGTGCTCGGGTGTCGGTCGGCCGACGTTGTGTTCACGACCGGCGGCACCGAGTCCGACAACCTCGCGATCAAGGGCATCGCCCTGGGCGCTCCACGCGGCCGTCACCTCATCACGACGCCGATCGAGCACGAGGCGGTACTCGAATCCTGCGACTATCTGCGCCGCCTGCACGGCTTCGACGTGACGCTCCTGGATCCGGATGCCTCCGGCCGGGTGGATCCGGAACAGCTCCGCGCCGTGATCCGCCCGGATACCACCCTCGTCTCGGTGCAATACGCCAACAATGAGGTCGGCACCGTTCAGCGGCTCGCGGAACTATCGGCCATCGCCCAGGGCGCCCGCGTGCCGCTCCACACCGACGCCGTGCAGGCGGCCGGCTGGCTTTCGGTCGACGTGGGGGCTCTCGGCGTCGATGCCCTGAGCCTGTCGGGCCACAAACTCGGCGCACCTCCCGGCATCGGAGTGCTTTTCCTGCGCCGCCGCATCGCGGTCGAACCGGTGCTGCACGGCGGCGGTCAGGAGCGCGGGCGCCGCAGCGGAACGGAGAACGTGCCCGGGGCGCTGGCACTGGCGACCGCACTGCGCCTCGCCGAGGCGGAACGCGCGGAGGCAGCGCCCCGCATCACCGCGCTGCGGGATGCCTTCATCACCACGGTTCTGAGCGGCACACCGTCGGCCCGGCTCACCGGCCACCCGACGGAGCGTCTGCCGGGCACCGCCTCGTTCGTCTTCCCGGGCACGAGCGGCGAGGCGGTGTTGCTCGAGCTGGAACAGCGCGGCATCGTCTGCTCGAGCGGGTCGGCCTGCGCGGCCGACAGTGACGAACCGTCCCACGTGCTGACCGCTCTGGGCATCCCGGCTGAGGTCGCCCAGACCGCCGTGCGGTTCACGCTGGCATCGACGACCACAGCAGCGGATGCGTCTGAAGCGGCCGCATCCGTTCAGGCCGCCGTGGGCACCGTCCGCAGTCTCGGCCGAGGCTGACCTGCCGGGGCTTCAGGCCCGGCTTCGCGCGCGCGGCGCGCGCGTGCACGCGCGCGCCAGAAACCGAACTTACTGCGAGTTGTCAGACAATTTCCGAAGGTTTCGTTCCTCGCGGCGAAGATGCCCCCGATCAGCTAATCTGCTGACGGTGACCGACCCTGGACCGCTGACTGCACGTCCCTCGACGTGCGGCCGTCTGGCCAGCGCCCTAAGGTTATAGGTAAGAGGCGATAAGCCCAAGGTGGGCCGCCAAAAAGGGACACAATGACAATAATCGACAAACCAGTCACCGAGTCACTTGCCACTCAAATTGACTCTCTGGTTAAAGCCGCTCAGGTCGCGCTTCTGGATTACGCGAACTTCACGCAGGAACAAATCGACCACATCGTTAAGAAAGCCTCGGTGGCTGCTCTCAGCAAACACGCCGAGCTTGCCGTTCACGCCGTTGCCGAAACCGGCCGTGGCGTATTCGAAGACAAGGCCGTTAAAAATCTTTTCGCATGCGAGCACGTTACGAACTCGATGCAAAACCTTAAGACCGTCGGCGTTATCAGCCGAGACGACATTACCGGCATTACTGAGATCGCTGAACCGGTCGGCGTGATTTGCGGTGTGACCCCCGTTACGAACCCCACCTCGACCGCGATCTTCAAGTCGCTCATCGCGCTGAAGACCCGCAACCCGATCGTTTTCGGTTTCCACCCGGGCGCCCAGCAGTCCTCTGTGGCCGCAGCGCGCGTCGTGCGCGACGCCGCCATCCTCGCCGGTGCACCGGCAAACTGCATCCAGTGGGTTGAAACGCCGTCCCTCGAGGCCACCAGCCTGCTGATGAACCACCCGGGCGTCGCAACCATTCTCGCCACCGGTGGCAACGCCATGGTCCGGGCCGCGTACTCCTGCGGCAAGCCCGCCCTCGGCGTCGGAGCGGGCAACGTTCCCGCCTTCATCGAGAAGAGCGCCAAGCTCAAGCGTGCCATCAACGACGTCGTGCTCTCCAAGTCCTTCGACTACGGCATGATCTGCGCGTCGGAGCAGGCCGTCATCATCGAAGAGCCGCTCTACGCAGAAGCCATGGCCGAGTTCAAGATCCTGCACACCTACCTGGTCACCCCGGCCGAGAAGCTTCTCCTCGAGGACTACATCTTCGGAGTCCAGGCCAACTCGACCAACTGTGGCGAGGCCAAGCTCAACGCCGCCGTCGTCGGCAAGTCGCCGGTCTGGATCGCCCAGCAGGCCGGATTCACCATCCCGGCCGACACATCGATCATCCTGGTCGAGGTCGCCGGAGTAGGACCGCACGAGCCGATGACCCGCGAAAAGCTGGCACCCGTTCTCGCCGTGCTGCATGCCAAGGACGCTGAAGAGGGCATTTCGCTCTCCGAGCAGATGGTTGAATTCGACGGCCTCGGCCACTCGGGCTCCATCCACAGCGAAAACCCGGCCATCATCGAAGAGTTCGGAACCCGCGTCAAGGCGGTCCGGATCATCACCAACGCTCCCAGCTCGCTCGGTGGTATCGGTGACATCTACAACGCGTTCATCCCGTCGTTGACGCTCGGCTGTGGCTCGTACGGACACAACTCCGTCTCGAACAACGTCTCCGCGATCAACCTCATCAACGTCAAACGCATCGGCAGAAGGAACAACAACTTGCAGTGGTTCAAGGTCCCCGCCAAGACGTACTTCGAGCCGAACGCCATCCGTTACCTGGCGGACATGCGCAACGTCGAACGTGTCACGATCGTGACCGACTCGACCATGACCCGCCTCGGTTTCGTCGACAAGATCCTCGACATCCTGAACCGGCGCGAGGGCCGCGTCGCACTGCAGATCATCGACAACGTGCTGCCCGAACCGACCGTCTCAGCGGTCGAAAAGGGTGCCGCCGAAATGCGGGCCTTCAAGCCTGACACCATCATCGCTCTCGGCGGCGGCTCGCCGATGGACGCCGCGAAGGTCATGTGGCTGCTGTACGAACACCCCGAAATCGAATTCTCCGACATGAAGGAAAAGTTCTTCGACGTGCGCAAGCGCGCGTTCAAGTTCCCCGACCTCGGCGAACTGGCCAAGCTCGTCTGCATCCCCACCACTTCGGGCACCGGTTCGGAAATGACCCCGTTCGCCGTGATCACCGACGAAGTCACCGGAGTCAAGTACCCGCTCGCGGACTACGCCCTCCTGCCGACCGTCGCGATCATCGACCCCGTGCTCACGGCCATGATGCCGTCGTTCCTGGTTGCTGACTCGGGTTTCGACGCTCTCACACACGCCACCGAGGCCTACGTGTCCGTCTACGCGAACGACTTCACCGACGGCCTCTGCCTGCACGCGATCAAGCTGATCTTCGAGAACATCGTGACCAGCGTCAACGGCACCACCGCCAGCACCGACGGTGAGGTCATCAAGGCCCGCGAGAAGATGCACAACGCCTCGTCGATCGCCGGGATGGCGTTCGGCAACGCGTTCCTGGGTATTTGTCACGCGATGGCTCACGTCACCGGCGCGCAGCTCCACCTGATCCACGGCCGGGTCAACGCGACCTACCTGCCGCACGTGATCCGTTACAACGGCCTCATCCCCACCAAGCTCACCAGCTGGCCCAAGTACGAGAGCTACATCGCCCCGGAGCGCTTCCAGCAGATCGCGAAGCACCTCGGCCTCCCGGCGTCGACCCCGGCGGAGGGCGTCGAGTCCTACGCCCTGGCCGTGGAGAAGCTGCGCGACCTGGCCGGCATCAAGCCGTCCTTCCAGGCGCAGGGTGTGCCGGAAGAGGACTTCATCAGCCGCCTCGACAGCCTGGCCATGGGTGCTTACGGTGACCAGTGCGCACCGGCCAACCCGCGCATGCCGATGCTCGACGACATGCACACCATCATGGAGGCCGCGTACTACGGCACCTCTTTCAACGAGGTCCGCGCCGCTCGCGCGGCCGTCGAAGCAGTGGCACCGGCCGAAGAAAAGAAGTCGGCCCGCAAGGCAGGCAAGTAGCCGTCACCGCCTGATTGTCTGGGGAACGGCCCCGCACCTGTTGGTGCGGGGCCGTTCTCGTGTACGGTCCAGCCTGTGGCAGGAGCGAGCCTGGTCACAGTCGGTTCAGAGCCAGCGCGGTGCCACGGGGGTCTCCCCCGCATCGGAAGTAACGCCCGATCGGGCACGGCCGGCGGCCCAGGCGGCCAGGTCGGCGAGCGACCCCGTGACCTGGTGGGCGGCATCCGGATCGCCGTAGCCTGTGTGCGTCGAATCCGTCGCGGTGAGCCGGCGGCCCGCGTCCCCCCGGGAGGCCCAGGCATCGACGATCTCGCCGAGAAGCCGGTCGAATGCCTCCTCCGGCAGGTCCCGGAAGCCGGCACCGTGGTTGAGGTCGACGGCGTGGATCCAGAGTTCGCGGGTGCGCATCCAGATCGTGTCCCGCAGCGGCACCATGGCACCCTGCCCGTTCCTGACCGGAACGACCCAGCGGTCGTCCGCCAGCGCCAGCCAGCGTCGGTCCAGGTCGGCGGCCGAGTCCGCCCAGGATTCACGGAGCGCATCGGAACTGAGGATGCTGCCCGCGACGATCTCCGCATTCCGCGCCTCCATCGAGGCATACATCACCGTCTCGGCTCCGGTGTCGGCCCACTGTGCCAGCCGTCCGATCGCACGGGCGTTGGACGCGACGTGCGCGACGACCTGGCGCCGGGTCCAGCCCGGCAGCAGGGAGTCCCCGTCGAGTTCATCGTCCGTTAGCCCCTGCAGTTCGCAACCGAAGAATTCCGTGCCCCGCCGGGCGAGGTCCAGCGTCAACCGGCGTGCAGAAAGCTCAAACGGATCGTGGGGTGCGCTCATGGGGCCCCTTTCTCGGGTCAACGCGTATGGTCCCCACGCTACCCGGCGACCCACCCTCCCCAACGTTCCCTCGACGCTGGTCGAGCCTGTCGAGACCGAGACCGTGACCAGGGACCCCCTATCCGTTTTCCCGTTCGGCCGCGTCCGTCATTCGGGGGCGGGACTTGGTCTCGTTCCGCCATTTGCGGGCCCCGGTCTCCAGCCAGGGTGGTGCCATGATCTGCACGGCGCCGCGGACCATCCGGATTGCCCAGCCGGAGGCGGCGAGGTAGCGGTGATGCCACCAGCACAAACAGACGCCGTTGTCGGTGTGCGTCGGTCCGCCCTCGGAGTGCGGGATCACGTGGTGGATCTCGGTCATCCCGGCCGGGATTTTGCAGCCTGGGATGACGCAGGTGCCGTCGCGGAGCTGAATCGCCCGGCGTTGCGCGGCGGTGNATGCTGATCAGGTCCGTGACGGCGCTGATCGAGATCGGGGTTTCGACGCCGTCGATCCAGCCGACGCCGCGGCCCTGACCGAAGTCCGCGTTCAGGTCCTGTTCCCGCACACTGACCAGAACCGTGGCCGGGGCGCCGCCGATGGTCGGGGCCTCCCCGGCCCGGGAGACGACGTCGAGGATCACAGCGAGCACGTCGTGGCGCCGCTGGTCGGGACCCGTCGGGCGCGAGCACGGCCCTCCAGACCGCACCCTGCAACCGGATCTCATCCGCCGGCAGCGACGCCGGCACCGACGTCGGCACCGGGGTCTCAGAAATGGTGCCGGTGGCCGAGGCGACCAGCTCGCTCTCGGCTGCCTGCACCGAGTCCAGGTCGGTGTACCGCAGCGTCGGCGTCAACGCGGTGAGAATCGCGTCGGCCGTGTCGACGCCGATCGCCCCGGCGGCCAGGCCGATGGCCGTGGCGGGGAAGGTGGGCGGCAGCGGTTCGCCACCCCAAGGAGCGGCCGGTGCGCAGCTGCGTGCCCAACCGCACCCGTCGCCCCGCGGTCGGCCCGGAGACGAGCGTCAGACGCTCGAGTAGTTCTCCGGCGGTGCGGCAGCCCCGCGACCGCCCGAGCGGCCGCGGACAGGCCGTGCGCGGCATCCGCTTCGGGCTGTTCCAGGAGGTTGGTCACGGGATAATTTTACCCTGACTAGAACCTGAAGTTCAGAGTAGCTCACCAATAACGCAAACTAGTTTAGTAGATGTATACGAATGAATCAGCGCCTTTCCACCGCCCGCGCGGCGACGGGGCGGCCATCTCAGGCCCTACGCACGCTCCAGTTCGTGGGCCAGCGCCTCAAGTTCGGCCCCTCCCGCCATCAGCGCGGTCATCTCTTCGATCGTGATCTCACTCTTGGCGAAATCACCCATACTGGTGCCGCGCTGCAGCAGCAGGAAACGGTCGCCGACCGGATAGGCGTGGTGCGGATTGTGCGTGATAAAGACGACGCCGAGCCCGCGGTCCCTGGCCCGGGCGATGTACGAGAGCACCACCCCGGCCTGCTTGACCCCCAGGGCCGACGTGGGCTCGTCGAGAATGACGACCTTCGCCCCGAAATGCACGGCGCGTGCGATGGCGACGGATTGCCGTTCCCCGCCGGAAAGCGTTCCGATCGGCTGGTCCACGTCGCGTAGGTTGATGCCCATCCGGGCGAGCTCGTTTTTGGTCGTGGCCCGCATGCCGGTGACATCGAGGCGCCGCAGCGGGCCTCGGCCTCGGGTGAGCTCGGAACCGAGGAAGAAGTTGCGCCACACCGGCATCAACGGCACCACGGCCAGGTCCTGGTAGGCGGTGGCGATGCCGAGGGAGAGCGCCTCCCGCGGATGCGCGAATCGGCGCTCCACCCCGAAGACGCGCAGGCTGCCCTCCGAGTGCTGGTGGGCACCGGAGAGGATCTTGATGAACGTTGACTTGCCCGCGCCGTTGTCGCCCAGCACGCAGAGCACTTCCCCGGCGCCGACGGATGCCGACACGCCCGCCAACGCCCGCACCGAACCGTAGGACTTCCCGATGTCATGCACCTCGAGAATCGGCTCCGGACGGATCGGGGCCGGCGTCATGCGCGCACCCCGGACTGGCGGCGAACGAGCAGGTTTACAAGCACGGCGAGCAGCAGCATCCCGCCGAGAAATGCCTTGAGCCAATTGTTGTCCCACTGGGCGAACACGATGCCCTGCAGGGTCATCCCGTAGATCAGGGCTCCGAGGGCCGCGCCAATCGCCGATCCGTAACCGCCGGTGAGCAGGCATCCGCCCACGACGGCACAGATGATGTAGATGAATTCCTGACCGACCCCGGTCGTGGCCTGAACGGTCGATACGTCGAAGAGCTGAAGCATGCCGACGAGCCAGCCGGCACCGGCCGTGGTCATGAACAGCCCGAGCTTGACCTTGAACACGGGAACGCCGACCTGCCGGGAGCTCGTGACCTGGCCGCCGACGGCGAAGATCCAGTTGCCGGGCCGGGTGCGCAGCAGCACCCAGGTGGCCAGCGCGGTGAACGCGATCCACCAGACGATCGAGATCTTGACGTCCATCCCCAGGAACGGGAACGAGGAGCCGAAGAAGACCTTGACCTGGTCGAACCCGGGCACCGCCCCCATCCCCTGAATGGCGACGCTGCCCGTGAAGAGTTTCGTCAACGCCAGGTTGCAGCCCTGCAGGATGAAGAAGGCCGCGAGGGTCACGATGAAGCTCGGCAGGCCGGTCTTCATGACGACCCAGGCGTTGCCGGCGCCGATCAGGAGCGCCACCGCGAGGGCCAGCACGAGGGCGAGCCAGATGTTCAGCTCCCACTGAGTGGTGACCACGCCGACGATGAGCCCCGTGGTGCCCGTCATCGCGCCCGCCGAGAGGTCGAACTCCCCGCCGATCATGAGCAGGGCGACGGCCACGGCCATGATGCCGAACAGGGAGGCCGAGTAGAGCCAGGTGGAGATGCCCGCGGGAGTCAGGAACGCCTGAGTGGAGAGCGAGAAGAAGAGGAAGATCGCCAGGGTCGCCACGAGTGCGCCGACCTCGGGCCTGCGCAGCAGAGTGGGCAGCGGATGCGCCCTCGTCGGCCGTTCATCGATCCCCGCGTTCACAGCGACGGTCATCTCGTGCCGTTCTCCGCGAACTTCGCGACCTGGGCCGCGTTGTCCTTCGTCACGAAGCCCGGGCCTGAATAGACCGGCAGCCCGCCGCCGACGACGTCGCCGTTGCGCTTCTGCAGGGTGAGGAAGGTCACGGGCAGGTAGCCCTGGGAGTACGGCTGCTGGTCGACCGCGAACAGCATCTTGCCGCCCTGGATGAGCCGGGTCACGTCGGCGGACACGTCGAACGTGGCCAGCGTGGCTGGGCTTTTCGCCTCGTCGATGGCCTGGCTCGCGGCCACGGCGACCCCGGTCTGCAGGGTGAGGACGGCGTCGATGGACGGGTCGGCCAGGAGTTTGCTCTTGATGATGTTCTGGGCATCCGCGAGGTTGGCGACGTCGACCTGCACGTTGCTGACGTCCGCGCCGACCGTGTCGGCGGCACCCGTGCAGCGTTCTTCGAGCCCCGAGTTGCCGGCCTCGTGGATGATGCAGATCACGTTGGTCACGTCGGCGGCGGCCAGCTGTTCACCGGCTCCCTGGCCCGCGATGAACTCGCTCTGGCCGACGTGGGTCTGGGCGCCGAATTCGACGGACTTCTCCAGGCCCGAGTTGATGGTGATCACTGGGATGCCGGCGGCAACGGCTTTCTCGACGGCGCTCTTCACGCCGTCGGGGTTCGCCATCGAGATGATGAGCCCGTCGGGCTGGGCCGCGATGGCCGCTTCGATCAGCTGGCTCTGCTTGACCGGGTCGCCGTCGCCCTGATACGTGACCGTGGCTCCGAGGTCGGTGCCTGCCTGCTCGGCGCCGCTCTTGACGACGTCCCAGAAGGAATCGCCCGCGGTGCCGTGGGTGACCACGGCGATGGTGACCGGCTCCCCTGCCGCTCCCCCGTCAGCATCCGTTCCCGTGGCGGTGCACCCCGTCAGCGCCAGCGACGCGACACCGAAAACGGCCAGCAGGCTGATCTTGAGCTTCATATCTGAACTGTTCCCGACTGTCGTGCGGCGGCCTGAAACAGCGAGGTTTCGCCGGTGACCTGATGCATATCGAACTTACTGGACTGGGGGCCCGCTCGATTCAGATCGATTCGAACCAGTGGCATGAGTGACTCCTTCGTGACGATTCGTTCGGCGCACAGCCACGTGTGCCTGACACAAAAAAGCCCCCGGAACCGTGTGGTTCCGGGGGCTGATGGTTGCGGGGGCAGGATTTGAACCTACGACCTCTGGGTTATGAGCCCAGCGAGCTACCGAACTGCTCCACCCCGCGTTGCAAGTACAAACTTACCACAGCCTCGGGTTGTGAAACGCATGGTCAGACCTCAGAGGTGATGGCCACGCTCTGGGTACTCCTGAAACCACTTTCGAGAGAGAGAGAGATGCACCCGTGACCGTTCTCACAGAAGTCCTGTCCGACACCGCCGTTTATGCCGACGGCTTCGGCGACAAGTCCGGAAACTGATTCCGGACGTCCTGGGCGGCCGCTCGCGACGCTGTGCCGGGGATGTCGACGTTCGTCGAATTGCTCTCCCCCACACCCTTCCATTGAAGGTGGATCTGAGACTCTATCGACAGTGCCTGCACCTTCCCCCAGTACCCAACGAGTATTCCGCATGCGCCGCAACCCGACTGCTGCCCGGCTTCTCGTCCACTCCGCTGCCGCGCACAGGGTGGACCGTGACCGCGAGTGACCAGGAAACCACAGGTGAGAACGGCGCAGCCGTTAACGTGCTCGACGGCAACGCCTCGACCTACTGGCACAGTGAGTGGAGCGGAACCGCGGTGCCGCTGCCCCATTCGATCACCATCGACATGTACAAAACCGACACCGTCGCAGCCCTGAAGTACCTGCCGCGCACATGCAGTTCGAATGGACGAATCGGCCGTTTCGAGATCCATGCCAGCCCGGATGGCACGAACTGGGGTGCCGCCGTCGCAACAGGAATTTGGGCCGACAACGCGTTGGAGAAGACGACGGGATTCACCCCTGTGGCGACACGTTTCATCCGGCTGACCGCGATCACGGAGGCAGGTAACGGCGGCCCTGGACCAGCGCCGCCGAACTCCATCTGATCGCAGAAACAAGCACCACCCAGCCGCCCCCACCCGCGCCAGCGCCGACGGCGCTCACCCGGACCGGCTGGATAGTGACGGCGAGCGACCAAGAGACAACCCGCGAAAGCGGCGGCGCCGCGAACATGCTCGACGGCAACCTCACCACGATCTGGCACTCCCAGTACTCCCCCACGTTGATCCCGTTGCCGCACAGCATTGTTCTCGACGTGCGGGCGATCAACGAGGTCTCCGGCTTCACCTACACCCCGAGGTCCGGCACGTCCCGGAACGGCACCATCGGCCAATACGCCATCGCCGTGAGCTCCGACGGAACGAGCTGGAGTGCACCGGTCGCCAGCGGAACCTGGGCTGACAACAGCCAGGCGAAGACCCTCACGTTCCCGGCTGTTCAGGCGCGATACGTTCGCCTGACCGCGACGACCGAGGCCGGCAATCGCGGACAGTGGACCACGGCGGCAGCCCTCCTGCCCGGCAACAAAGTGCTCACCTGGTCCTCGTACTCCAACACGACCTTCGGCGGGGCCAACGGCAAGACCCAGACCGCCATCCTCGATCTGAACACCGGCGTGGTCACCCCGCTTACTGTCGCTAATACGGGGCACGACATGTTCTGCCCCGGAGTGTCGATCCTCTCGGACGGCAGGATCCTGATCAGCGGGGGGAGCAATGCCGCCTCGTCGACGATCTACGACCCGGCGAACAACACGTGGTCAGCCGCCACACCCATGAACATCCCGCGCGCCTATCAGTCGAACGTCACGCTCTGCAATGGGCAGGTGTTCCTTCTCGGCGGTTCCTGGGCGGGCGGCCAGGGCGGTAAGAACGGTGAAATCTGGTCGACTTGCGCCGGGTGGCGCGGGCTGGCCAACGTGCCTGTCGCACCGATCCTGACGAACGACCCGCAAGGGGTGTTCCGATCCGACAACCACGCGTGGCTGTTCGCGGTGGCCGACGGGAAGGTGTTCAATGCCGGCCCGAGCCGTCGGATGAACATGTGCACGACCAGCAGAGCCAGCGCTGTTCAGGATCTTGGTCTCCGGGCCGACAGTGGCGACGCGATGAACGGAAATTCGGTCATGTACGACGTCGGCAAGATACTCACCCTCGGTGGCTCGCCCGCGTACCAGGACAGTGACGCGACCGCGCGGGCCTATGCAATCGACATCAACAATGGTGTCAAGGTGACGCGAACCGGCGACATGGCGGCGCGACGGGTTTTCTTGAACCCCGTCGTGCTGCCCGACGGACAGGTTCTGGCATCGGGCGGTCAGGCGTACGCGAAGCCGTTCTCGGACGCAACGGCCGCCATGGCGCCTGAGGTTTGGAACCCGGTGACAGGCAAGTTCACCGCGCTCGCGCCGATGACTGCGCCGCGCACATATCACAGCGTGGGGCTACTGCTGCCTGATGCCCGGGTCTTCGTCGGCGGTGGCGGCCTCTGCGGCACCTGCACGACCAATCACCCGGACGGGCAGATATTCACCCCGCCCTACCTGTTCAACGCCGACGGCACCGCCCGCCCTCGCCCATCGATCACCACGGCGCCTACCGCTGCGGTGCGGGGTTTCACCATCCAGGTAACGACGTCCGGGCCCACACCAGCGTTCTCCCTCATCCGCATGAGCACGGTCACCCACTCGATCAACACTGACCAGCGTCGCATCCCACTCACGCCCACCGGCGTAACCGGCAATACCGCATCCCTGACGATTCCGTCCGATCCGGGAGTCGTGGTCCCCGGGCATTATCTCCTGTTCGCCATGGACGTTAACGGGGTGCCGAGCGTCGCCCAGACGATCCGGATCGGGTAGTCGAACTGCGGCCGTGATGAATGTGGAGTCAGGGTGATGGCCTCCCCGACACTTTCTCTGAAAAGTCCGGACATTCACTGGCCCCCGTGAGTTAAAGCAAAAAGACCGGTGCAGCATTTCTGCTGAACCGGTCCTTCTGCGTATGTGATGAAAATCACGGTGGCATTGCCTGAAACGCCATTGGTTGCGGGGGCAGGATTTGAACCTACGACCTCTGGGTTATGAGCCCAGCGAGCTACCGAACTGCTCCACCCCGCGCTGCAAAATCAAATTTACCACAGCCTCCGGCGCGGTCCGACCACACGGGCTGCGGAACCGGTCGTCCCGGCCCGCGGAACGCGGATGCCGCGCCGTTCCGCGGGAGGCGTGCCCCCGGCGAAACGGCGCAGCACCCGCGCAGCGGATGAAGCGGCGAACGACTCGCTACTGGTCGAGCAGCACCAGCATTTCGGCGATCGCATCGTTCAGCTTCTTGTCCGCTACCCCATAGGCGGTGAAGTCACCGGTCGTCAGGGCCGCCTGCTTCTCGGTGACGGCCAGCTTGGCCGCGGCGAGGAGCGACTTCAGTTGAGCATCCGTCGCCGGGTCACCGGTCGACGTCGACGGGGTGGTTTCGCCCTCGGCAGGGGCCTCCCCCTCCACGGGCGTCTCGGACGGCGGCACATCGGTGTCTCCGGCGCTGGCGCCGGAGTCGCCTCCGAAGAGCACGTCAAGCGCCTTGTCCAGCGTGTCCTCGAACGCGATCTGGTCTCCGAAGGCGACGAGCACCTTCTGCAGCAGCGGGTAGCTGGTCTCGCCTGTGGACTGCACGTAAACCGGCTGCACGTAGAGCAGGCCGCCACCCACAGGCACGGTGAGCAGGTTTCCGTTGAGCACCTTCGACTGGCCCTGCTTCAGCAGGTTCAACTGTTGTGAGACGGTCGGGTCCGCGTTGAACTTGGCCTGCACCTGGCCGGGGCCAGGCACGGTCACGTCCTCCGGCAGATTGAGCAGGCGGAGCTTCCCGTAGCCTTCCGCCCGCACCCCGTCGGTCGAACCGGCATCCGCGTCGACCGCAAGGTAGCCGGTCAGAACGTTCCGGCTCGTCGCGCCGCTCGCGTCCGGGATGAACGTGGTGTACAGCGAGAAGGATGGCTTCTCCTGGCCCGGAACCTGCATGGTCAGGTAGTAGGGCGGCTGTAGGGTCGTGTTCGTCGACGGCGACACCGGGTCGTTCGGCGTCGTCCAGGCGTCGTCGACCGAGTAAAAGGAACCCGGGTCGGTGACGTGGTACTTACCCAGAACCCGGCGCTGCACCTTGAACATGTCCGCCGGGTAGCGAACGTGGCTCATCAGATCGCCGCTCATCTCGGACATCGGCTTGATCGTCGACGGGAAGATCTTCTGCCAGGTCTTGAGCAGCGGATCCTCGTCGTCCCAGGCGTAGAGGGTGACCTCGCCGTCGTAGGCGTCGACCGTGGCCTTGACCGAGTTGCGCATGTAGTTGATGTTGTCGAGCGCGAATGGCTGCGGGGGCGTTTCCGTGTCGGCGATCGCGTCGCTCAGGCCCACGGAAGTGGAGTACGGGTAGTCGGCCGAGGTGGTGTAGCCGTCGACGATCCACTTGAGCTTACCGTCGACGATCGACGGGTAAGCGTCGGAGTCGAGGGTCAGGTACGGAGCCACCTTCTGCACCCGGGTGACCGGGTCACGGTCGTAAAGGATCTGCGATTTCTCGTTCACGGCGTTGGCCAGAAAGATCTGCTCCGACTGGAACTTGAGCGCGTAGATCAGCTTGTTGAACGCGTTGTCGAGCTTCGGCCCACCGTCGCCCGTGAATGTCGTGTAGGTCTGCTGCGCCCCATCCGTGCCCGACGGGTAGTCGAGTTCGACCGGCTTGCTGTCCTTGGGCGCACCCACGATGGAGTACGGCGGCGACGTCTCGCCGAAGTAAATCCGCGGTTCGTATTCGGGCAGCGACCCGGTGGTCGGGATGCCGGACTCGAGGAACACGGGCTGGCCGGCGGCCGAGCGCTGGTTGCCGTAGGCCGCCACGACGCCGTAGCCGTGCGTGTAGACCACGGTCGAGTTGACCCAGGTGTTGCCGGCGTTCAAACCGGCCAGGTTGAGGTCGCGCACGGTGACCACTGTGTCCTGGGACTTGCCGTCAATCGGGTACCGGTCGACGTCGAGGTTTTGCGGAAATTGGTAATACTGCTTGAACTGCTCGAGCTGGGAGAACGCGTCGCTGACCAGAGCAGGGTCGAGAATACGAATGTTAGCGGTCGTCTCAGCGTCGGCGCGCAAGGCGCCGGGCGCGGCCGTCGTGATCGCGTTGTACGGAATCTCTTCCACATCCGCCAGGTCGTAGGCGTCGCGGGTGAGGTCGATGTTGCGTTGAATATAGGGTTCTTCGAGCGTTTTGGCGCTCGGCACCACCTGGAAGCGCTGCACGACCCACGGGTACAGCGAGCCGAGCAGGAGACTGCTCACGATCAACAGCGCGGTGCCGACAATGGGCAGGCGCCAGCGGCCGATGAAGGCCGTGAGGAGGAACAGGATAGCGACGACGGCGGCGATTCCGGCCAGGATGGCTCGGCCCGGAATCGTGGCGTTCACGTCGGTGTAGCCGGCGCCGGTGATGATGTCGTTGGTGTTGGTCAGCGTGGAGTACTGGTCGAGCCAGATACTCACGGCCTGCAGCATCAGGTAGAGGGCTGCCGTGCTGGCAATCTGGATGCGGGCGGCCTTGGAAACCATGACCTCGCGCCCGCTCACCCTGATCGAGCCATACAGGTAGCTCGTAGCCGCGGCGACGAGGGCCGAGATGAGCACCACGGCCGACGCGAAGCCGAGCACGGAGTGCAGGAAGGGGAGATCGAACAGATAGAACGAGATGTCCAGTTTGAACTGGGGGTCAACTCGGCCGGTGTCCGTGCGGTTCAACCACATCAGAACGACCTGCCAGCGGGTGGCCGCGGCGACGCCGGCGAACAGACCTAGCAGAGCCGGGATGCCGTACATGGCGAGGCGGCGCAGCGGCTCGATGACCTGCTGGTAGCGGTCGAGCTGCGAGTTGAGCTTCGCATAGACCGGCCGCAAGCGGTAAGCGATCTGGATGCTCGCCCAGACGGGGACCGCCATCGCTACGAACCCGATCAGAAACAGCACGGCACCGGCGAACCACTGCGTGGTCAGCACGGCTAGGAAGCCCAACTGGTCGAACCAGAGAACGTCGGCATATAGCCCGGCGAAAACGAAGAAGATGATCACCAGCCCCGCGATAATCGCTGCCGTAATGGCAAGGGGAGCACGGCTGCGCTGTGGCGCGGGAGCGCTTCGGGCTTGTTGTGACGTCACGAATTGGCCTCTTGATCTCGAAATCGGCGGTCATCGCCCATTCTAGACAGCCGCCGCGAACGAAAGCCGCACATTCGCTGGGCAGCGACCCGGGGTTAGCCGAGTGCGCACTGCTCCAGTGCGTCGGTGTCCGAACCGGTGCGGATGGCGTCCAGCGCGGCCAGCGCGTCGTCGAGGGTGTCCACGGAAAAGACCGTCATCCCGTCGGGCACGTGACCGGTGACCTCGTCGCAGTTGTCGGCGGGCGCGAGGAACCAATCGGCGCCGCTTTGGTCGGCACCGATCAGCTTCTGTCGGATACCGCCGATCTGACCCACCTCGCCGGCCTGGTTTACCGTGCCGGTGCCAGCGACATCCTCACCGCCCTGAATAAAGCCGGAGGTGAGCGTGTCGATGATGCCGAGGGCGAACATCATGCCCGCGCTGGGCCCGCCGACCGAGTCGAGTTCGATCGTGACGTCGAAGGGGAAGTCGTAGTCGCTCGTCACATTGATGCCCACCACGACGGCGTCGCCCGATTCAACCGGGGTGACCTGCACCGTCTCGCTGGCGCCGTCCCGGATGATTCCGATGGAGGCGGCGTCGTCGACACCGTTTCGCGTCAGCGCGTCCCGCAGGGCCGTGATGTCGGCGACCTCTTCACCGTTCACCGAGACCACCTCGTCGCCGGCTTCGATGGCTCCCTCGGCGGGCGAGTCGCCCGGCAGGGAGACGACCGAGAGGATCGTCGGGTAGTCATAGTCGAGGCTGGTCAGAGCGGCGGCGATCGCATCCTGCTGCGAATTCACCATCTGCGCCTGGCTCTGCTCCTCGCGCTGCTTCGTGCTCACGTCGGGCGGGAACGCCGACTCGATCGGGATCACGGCTTGGTTCGGGTCGAGCCAGGCGGCGGCGACCGTCAGCCAGCTCGGCCGGTTGTCGGGGTTGCCCAGCAGCGACACGGTCAGCAGGTCGAGGCTGCCCTCGGTCGGGTAAACGGGTTCGCCGGAGATGGAGATGAGCGGCACCTGCTTGCCGTCCTGTTCGGCCGTGCCGATGGTGTTGTAGACCGGTCCTGGCTTCTCGATCACATACGGTGACGGCGTCACGGCGAGGATGAGGCCGATGACCATCGCGATCCCGAGCACCACCCAGCCTGTCCCGACGGCGCGCGCGGATCGGTCGGGCGGCTGTACTGGGTGATCGGTGAAGAGGGCCACCGGTCTCCTTCCAGGGATTGTGCTGGCTGTTCGCGGCAGGCGGACACCGGTTTACCAGCGTAGGTCATTTCCCAGTCCGCGCCGGGGATCTCCGGCTAGCGTAGAAGGACGCGACTGAGAGGTGCCTGAAGTGGCCGACGACGACTCCCGACCCGACGAGGGTCACAATCCTGAAGATGAGTTTCGGGACATGCTGCGCGACATCCTGAGTGGGAAGTCGTCCATCGACCCGAGCCAGCTGGCCGGCGCGGCGGGGCTTCCCAGCGACCCGGCGAGCATTTCCGCGCTGATGAATCAGTTGCAGGGTGCTCTGCGCGGCGGCGGCGACGGATCCATCAATTGGGATGCCGCCCTCAACCAGGGCCAGGAGCGCGCGGCCCAGAGTCAACTCGACGTGACCTCGGCCGAACGCGCCGCCCTCGACCAGGCATTCCACATCGCCTCCCTCTGGCTAGACGAGGTGATCTCGGTCGCCGAGCTCACCACCCCTCCGCGCCTGATGACCCGTAAGGAATGGGTCTCCGCGACCATGCCGCTCTGGACCCAGCTCGCCGAGCCCGTCGCGACCAGCATCTCCGACTCCCTGACCCGGGTGCTCACCGATCAGGCCCCGGAAGAGCTCAAAGGCATGATGGCCGGTGCCGGCCAGGTGATGCGCAGCATCGGCGGCACCCTGTTCGCCATGCAGCTCGGCCAGGTCGTGGGTCAGCTGTCCAGTGAAGTCGTCTCCGGTGGAGACGTTGGAATCCCTCTGCTCAGCGACCAGCAGGCCGCTTTGCTCCCCCAGAACGTGGCCGCGTTCGGGGAAGGCCTCGACGTTCCCGCCGACCAGGTGCAGATCTACCTCGCGGTGCGCGAAATCGCCCACGCGCGCCTCTTCCGCCACTCCCGCTGGCTGCGCCTGCACCTGATCAGCTCGATCACCGACTTCGCCCGCGGCATCCACATCGACTCAAGCCGCCTCGAGCAGCTGGCCGACGGCTTCGACCCGGCCAACCCGGAAGAACTGCGCGCCGCCATGGTCGACGGCTCGCTGATCCCGCCGAAGAGCGAGGCCCAGCTGGCCGCGCTCTCCCGGCTCGAAACGATGCTCGCCCTGATCGAGGGCTGGGTCGATGTCGTCACCCTCGAGGCCACGAGCCGGCTGCCCCGCGCGGACGCGATCGCCGAGACGGTGAAGCGGCGCCGGGCATCCGGTGGGCCCGCCGAGTCGGCGTTCGCCACCCTGGTCGGGCTCGAGCTGCGCCCCCGGCGCCTGCGCGAGGCCGCCGCCCTGTGGCAGGCCGTGACGGATGCCGTGGGCAACGAGAAGCGCGACGAGCTGTGGGCCCACCCGGACCTTCTGCCCTCGTCAGCGGACCTCGACGACCCACAGGCCCTCGTGGCCCGCCTGACCAGCTCGGCAGCCGGGGTTGAGCCGGTCCTCGACGAGGTGGACCAGGCCCTGGAAGACTTGTTGCGCGACGACGACACCGAGCGGCCGCACGAGGCGTAGCCCGGTTGGCCCTGACGAATTCGACGGAGATTTTGGGGTTTTGAGGCCCGGAAAGCGGTTTTTGCGCCGTTTTGGGCAAAATCTCCGTCGAATTCGTCAGGCGGGCGCGGGCTAGATCAGGCCCTTCGTGTGCCAGATCGTCTTCGTTTCGGTAAACGCCAGGACGCGCGCCAGGGAGGGACTCGCGGCATCCGGACCGTTCTCGGGCTGCAGCACCCGGGTGAGGGTCTCGGCCGCGTCGATCTCGAGGTGGATCCAGTCGAGATCGCCGGCGCCAACCAGGTCGAGGGCGTTGACGTCGGCGTGGCTGGCCAGCCACGGCGCCATCTCGGCGGGAGACCCGGTGAGGATGTTGACTACGCCGCCGGGCACGTCACTAGTGGCGAGCACCTCGCCCAGGCTGATCGCCGAGAGCGGCATGGCCTCGTTCGCGACGATGACCACGGTGTTGCCTGAGACCAGCGCCGGGGCGACCGCGCTGACGAGACCGAGGAGGGAACCCCCGGTCTGCGGCGCGATGATGGCGACGACGCCCGTGGGCTCCGGCACCGAGAGGTTGAAGTAGGGTCCCGAAACCGGGTTGGCGTTGCCGGCCACCTGCAGGTACTTGTCGGCCCAGCCGGCGTACCAGACCCAGCGGTCGATGGCCTCGTCGACCTGGACGGACGCTGCCGCGGTGCTCACGCCTTCCGACTGCACGATTTCGGTGACAAACTGGGCCCGGCGCCCCTCGAGCAACTCCGCGATGCGGTAAAGCACCTGGCCGCGGTTGTAGGCCGTGGCGCCGGCCCAGCCGCCGAGGGCCGAGCGGGCGGCGACGACGGCGTCCCGGGCATCCTTGCGGCTGGCCTTCGCGGCGTTGGCGAGGAATTCCCCGTCGTGGGAACGGATCTCGTAGACCCGGCCCGATTCACTGCGCGGGAACTTGCCGCCGAGGTAGAGCTTGTAGGTCTTGGGAACGGCGAGGCGGGTCACTTGGCTGCCTTCTTTCGGGAAACGGGGGTCTTCTCCGCGGCCGGCGAAGCAACGGCCGGTGCGATGGATGCCGCGGGCGCGGCCGTCACGGTGCGCGCGGCCGCGCGACCGGCGGCGGGCTTGAGGTATGCGGCAAGCCCGTGGCGGCCGCCCTCGCGCCCGTAGCCGGACTCTTTGTAGCCGCCGAATGGACTGGCCGGGTCGAAGCGGTTGAACGTGTTCGCCCAGATCACGCCGGCACGCAACTTGTCGGCGACGGCCAGCATCCGGCTGCCCTTCTCGGTCCAGATTCCGGCGGACAGTCCGTACGGCGTGTTGTTCGCCTTGGCGATGGCCTCGGCCGGGGTGCGGAAAGTCAGCACGGAGAGCACCGGGCCGAATACCTCGTCACGGGCGATGCGGTGGCTGGTGGAGACGTTGGTGAAGATGGTCGGCCTGAACCAGAAACCGGCCTCGGGCAGCACGCAGTCCGGGCTCCAGCGCTCGGCGCCTTCCTGCTCGCCGATGTCGGTGAGCTCCCGGATGCGCGCCAGCTGCTCGGCGCTGTTGATGGCGCCGATGTCGGTGTTCTTGTCCATCGGGTCGCCGAGGCGCAGCGTGGACAGGCGCGCCTTGAGGCGGTCGATGACATCGTCGTGGATCGACTCCTGCACGAGCAGACGGCTGCCCGCGCAGCAGACGTGGCCCTGGTTGAAGAAGATGCCGTTGACGATGCCCTCGATCGCCTGGTCTATGGGCGCGTCGTCGAAGACGATGTTCGCGGCCTTGCCGCCGAGCTCGAGGATGACCTTCTTGTCGGTTCCGGCGACCGAGCGGGCGATGGCCCGGCCGGCGCCGGTGGAGCCGGTGAACGCGACGAGGTTGACGCCGGGGTGCCCGACGAGGGCCTTGCCGGTGTCGCGGCCGCCCGTGACGATGTTGACAACGCCGGCGGGCAGGTCGGCCTGCTGCAGGATCTCGGCGAACAACAGCGCGGTCAGGGAGGTGGTCTCAGCCGGCTTGAGCACGACCGTGTTGCCGGCGGCGAGGGCCGGGGCGATCTTCCAAGCCAGCATCAGCAGGGGGAAGTTCCACGGGATCACCTGGGCGGCGACGCCCCGCGCGGACGGCGTGGGGCCGACCCCGGCGTGGTCGAGCTTGTCGGCCCAGCCGGCGTAGTAAAAAAACCAGGCGGCAACGAGAGGCACGTCGACGTCGCGGCTCTCCTTGATCGGCTTGCCGTTGTCGAGGGTCTCGGCGA
This sequence comes from Cryobacterium sp. Hz7, assembly GCF_004402815.1. NCBI lineage: Bacteria > Bacillati > Actinomycetota > Actinomycetes > Micrococcales > Microbacteriaceae > Cryobacterium > Cryobacterium sp. Hz7. The sequence continues at coordinate 61,110 of NZ_SOFB01000013.1, forward strand.
CGGCAAGCTCACGGGCCCGCTCCTGCACAAGGCGGGCGATGCGGAACAGGTACTTGCCGCGATCGCTGCCGGAGAGCTTCGACCAGGTCTTGTCGTAGGCGCGACGGGCGGCGGCCACCGCCGCATCGACATCCGCCGCGTCGGCGTGGGCGATCATTGCGATCTGCTTCTCGGTGGCCGGGTTGATGCTCTGGAACGGCTCACCCCGACCGGCGACGAACTCCCCGTCGATGAAGAGTCCGTAGTCCCCCCGAAGGTTCAGCACGGCCTGGGACTCCGGGGCGGGAGCGTAGTCAAGAAAGCTCATGGTTATTCCAATCAAGGTTGATCGAGTTGTCGGTGATCGAGCTTGTCGAGATTCAATCGATCGTCACGTAGTCAAGGCCGGAGTAGTGTCCGGAGGTCATCTTCTGGCGCTGCATCAGCACGTCGTTCAGCAGGCTCGACGCCCCGAACCGGAACAGGCTCGGCGTGAGCCATTCCTCGCCCACGGTTTCGGCGACGGTCACGATGTACTTGGTGGCGTCTTTAGACGTGCGAATGCCGCCGGCCGGCTTCACACCGACCTTCGCCCCGGTGAGGCGATGCCAGTCGCGCACGACCTCGAGCATGGAGAGGGTCACGGGCAGGGTGGCCGCGACGGGCACTTTGCCGGTGGAGGTCTTGATGAAGTCGCCGCCGGCCAGGATGGCCAGCCACGACGCGCGGCGCACGTTGTCGTAGGTACTGAGCTCCCCGGTCTCGAGGATCACCTTGAGGTGGGCGAAACTGCCGTCGGGGCGGCGGCAGCTCTGCTTGACCGCCACGATCTCGTCGTAGACCTGGCCGAACCTGCCGGACAGGAACGCACCACGGTCGATGACCATGTCGATCTCGTCGGCGCCGGCCGCGACGGCGTCGTGCACGTCGGCCAGCTTGATCGCGAGGGACGCGCGCCCACTCGGGAACGCGGTCGCGACGGCGGCGACGTTCACGCCGGCATCCGTGCCCGCGGAGTGCGCGGAGCCGAGAGCGGCGACGGCGTGCGGCACCATGTCGCCGTAGACGCAGACCGCAGCCACGCGAGGGCAGCTGAGGTCACCGGCGTCGGGCGTGAGGGCCTTGCCGACCAGGGACTTCACCTTGCCGGGGGTATCGGCCCCCTCGAGGGTGGTGAGGTCGATGAGGCTGATGATCTTGTCGATCGCCCACTTCTTCGAGCTGGTCTTGATCGAGCGGGTGCCGAGGTCGGAGGCACGCTGCTCCAAGCCGACGGCGTCGATGCCGGGGATGCCGTGCAGGTAACGCCGCAGATTCGCATCCGTGGCTTCGCCGCCGATGAGCGCCAGGGCGCGTTCACCGGTGTTCAGCTGGGTCATGGCCGTTTGGCTGGTAGTCATGAATTGTCCTTGCGGTCGGGGTGCGGTCATGCGTTTTCGCCGAGGATGGCGAGTGCGGTGTCTTCGTCGGTGACGAGCACTGTGCACAGGCCGCTGCCGACGACGGCGCGGGCGATGGAGTGTTTGGAGCCGCCGGTGATCACGGCGATGGCGGTCTTCGCGTGACGCAGCGCTTCGAGCTGGATGCCGACGGTCCGGCCGTTGAGTTCCGGGTCGACGATGTTGCCGTTGCTGTCGATGTACCGGCCGACGATGTCGCCGACCGCGCCCTTGCGTACGAGCTCGGCGACCTGTTCTGCGGTGAGGTAGCCGCTGTCGACGAGAGCCGAGTTTTGGTCGGCCTGGCCGGCGCTGAACAGGTAGGCGGATGCCGCGGCGCCGAGGTTCAGCACGGCGGCGACGGAGCGGTCGGCTTCGATCGCGGTCTTGGTGTCGAGGCGCTCGAGGATGGCGGGGCTCGGCAGCAGCGTCGCCGCCCCCGAGGCCTTGTGAGCAATGGTGACGGCCGTCGCGGCTGCGGTGCCGGCGCGCCGGTTGAGGCTGACTCCGCCGTTGATCTGCACGACGTTGACGCCGCTGGCCCAGCCCTGGGCCAGGTGCAGCGACACCTCGTGCAGGGTGCGGCCCCAGCTGATGCCGAGCGTTCGCGGCACCGGGCGGAGGCCCGTGAGGTAGTCGGCGGCAGCTTGGGCGGTGCGGGACTGGAGTTCCTCGTCAGTGGAGACGCCGGCAGAGGAGACGACGATGGCATCCGTCAGCTGCGTGGTCTCGCGCAGCCGGCGTTCGATGGAGAGACGACGGGCGCGCGGGTGAACGATTTCGATGCGGATGAAGCCACTGGCCTTGGCCTGGGCGAGGAGCCGGCCCACCTTCCAGCGGGTGAGGCGGAGAACGGTGCCGATTTCGTCCTGCGTCTTGTTTTCCTCATAGTAGAGCTCGGCCGCGCGAATGGATAAGAGTTCGTCGGTGTCCGTCATGGTGCTCCGTTCCGTTCGGGTCCAGCCTAAGTCGCCGGTCTCCCCCGATCAACGCCTGTTGGTCATGTTGCTCATCTGCGCATTCGAGCATCGACCCTGCAACTCTGCACGCCCTAGGCTGATGTCATGCCCACCAGCTACGCTCTCGCCGTCGACCTCGGCGGCACCAAGGTTGAAGCCGCACTCGTCGACGAGCAGGGGGTCGTGCTCGCCGCCAGCCGGCACCGCGCCCCCACCGGCCCGGTCAAAACCGCCGAGGAACTCGCGGACAGTGTACGGACCGTCGTCACCCGCGCCCGAGCGAGCCTGCCGGCCGGAGACGCCCTCCTCGGCGTCGGCATCGGCACCGCCGGACCGATCACCGTGGACACGGGGACAGTCTCTCCGTTGAATCTGCCGGCCTGGCGGGATTACCCCTTACGGGATTGTGTCGCGGCCCTCGTGCCCGAGGCGCCCGTGCGCCTGCGCCTGGACGGCCTCTGCATCACGCTCGCCGAGCACTGGCTCGGCGCCGGGAGGGGCGCCGACAGCCTGATGGGCATGGTCGTGTCCACCGGCATCGGCGGCGGCCTGATCCTGGGTGGGTCCACCGTTTCCGGGCCGACCGGCAACGCCGGGCACATCGGTCACATCGAAGTCGGCGGGTTCGACGACGCCTGCGCCTGCGGCGGCACCGGATGCCTCGAGGCCGTCGCATCCGGACCGCGCACCGTGGCCTGGGCGCGCGCCGAGGGCTGGTCGGGCCTCACCGGCGAAGACCTCTCGGCCGCGTACGCCGCGGGAGACCCGATCGCGATCAGTGCGGTCAAGCGCTGCGGCCAGGCCATCGGCCAGGCGATCGCCTCCGCGACGAACCTCGTGGACCTCGACGTGGTGGCGATCGGCGGCGGCTTCTCACACGTCACGCCGGACCTGTTCGACTACGTGCGAGCGGCCGTCGCCGAGCGCACGGTGTTCTCCTTCGCGACCCGGGTGCGCGTCGTCGCATCCGCTCTCTCCGGCGACGGCCCACTGATCGGCGCCGCGGCGCTCATCCACCGCGCCGATCTGGTCGCCTGAGTCACCCACTCCCCCGCCCGCGCGCCCTTCGCGCGCCCTTCGCCCGCCCGCGCGCCCTTGGCCCGCCTGCCCGCCCGCCCCTGAACCAATTCGACGGAGATTTTGCTCTCAACCGGCATTGAGACCGGTCTCACCCGGTTTTTTGCCAGAATCTCCGTCGAATTCGTGAGGCCGCGCGGGGCACTGGGCGGGCAGCAGGGCGCTAGGCAGGCAGCAAGGCATTAGGCAGGCAGCAGGACACTGGGCGGGCAGGACAGCACGGCGCCGCCGAGCGTAGCGGCCAGGGCGGCGCCGATCAGGAAGGCGAGCGGCCAGGTCCAGCCGCCGGTCAGCTAGTGCAGCAGCCCGACAAGCAGCGGCCCGACCAAGTAGCCGACTCTCAACAGCGAGATGCCCGGTCCGGCCAGGATGCCCGCGTCAGGCCAGGATGCCGCGGACCTTTTCCACGTCATCGTGCATCTGCACGATCAACGGTTCGATTCCGGTGAACGCGACCATGCCGCGGATACGTTCGACGAAGGACACCTCCACCACATGGTCGTACAGGTCGATGTCCTGGTCGAGCACAAAGGCCTCGACCTGCTTCTGCGCCACACCGTCGAAGGTGGGGTTGTTGCCCACCGAGATGGCCGCCGGGTAGCGGATACCGGCATCCGTCAGCCAGCCCGCGTAGACCCCGTCCGCGGGGATCAGCCCCTCGGACGCCGGTGACAGGTTGGCCGTGGGAAAGCCGAGTTCGCGTCCTCGCTTCGCGCCGTGCACGACCTCCCCGCGCACGGTCGGGTTGTGCCCGAGCAGGGTAGTGGCCGCGCCGACCTCGCCGCGGGAGAGCAGCTCGCGGATCCAGGTCGACGAGACCCGGCGCATCCGGTCTGGTTTCACGTCGTCGATCAGGCGCACGGTGAACCCGAACCGGTCCCCCAGCTCCTGCAATAGGTGCACATCGCCGGCGCCGCGAGCGCCGAACCGGAAGTCGCGGCCGACCAGCACGGTGCGCGCGTGAAGCCCCTGCACCACGATGCTCTCAATGAAATCCTCGGGCGAAAGAGCGGCCAACGCCGCGGTGAACTCGAGCAGAAGGGTGGCGCGCACGCCGGTCTCGGCGAGCAAGGCAAGCTTCTGTTCGGTGCTGATCAGGGTCTGTGGGCACTCCTGGGGGGCAAGCACGGCGAGCGGATGCCGGTCGAAGGTCACCACCACGGAGGCCAGTCCGTCGCTGTCGGCGAGTGCCTGCAACTCGGCGATGACCGCGCGATGCCCCGCGTGCACGCCATCGAACTTGCCGATGCTGACCGCGGAGGCCGGCCAGTCGGCCGGGATATCGGCGACGCCGCGCAGCACCTTCACTCGCGCACCTTACCGCTCCGGGACAGCCACCACATGCCCAGGACCGGCAGCACGAGCGGGATGAAGAGGTAGCCGCGGCCGTACAACGACCAGACCGAGTCGTGCGGAAACAGGGCCGGGTCGACGAGGCTGAGGGTGCCGACCACCAGCACGCCGGCGAACTCGAAGCCGATCGTGATCCAGGCCACGCGGCGCCAGCGTCCGCCGCTCCTGATCAGGGCCACCGTGGCGACGATGTAGACGACCGCGGCCAGCGCGGACAATGAGTAGGACAACGGTGCCTCGGCGAATTTGGAGGCGATCTGCACGAAGGAGCGGCCCGTGGCGGCGAGCGCGAGGAGGCCGTAGACGGCGATCAGCACGCGCCCGATGCCGGTCACCGGGGTCGACCGAGCGCTCTCGGCGGGCGTCCCTGCGGCGTTGCTCTGCTCTGCGGTCATGGCTTCCTAATTATCGCAGCATCCGTGGATCTGATTTCACGGGCGCCGGACTTCTCGGCCCTGAATCTCACAGGCCCTGGACGGTCCAGATCTGCCACATGCGGTAGACCATCACGGCGACGCCCAGCCCGGCGACGCCCAAGATGACCGTGCTCCAGCGGCTACGTTCGATCAGCGCCCAGGCTGCGGCGGCCACGGGCACGAGAATTGCGCTGATCAGGTAGGTGTAGAACTCGAGCAGGCTGCCGGTCGCGGTGTTGCCCGTGAGCGGGGCGACGATCGCGACGACGAGTTGCACGATCAGCAGCAGCTCCACGAGCGCGGTGGCACCCATGGTGAGGTCGCTGGGTTTGCGCCCGGCCAGGCCGAGGGCGATGCAGAGCAGGCCGGCGAGGGTGGCCACGGCCAACTGGAGCCACATGAACCACTCGATCATGCGGTGGCCTTCGGGGCTGCCACGGTTTGCGCGGCATCGGCGACCTGATCCGGCGGGAAGTTGAGCAGGGACTTGGCGTGGTCGCCGCGGTACTCGACCAGGCCGACCAGCCGGCCGTCCGGCGCGACCGCGGCCACCGGGCCGACCGGAACCGCCGTGCCGGCTTCGGCGTCGGTGCCGACTGCGCCGTCCACCGCGATGCGCTTGCCGTGTCCGAGGTCGATGGCCTGCTGCTCTGTCAGGTCGAGGCGTCCCAGGATGCGCGTGGCGGCATCCGTCGGGCCGATCAGTCCGGCAGCGACGTCGAGTTCGGCGAGCGGCTGGGCCATGTCGATGCCGAACGGGCCGATCCGGGTTCGGCGCAAGCTGGTGAGGTGGCCGCCGACATCGAGGGCGGCGCCGAGGTCGCGGGCCAGCGCCCGGATGTACGTGCCGGAGGAGCACTCCACCCGCACCTCGAGGTCGAGGAAGCCGTCGCCCGGGGTCAGGGAGAGCAGCTCGAACGCGCTCACGGTGACGGGGCGGGCCGGCAGGTCCACTTCCTCGCCGGCGCGCACCCGGGCGTAGGCGCGCTTGCCGTCGATCTTGATGGCGCTGACGGAGCTGGGCTGCTGCGCGATGGCGCCGGTGAGGGCGCCGATTCCGGCCGCGACGGCTTTCGGCGTGACGGCGGCCACGGCGTCGACGGATGCCCGCGCCAGCTCTTCACCCTCGGCGTCGTCGGTCGTCGTCGACGTACCCAGTCGAATTGTTGCCAGGTATTCCTTGTCGAGGCCGACGACGTACGTCAGCAGGCGGGTGGAACTGTTGATGCCGAGGATCAGCAGGCCGGTGGCCATCGGGTCCAGCGTGCCGGCATGGCCGACCTTGCGGGTGCCGGCCAGGCGGCGGGTGCGGGCGACGGCGTCGTGGCTGGTCCAGCCCTGGGGCTTGTCGACCAGGAGGAGTCCGCTGACGGTGGTGCCGACCTTCATCGACCGCTGCCCGGGCGTCCGTTCGACTGTCGGTTCGCTGGCTGGCCCGCCGGATGCTTCGTTCATTCTTGACATGGTATCCGGCCCCGGTCCGGCGCTGACCCATCGGGCGCGACCTAGGCTGGGGGGATGAATATTGCGGTGATCGGAGCCGGCGCCCTCGGCGGCACGTTCGCGACCCTGCTCGCCCGGGCCGGTCATACGGTGACCGTGACGGCGCGCGGACCGGCGCTGGCGGCCATCCGGGCCGAGGGGATTTCACTGACCGGGGCCTTCGGAACCGTACGCCAGCATCCGCTCGCGCTCGAACGTCTGGCCCGGACCCCGCAGCTGACGCTCGTCTGCACCAAGGCCCAGGATGCGGCTGCGGCCATCGGCGAGAACGCCCGGGTGCTCGACGGCTCCCCCGTGATCGTCGTGCAGAACGGCCTCGACGGGGTGCTCACGGCGGGCTCTCTGCTGCCCCGCTCGGACTGCTTCGGCGCCCTGTCGATCATCGCGGCGAATTACGCGGCACCCGGCCAGGTGACGATCACAACCGCCGCGCCCACCTATCTGGGCCGGGGAACCGGCGCCGCGGATGCCGCCACGCTCGCCTGGCGGGACGTGCTCGCCGGCGCCGTGCCCACCGTCGCCCTCGACAACTTCGTCGGTGCCCAGTGGACCAAACTCGTCGTCAACATGCTCAACGCACTACCCGCGATCACCGGGATGAGCGTTCAGAATGTCATCGACCACGCCGGGCTGCGCCGCTTGATGACCGAGAGCATGCGCGAGACCGTGGAGGTGGGGATGAAGCGCGGGGTGCGTTACGGCAGCCTGCAGGGGCTCGGCGACCGGCCGTTGAGAGCCTTCTCGCGGCTGCCGCCGGCCCTCGGCCAGGTGCTGCCGCTGAGGCTGAAGGCCCGCATGGGCGACGTGCCGAACCTGGGTTCGACGCAGCAGAGCCTGAAGCGCGGGCAGCTCACCGAGGTCGACTTTCTCAACGGCGCGGTGGTGCGGGAAGCCGCCCTGGCCGGCGTGCGGGCGCCCGTGAACGAGCTGCTGACAACTCTCGTGCACGAGGTTGAGGCACGCGGGGTGTCGCTGGCCCCGTACGACGTGCTCGAGCGGTTCGCGGCGCTCCGCCGATGACCGTCACGACCCGTGACCCAAGACCCCGATCAGCAGCTGTCGAGGAACACACGGCGCGGGTCGGCCGGGTTGCTCACGTCGACGATGGCCGTGGCCCGGCTGCGCGGACGCACCTCGCCGCGGTACAGCCGGTCGGCGACCTCGTGCTCGGTGACCATGCCGGTATCCTCGGCACCGCCTGGTCCGAAGCGCACCGCGTCCGCCTCGGTCTCCACCAGAACGCTGTACGACCACAGGTCGCGCAACTCCTTGCGGTTCAGGTACTCGCCGTCGAGAATCAGCGTGGCGTCGGACGGCCCGGTCAGCCAGGTGGGCTGGATCCAGGCATCCCGGTCGGCGTCGAACGCTCGGGTGACGAAACCGGTGCTGCCACCCAGCCGGAACGGGTCGAGCAGCACGCGCCGCAGCAGCGAGAAGTCGTACAGGTGGCGCAGCAGCCGCTCGGGAGATTCCGGGCCGAAGCGCTCCTGCTCCGCGCGCGACCGCCGGAAATCGCGCAGGGAGGCTGAGAACACCGGATGCTCCCGCTCATCGAACACGGCGGCCAGGTCGTCGGCGAAAGCGGCGCGCTCCGCGGCATCCGTGCCGTCGATGGCGACGACCGTGCGACCGAGACCGTAGACGCCAAGGATTTCGGTCGCGAGTTCCCGCAGGAACTCGATCCGGGGAGTGGAGGCAAGCTTCATCTTTCGAGCCTAGGTTAGAACGGTGAATGCCACGCTCACGCTTGCTCCTGCAGCCGGCTCCCCTGCCCTCAGCCTCGCCATCAACGCCTGGTTCCGGGGCAATGCTCGCGACCTGCCCTGGCGCCGGCACGGCTTCGGCGCCTGGGGCGTGCTGGTGAGCGAGTTCATGCTGCAGCAGACCCCGGTGAACCGGGTGATTCCCCGCCTCGCGGAGTGGCTCGAGCGCTGGCCGACCCCGGGGGACCTCGCGGCGGTCCCGCCCGGCGAGGCGGTGCGGGCCTGGGCAAACCTGGGCTACCCTCGCCGCGCTCTGTGGCTCCACGCGGCCGCGGTGGAGATCACCGAGCGGCACGATGGGGTGGTCCCCGCCGACGTCGACGCCTTGCTGGCCCTCAGCGGGATCGGCGACTATACGGCCAGGGCGGTCGCCGCGTTCGCTTACGGCCTGCGGCATCCAGTCGTCGACACCAACACCCGGCGCGTCATCGCGCGCGCCGTGGCCGGTCAGGCCGAACCGGCCCCACCCAGCCGCACCCGCGACCTTGACGCCATGAGCGCGCTGCTCCCACTTCCCGTGAGCGACGCCGCCGTATTCAACGCCGGCATGATGGAGCTGGGCGCCGTGGTCTGCACCGCCAGGATCCCCCGGTGCGATGACTGCCCCATCCGCGCCGCCTGCGCCTGGCGCCTGGCGGACTACCCGCCCTATTCCGGCCCGCGCAAAGCCGTGCAGAAGAAGTTCGAGGGCAGCGACCGAAAGGTGCGCGGCTTGATCATGGCCGAGCTTCGCGCCACCCGGCACCCGGTGACGGATGCCGAGATCACCGACCTGTGGGCCGACTCACCCCAGCGTGACCGGGCTTTGGCGGGCTTGCTGTCCGACGGCCTCGCCATTGCCACCGCACCCGGCGAGTACACCCTGCCGCAGGAATAAGCCCCTTCGGGCGCGAGAAAAGCCGAACCGGCCCGCACACCGCTGACGGATGATGCGGGTCGGCACGGCCGGCCGGTCACTGACCGGCAGGTGTTGCTTCCTTACTTCTGCAAATCCGACCCGGCGGGAACTTCGGCGGGAACTTCGGCGTGTTGGCCGCCCCCGGGTTGCACCTCGTCGTCTTCCTCGTCGTCGCCTTCGTCTTCGTCGTCGCCGTCGTCGTATTCGCGCGCCTTGACGTAGGGGTCCTCGTCGCCGGCATACTTCGCCGTGCGTGCCTGCTCCTCGACCTGCGTGTCGCGCTCGCGCGCCTCACGCAGCAGGTCGTCGATCAGGGCCGCGTTCTCCGGGATGGCGTCCGCAATGAATTCGAGCGACGGCGTCAGCCGGGCGGTGATGTTCTTACCGACCTCGCTTCTCAGCATGCCGGTAGCCGCCTTGAGCGCTGTCGCGCTGTCGGCTCGTTCCTCCGCCGAACCGTAGACCGTGTAGAACACCGAGGCGTGCTGCAGGTCACCGGTCACCTTCACGTCGGTGATGGTCACGAAACCGAGCCTCGGATCGCGGAGTCCGCGTTCGATGCGCTTGGCCACGATGACCTTGATGCGGTCGGCCATTTTCCTGGCGCGTGCCGGATCTGCCATGGTCTAACTCCTATTGTCGAAATATTACCGAAGGTGCGGGCCCCGCCGCGTCCGAGTTCAGGAACCCAGCGAAACCCACACCCATCATCCGTACGTCCTTAGACCCGCGGCTTTTCCTTCATTTCGATCGTCTCGATTTCGTCACCGATCTGGATGTCGTTGAACTTGCCCAGGCCGATACCACACTCGAAGTCCGTACGGACCTCGGTGACATCGTCCTTGAACCGGCGCAGTGACTCGATGCCCAGGTTGTCTCCCACGACGACACCATTGCGGATTACCCGCGCCTTGGCGTTTCTCGTGATGACGCCCGATCGTACGATGACGCCGGCGACGTTTCCGAACTTGGAGGAGCTGAACACCTCGCGGATCTCGGCGACACCACTCTGCACCTCTTCGAACTCGGGCTTGAGCATTCCCTTGAGGGAGTTCTCGATGTCCTCGAGTGCGTTGTAGATGACCGAGTAAAAGCGCACATCCACGCCTTCACGGGCTGCGCGTTCGCGTGCCTTCGTGTCGGGGCGCACGTTGAAGCCGATGATGATGGCGTTGTCGACGGTGGCGAGGTTGACGTCGCTTTCCGTGACCGCACCGACTCCGCGGTGGATGATGCGCAGCTGAACCGAATCGTCGACCTCGATCTTGAGCAGCGACTCTTCCAGGGCTTCAACAGCACCGGAAACGTCACCCTTGATGATGAGGTTGAGTGATTCGACCTTGCCCTCTTCGAGTGCACGGGTGAAGTCTTCGAGGCTGATCCGCTTGCGGGCCTTGGCCAGCAGGGCGTTGCGCTCGGCGGCTTCGCGCTTCTCGGCGATCTGACGAGCCGTGCGGTCTTCCTGAATCACCAGGAAGGTGTCGCCTGCACGCGGCACGCTGGAGAGGCCCTGAACCTGGACGGCACGGGACGGGGTTGCGGCGAGCACGGGCACGCCGTTCTCGTCTGCCATCGCACGAACGCGGCCGTAGGCCGTGCCCGCCACGATGGAGTCCCCGACGTTCAGTGTTCCCGACTGGATGAGCACGGTCGCCACGGCGCCACGCCCCTTGTCGAGGCGAGCCTCGATGGCCACGCCGCGAGCGTCCTTGTCCGGGTTGGCCCGCATGTCGAGACCGGCGTCAGCGGTGAGGAGCACGGCGTTCAGGACTTCCTGGATGCCGGTGCCCTGCTTCGCCGACACGTCGACGAACATGACGTCTCCACCGTATTCTTCGGCGACGAGACCGAACTCGGTGAGCTGCTGGCGCACTTTCTGCGGGTTGGCGCCGGGCTTGTCGATCTTGTTGACTGCAACCACGATCGGCACGTTGGCGGCCTGGGCGTGGTTGAGCGCCTCAATCGTCTGCGGCATGATGCCGTCGTCCGCCGCGACCACGAGGATCGCAATGTCCGTCACCTGGGCACCACGGGCACGCATGGCGGTGAACGCCTCATGGCCCGGTGTGTCGATAAAGGTGATGGCGCGTTCAATGCCCTCGTGTTCGGTGATGACCTGGTAGGCACCGATGTGCTGCGTGATTCCGCCGGCTTCGCCCGCGGCCACCTTCGCGTTACGAATGGCGTCCAGGAGCGCGGTCTTGCCGTGGTCGACGTGACCCATGACGGTGACGACGGGGGGACGGGCGACAAGCTCGTCATCCGTCTCGTCTTCCAGCTCCTGGTCGATGTCGATGTCGAAGGCGAGCAGCAGCTCGCGGTCTTCGTCGTCCGGAGAGACCATCTGAATCTTGTAACCGAGCTCGGAGCCGAGAACGTCGAACGTGGCCTCGTCGAGCGACTCGGTTGCCGTGGCCATCTCACCGAGGTGGAACAGGACCGTGACCAGGTTTCCGGGGCTCGCGTCGATCTTGTCGGCGAAGTCCGTGATGGACGCACCGCGGCGCAGACGCACCACGGTTCCGCCGTCGCCGCGGGGTACGCTCACGCCACCCAGCGACGGAGCCTCGCGCAGCTCAAACTCTGCTCTCTTCGTCCGCTTGGACTTGCGGGCCTTGTTCTTGCCGCCACCGCGACCGAACGCGCCAGCGGTTCCGCCGCCGGGGCCGCGACCGCGACCTCCGGCGCCGCCACCACCGGCAGGACGGGGCGGGCCGAAGCCGGGGGCTCCGGCCGGGGCGCCACCAGGACGCTGGAAGCCGGGGCGTGCGCCGCCGGCACCACCCGGAGCGCCACCGGGACGCTGGAACGCACCCGGACGCTGACCGAAACCAGTCGGGCGCGGGGCCTGCCCGGGTCCACCCGGACGAGGTGCACCGGGGCGCGGGGCCGCGGGGCGCGGAATGTTACTGGGCGAAGACGTGGACGGCGGGCGCTGACCCATGCCCTGCGCGCTCGCAAACGGGTTGTTGCCGGGACGCGGACTCGGGGTCTTGCCCATGCCCTGGTTGCTGGCGAACGGATTGTTGCCCGGACGAGCCGCCGGCGGCTTCGGCACGGACGCACCGGGCTTGGCTGCGTTCGGGGCGCCACCCGCGGTCTTGGCGACCGGGGCATCCGTCGCGGACACGGTCTCGGTGACGATCGCGGCAGCCGCAGCCTTCGCGGCAGCCGCAGCCTTCTCGGCAGCCTGAGCCTGACGCTCGGCGACTGTGAGCGGGGCAGTCGGCATCGGCGGGGCGTCCGCGGTGGGAGCAACCGCTGCGGGGACCTCGACGACGGGACGTACACCCGGCTTGACGGCCAACTTGGCCGGGGACGGACGTGCGCCGCCCGGCTTTGCGGGGGTTGTCGCGGCGATGGGGGTGGCGCCGGCTGGAGCTGTGGCAGTGGCGGCGGGAGCCGCGGTGCTGGAGCCATCGGCCGCCAGGGCGGCGCGCAGACGGCGCGCTACCGGGGGTTCAACGCTACTGGACGGGCCCTTGACGAACTCGCCCATCTCTTTCAATTTAGCAAGGGCAACCTTGCTGTCGACGCCGAGCTCGCTAGCGATCTCGTGTACGCGTGGTTTCGCAGCCACAATTCTCCTGTTCCGGGTCTGCACCCGGAAAGGGGCAGACCGTTAGTAACGGACGGGTCTCATTTCGAGCCGCTCATTAGTTATCCATAAGCCTGTTCAGCCTGTTCTCTAGTTGATTCGCGTCCATTGAACTGGTCACGCGAAGGGCACGCCCGAAAGCGTGTCGCCGCTGTGCGTCCTGGAAGCACGCGGTAGTGGGATGCAGCCACGCGCCTCGCCCAGGCAGAGTGGCGGTTTCATCCACCACGAGTTCCGATTCTCGGGCTACAACCCTCAGAAGTGAGGATCGCGGAGCGCGCAAACGGCATCCAATGCACGTTCTAACGGGATTCATCGTACCCCCTATTCCGTGTCCTCCAGAATGCTGTCCGGCTGAATGTCGATTTTCGCACCCGTGAGCTTGGCCGCGAGGCGCGCATTCTGACCTTCCTTGCCGATCGCCAGCGACAGCTGGTAGTCGGGAACGAGGGCTCGGACGGCCTTGATCGATTCGTCGATCACGTAGGAACTGGTGACCTTGGCCGGCGACAGTGCGCTGGCGACGAAGGTGGCCAGGTCTGGCGAGTAGTCGACGATGTCGATCTTCTCGTTGTTGAGCTCCACGGTGACGGCGCGCACGCGCTGGCCGAGTTCGCCGATGCAGGCGCCCTTGGCATTGACGCCGGGCTCCGTGGCGCGAACGGCCATTTTGGTGCGGTGACCGGCCTCACGGGCAAGCGAGACGATTTCGACGACGCCGCTGGCGATCTCCGGCACCTCGAGGGCGAAGAGGCGACGCACCAGCGAAGGGTGCGTGCGGGACACCGTGATCTGCGGGCCTTTGAGGCCCTTGCCGACGGCAGTTACATAGACGCGAATGCGCTGTCCGTGCACGTAGCTCTCGCTCGGCACCTGCTCTTCGGGCGGCAGGATCGCCTCGATCGTGCCCAAGTCGACGTGGATCATGCGCGGGTTCGGACCCTGCTGGATGATCCCGGCGACGATCTCACCCTCGCGGCCCTTGAATTCACCGAGCACAGCGTCATCGGCCAGGTCGCGCAGACGCTGGTTGATGACCTGCTTGGCCGCGAAGGCCGCGATGCGACCGAAGTCGGTGGGGTTGTCGACGGCTTCGCCGACGACGTTGCCCTCTTCGTCGTGTTCGGGCACAAAAATGTCGACGTGGCCGGTCTTGCGGTCGAGGACGACGCGCGCTTCCGGCTCTTCCTCGACGACCTGCTTCGTGGAGACTTCACCCTGCTGGGTGTGCTTCACGTAGGCCGTCAGAATTGCTTGCTCAATGATCCGCACGAGTTCCTCGAAGGGAATCTCTTTCTCGCGCTCCAACTGCCGCAACACGCTGAGGTCGATGTCCATGGCCGGCCTCCTCTATTCAGATCTTGCCGCCGCGAAACTGCGCAGCGGGCTCGTCCTAGATTAGCCGAATCCCCGGACGCCCGTCACCCGACCCAGGCCCGTCCCGCGCCGAAACTGCCTTCCCCTCGGCCCGAGCGCGGCGCTACGCTGGGCGGATGGCCGCCGATTCCGTATCCGACAACGCTCACCACGCTGCACGCACCGTCGAGGGCAGCCGCACCTTCCAACTTCTGGCCCGCGCCGGTTATGCGGTGAACGGCCTGCTTCACATCATGATCGGCGCCATCGCAATCAGCGTGGCAACGGGCGCCGGTGGCGAGTCGGCAGACCAGTCTGGCGCGCTCGGGCAGCTGGCCCAAACCCCCGGCGGCGTGTTCGTGCTCTGGACGGTGGTTCTCGGCCTGGCCTCGCTCGGCCTCTGGTATCTGGTACAGGTGTTCCTTGAACCCGCCCAAGATCCGAAACGCAAGTGGGCCCACCGCGCCGTCCTGATCGGCAAGGGTGTCGTCTTCCTGTTCATCGCGGGGACGGCGTTCACGTTCGCCCGCGGAGCCTCGGCAAGCTCGTCGGAAACAGCCAGCGACTCGACCGCGAGACTGCTGTCGATTCCCGGGGGCGTCGTGCTGCTCTTCGTCGCCGGCCTGGCCGTGGTCGTGATCGGCGGCGTCTTCGTTCACCGAGGCGCCAGCCATGGCTTCACCGACAGCATCACGGTGCCCGGCGGCCCGGCCGGCACGGTGGTCGTCATCCTCGGAACCGTGGGCTACATAGCGGAGGGCATCGCGCTGGCCGCCGTGGGCATCCTCTTCACCGTGGCGGCTTTCACGCTCGACCCGGAGAAGGCCACCGGCATGGACGGTGCGCTGAAATCACTCGTGGCGCTGCCGTTCGGGGTGGCGATCCTGGTGCTGGTCGGCGCCGGAGTGATCGCTTATGGCGTGTACTGCTTCGCCCAGGCACGGCTCGCCCGCCTCTGAACCTTCAGCCGGGCCGGGCGCTCAGGCGAAGCTGGCGGCCAGTTCGGCAATGGCCACCTGGGTGCGCCCACCGGTGCGACGGTCCCAGAGTTCCACGATGCCGTCGGCGGCGCCACGGCCCACGATGACGATGACGGGGATGCCGATCAGTTCCGCGTCGCCGAACTTGACGCCCGGCGACACCTTGCGGCGGTCGTCGTAGAGCACGTCACGCTGGGTGCCCTCCAGCATGGCGACAACGGTTTCGGCAGTCTCGAAGACGACATCGTCCCGGCCGGTGGCGATCACGTGCACGTCGAACGGCGCGACCGTCTCGGGCCAGATCAGCCCCTTCGGGTCGTTATTGAGTTCGGCGATGGTGGCGAGGATGCGGGTGACGCCGATGCCGTAGGAACCCATCGTGACCGTGACGAGCTTGCCGTTCTCGTCGAGAACCTTGAGGCCGAGCGCCTCAGCGTACTTTCGGCCGAGTTGGAAAACGTGGCCGATCTCCATGCCGCGGGCCAGCTCCACCGGGCCGGAGCCGTCGGGCGCGGGATCGCCGACGCGAACCTCGGCGGCCTCGATGGTGCCGCCCAGCGCGAAATCCCGGCCGGCGACGAGACCGAAGACGTGGCGGTCGGGCTCGTTCGCGCCCGTGATCCACTCGGTGCCCTCCACGACGCGCGGGTCAACCAGAAAACGGATGCCGGTGGTCGACTTCTCACCAAACACCGCTCCGTTCGCGCTCCAGGGTCCGATGTAGCCCTTGACCAGCCCGGGGAACTTGGCAAAGTCCGTTTCGTTCGCGGCCTCGACCTCGGCGGGGGTGACGGCCACCTCGACGCGCTTGAGGTCCACCTCGCGGTCGCCGGGGAGGCCGATCACGAGGAGTTCACGGGTGCCGTCGGGTTGGATGAGCGCGAGGACGACGTTCTTGAGGGTGTCCGCGGCGGTCCAGGCGCGGCCGTCGGGACGCGGATGATCGCTGTTGGCCCGGTCGACCAGGGTCTGGATGGTGGGGGTGCCCGGGGTGTCGAAGACCTCGGCGGCGGGGAAGCCAGCCCAGTCGATCGATGGCGGGACGACCGTGCGGAACGCCTCGATGTTGGCCGCGTAGCCGCCGGCCGAGCGTACGAAGGTGTCTTCACCGACCGGGGTCGGGTGCAGGAACTCTTCGCTCTTGGAGCCGCCCATTGCGCCGGCATCCGCCTGAACGATGACGTACTCGAGGCCGAGCCGGGTGAAGATGCGCTCGTAGGCGTCGCGCTGAGCCTGGTAGCTCGTGTCGAGGCCGGCATCCGTGTAGTCGAAGGAGTAGGCATCCTTCATCGTGAATTCGCGGCCGCGCAGCAGCCCGCCGCGGGACCGGGCCTCGTCGCGGTACTTGTCCTGGATCTGGAAGATCGACAGGGGCAGGTCCTTGTAGGAACTGTAGAGGTCCTTCACGAGGAGTGTGAAGACCTCTTCGTGGGTGGGGGCGAGGAGCAAGTCGCTGCCCTTGCGGTCCGTGAGCCGGAAGAGGCCGTCGCCGTATTCGTCCCAGCGGCCCGTGATCTCGTAGGGTTCCCGCGGCAGCAGGGCCGGGAAGTGCACCTCGAAGGCGCCGGCCGCGGCCATCTCCTCGCGCACGATCGTCTCGATCTTGGCCTTGACGCGCAGACCGATCGGCAGCCACGCGAAGATTCCGGGGGCTTGGCGGCGGATGTAGCCGGCGCGCACCAGCAGGCGGTGGCTGGTGACCTCGGCGTCCGAGGGGTCTTCGCGGAGGGTACGGAGGAAGTAGTTGGACATACGAATAGGCACTCACCCACTTTACGGCGCGCGGACAGACGTCGCGGCGCACCCGGTGGACGCCGGCACCTGTTCCGCGGTCCGCGGGATTCCACAACCCGCGCCGCGAACCGTCTTGACCGAGGTGCCGCCAGCGGCGGTCGCACCAGCGGCGGTCGCACCAGCGGCGGTCGCGCTCGCCGAGACCTGGCGACCCGACGTGCGGAGGCCCCCGCCCCGGGCATCCGTTGCGGCCGGTCGCTAACCCCAGAGATTTTCGCAACACGCCGCACACTACGGCGCCAAAACCGGTGTGTCTCAAAAATTCCCGCGTTTACGTGACAACGGATGCCCATGACGAGTGTGCGCGGCTGGCCCAGCGACGCACCGCGACGCCGAATGACCGCACGTTCCGGCCGACGAGTCCTTCCCATCAGAGCCCCGGCAGTTTCCCTCTCCCGAACGAACTCGACGGAGATTCTGCCGGAATCGGCCCTGGAGCCCGCGAAAAGTCCCCACTACGTGAAAATCTCCGTCGAATTGGTTCAACGCTGGTACGGTGCTCCACCTGTGATGAACGTCATGCACGCGGCGCCTGAGATCTGATCTCCCGGACGCGACGCGACGCGACCCAGCGAATGGGACTCGCTGGACTCGTTGGATCTCGACTAGTTGGAGCCGACCGTCACGACGGGGGCGCCGAGGGAGTCTTCGCTCGGCGGCATCTCGGCGGCCATCCGGTTGGCCTCCTCGATCAGGGTCGCGACGATCTCCGACTCCGGCACGGTCTTGATGACCTCGCCGCGCACAAAGATCTGGCCCTTGCCGTTACCCGACGCCACGCCGAGGTCGGCGTCGCGGGCCTCGCCCGGTCCGTTAACGACACAACCCATCACGGCAACCCGGAGCGGCACGGTCATGCCCTCGAGGCCGTCGGTGACGTCGTTGGCGAGCTTGTACACGTCGACTTGGGCGCGACCGCAACTCGGGCAGGACACGATCTCCAGCTTGCGCTCGCGCAGGTTCAGCGACTGCAGGATCTGCAGGCCCACCTTGATCTCCTCGGCCGGGGGCGCGCTCAGCGACACCCGGATGGTGTCACCGATGCCTTCGCCGAGCAGGATACCGAACGCAGTGGCGCTCTTGATGGTACCTTGGAACGACGGTCCGGCCTCGGTGACGCCGAGGTGCAGGGGCCAGTCGCCGCGTTCGGCGAGCAGCCGGTAGGCCTTGACCATGATCACCGGGTCGTTGTGCTTGACGGAAATCTTGAAGTCGTGGAAGTCGTGTTCCTCGAACAGGCTGGCTTCCCAGACGGCGCTCTCGACGAGCGCCTCCGGGGTGGCTTTGCCGTACTTCTGCAGCAGGCTCGGCTCGAGCGAGCCGGCGTTGACGCCGATGCGGAGGGAGACGCCGGCTGCTTTGGCCGCGGCGGCGATCTTGCCGACTTGGTCGTCGAACTTGCGGATGTTTCCCGGGTTGACGCGCACGGCGGCACAGCCGGCGTCGATCGCGGCGAACACGTAGCTCGGCTGGAAGTGGATGTCGGCGATGACCGGGATCTGGCTCTTCATCGCGATGATCGGCAGCACCTCGGCGTCGTCGCGGCTGGGCACGGCGACGCGCACGATGTCGCAGCCGGATGCCGTCAGCTCGGCAATCTGCTGCAGGGTCGCGTTGATGTTCGTGGTCGGTGTCGTCGTCATCGACTGCACGCTCACGCGCGCGTCGCCGCCGACGAGTACCTTGCCGACCTTGATCTGACGCGTCTTGCGACGCGGAGCGAGAACTTCAGGTACTTTGGGCATTCCCAGGTTGATTGCAGCCACGGCGACAGCTTACGCGGCGAGACCGGGCGAAATCTGAACGGATGCCGGATGACTCCCGACGGTCGGGGCCACCGCCGGAACGCATCGCCACCCCTACCCGATCGGCCCCCGGCCCGATCGGTCTTCTGAAGGAGATCCGCTATGAACCACAGTGCCGTGAACAGCAGCGACGTCGTCATCCTCGCGGGCTCGCGCACACCGCAGGGTCGGGTGAACGGGCAGCTCTCAGGCCTCACCGCCGTGCAGCTGGGAACCGCTGCCATCACCGGGGCGCTCGCCCGCGCCGGCGTGACACCCGATCAGGTGCAGTTCGTGCTTATGGGCCAGGTCCTGCAGGCCGGCTCCGGCCAGAACCCGGCCCGGCAGAGCGCGATCGGCGCCGGCATCCCGTGGAACGTTCCGGCAATGACACTGAACAAGGTGTGCCTCTCGGGGTTGGCCGCCGTGATCGACGCGGCCCGGATCATCCGTCTCGGTGAAGCGGATGTCGTCGTGGCCGGCGGCCAGGAATCGATGTCGAACGCCCCGCACCTGCTGCCCGGCTCGCGCACGGGCTGGGCCTACGGCAGCGTCACCATGCTTGACCACGCCGCCAGCGACGGGCTGACGGATGCTTTCGACGGCCTCTCTATGGGCCTTTCCACCGAGCATGTCAACGGGCGGCTCGGCCTGCTTCGGGCGGACCAGGATGCCATCGCGGCCGCCTCTCACCAGCGCGCCGCCGCCGCCGTCGAGAACGGCGTCTTCGACGACGAGATCACCCCGATCAGCGTTCCGCAGCGGAAGGGCGAGCCGCTCCTGGTCGCCACGGACGAGGGTGTGCGCGGCGACAGCACCACGCAGACGCTGGGCCGGCTGCGCCCGGCCTTCACCGAGGACGGCACCGTCACGGCCGGCAACTCGTCGCCGCTGAGCGACGGTGCCAGCGCCCTCGTGCTGTGCAGCCGCCGCTTCGCCGACGACAATGAGCTCAGCTGGCTGGCGGTGGTGGAGTCCTCCGGCCAGGTCGCCGGACCCGACAACTCGCTGCACTCACAGCCGGCGAACGCGATCCACCGCGCGTTGGAGCGCCAGGGCTGGGCGGCCAACGAGCTCGACCTGGTCGAGATCAATGAGGCCTTCGCCGCGGTGTCGCTCGAATCGACCCGGGAGCTCGGCCTCTCCCCCGAGCAGGTCAACATCCACGGCGGCGCGATCGCCCTCGGGCATCCGATCGGGGCCTCGGGCGGCCGCCTCGCGCTGCACGCGGCGCTTGAGCTGGCCCGGCGCGGCACCGGTAAGGCCGCCGTCGCCCTCTGCGGCGGCGGCGGCCAAGGTGAGGCGCTGCTGCTCTCGCGCTAACGCCCGTACCGGACGCCGCTCGCAGACGCCGAGAGTCGCCGTTTTTGCCCAGTTGACCTGGCGGAACGGCGACTCTCGGCATTTTCGGCGAATCTCGGCGAATCTCGCCGGGCAGAGCCGCGGGGAGCTGCGCCGGGACGCGCCGCCGATCAGCCGAAGATGTTGATCGGTTTGACGATGTCCGCGTAGATCAGCAGCAGGCTCATGGCGCCGAGCACCACCACGACGGCGAAGGTGAGCGGCATCAGTTTCGCCGTGTCGACGGGGCCCGGGTCGGGGCGTCTGAACAGCTTGGCGATCTGACGCCGCAACCCTTCCCAGAGCGCGCCGGCGACGTGTCCGCCGTCGAGCGGCATCAGCGGCACCAGGTTGAACACGAACAGGGCCACGTTGAGCGAGGCCAGGAGCCCCAGCATGCTCGCGATCTTGCTGTTCACCGGGATGGCGTCGATGCTGGCGATCTCGCCGGCGACGCGGCCGACCCCGACCACACTGATCGGGCCGTTGGGGTCGCGCTCCCCCGGTCCGAAGGCCGCGTTGGCGATATCGATCATGCGCTGCGGCAGGTTCGCGATCATGTGCACGACCGCGCCGATGTTCTCGCCCACCGCGGGCAGCACGGCGGTCGCCGGCTGCGGCACGAACTCGCCAGCCGGGCCGATTCCGACGAAGCCGACCTCCTGAGTCCTCGGCTCGCCGGCGGCATCCTCTTCGATCTCGCCGTCGGCATCGCTCACGTAGCGTTCGGTGAGTTTCGGGGTGATGGTCAGGGTCTGCTGGGTGCCGTTGCGTTCGACGACGGTGGCAAGCGGGATGCCCGGCGACTCGCGAATGATCTCGGTGGACTGGTCCCAGCTGTCGATCGGGGTGCCGTTCATGCTGACCAGGCGGTCGCCCGGCTGCAGGCCGGCCGCGGCGCCGGGCGCCTTCTCGTCGGTCGGTTCGCAGGTCTGCCGGGTGCTCGTGGCCGGCAGCACGCACTCGGACACGCTGCCGACGCTGGTGCTGGCCTGGGCCGTTCCGAAGCCCATCAGGAGCACGGCGAAGAGCACGACCGCGATGAGGAGATTCATCGTGGGCCCGCCGAGCATGATGATGACACGCTTGAAGACGGGCAGGCGGTAGAACGCGCGGTGCTCCTCGCCCTCACCGATGGTGTCGGCGCTGGACTGGCGGGCGTCGTCGACCATGGTGGCCATGGCGCCGGGCTTCTTCTCCGGTTCACCCTCCTGCACCAGCTGGTTGAAGAAGCCAGTGCTGGATGCCTGCACTCTGCCGCCCTTTTTGGCGGGCGGGAACATGCCGATCATGGCGATGTAGCCGCCGAGCGGGATGGCCTTCACGCCGTACTCGGTCTCGCCCTTGCGACGGGACCATAGGGTGGGCCCGAAACCGATCATGTACTGGGTGACCTTGACGCCGAAGAGCTTGGCGGGAAGCAGGTGCCCGATCTCGTGCAGGCCGATGGACAGGGCAAGGCCGACCACGACGATCAGAACGCCCAGAATATACAGCAGCACGGTTTCCACAGTCGTAGATTACCCACTCCACCCTGCGAGGGCGCTGGCTGTTCCCCCTGCAAGGTGTGGTTTGCTTGACTTTACGGATCCACGAGGAGGTTCCCTCTGTCCAAGCCACACGCCGTCGGTCCCATCGGCATCAGCCTGGCCGACCGTTTTCGTATCGACGCTCTGCTCGGAACGGGCGGGATGGCATCCGTTTACCGGGCCACCGACCTCTTTCTGGGGCGTACGGTCGCCGTGAAGCTGTTCCGTCTCGACACGGCCGACGACGCCGGGCCCGAGCGCCAGAGCGGCGAGGTCACGGTGCTCGCGAGCCTCAACCACTTCGCCCTGGTCACCCTGTTCGACGCCGGCACGGCCGTGATCGACGGAGTCTCGCGCACTTACATCGTGATGGAGCTCGTGGACGGCACGGACCTGCGCAGCAAGATCGCCGACGGGGCCCTGCACCCCGACGAGGTGGCAGCCATGGGCGCCGACCTCGCGGAGGCGCTGCACTACGTGCACGCGCAGGGCATCATCCACCGCGACATCAAGCCCGCGAACGTGCTGCTCGCACCGTCGGGCTTCCCCGGCCGCGCCATGCATGCCAAACTCGCCGACTTCGGCATTGCCCGTCTCTTCGACGCGACCCGCCTCACGGCGACCGGGTCTCTGCTCGGCACGGCCGGCTACCTCAGCCCCGAACAGGCGCTCGGCAACACCATCGGCCCGCCCAGCGACGTCTACTCGCTCGGACTCGTGCTGCTCGAATGCCTCACTGGCGAGCGCGCCTTCACCGGAACGGCGATTGAATCGGCAATGGCCAGGCTGCAGCGGCAGCCGCACATCCCGGCCCATCTCGGCCAGCGCTGGGCCGCTGTTCTGGGCGGCATGACCATCCGCGAGCCGGCCGACCGACTCAGCGCGGGTGACGCAGCCGTGCAGCTGCGACGCCTGGTCAGCGGGGAGAACGTCGCCGATGTCACCGCAGTCACCGTGGCAATGGGGGCTCCGGGGGCCACCGAGCTTCTGGAACCCACCGCCGATCCGGGCGCCAACGAGCTGTTGGAGCCCACTGCCGTCCTGGGCGCCACCGAAACCCTCGAGCCCACCGCGGTCCTCAGGGCCGCGACCCTCGAGCCGACTGCGGTTCTGGCCGTCACGAAGGTCATCGCTGCCCCGAAACCCGGCGCGGATTCCCCCACCGAGTTTCTGACGCCGGCCGGCGCTCCGGCCCGCTCACCGGGCCGCGCGGCGGAACGGTCCCCGGGTAGCGCCCGTGGCACCACCATCGCTCCCGCGTGGCGCCGGCCCCGAGTGCTCGCCTCGCTCGGAGTCCTGGCCGCGCTCATTCTGCTCGCCGTGGTGGTCTTCACCCCGCGGGTGGCTGAACCGGCCACGCCCGCCGCTACCTACCCGGCCGTCGACGGCTCCCTCGGCACCAATCTGAAACGACTCCAGGAAAGCGTGACGCCATGATGCCTCGGGCCCGCCTAACACTCGCACTGGCCGCGGTCACGCTCGTCGCGTCCACCCTGACCGGGTGCGGGAGCACACCTCCCGACCTGCAGCAGAGCACCGCCACCGAGTTGCAGGCCGGTGTGCGGAACGTCACAGCGGCCGCCGCGGCCGGCGACTTCGAGGCCGCCCAGGCCTCGCTCGAGGCCGTCCAGGCCGACCTGCTGACCGCGGCCGCGGCGGACGGGGTGAGCGCCGCCCGTGCTGCCGACATCCAGTCAGCCCTCAATCTGGTGTCCGCGGACCTGACCGCCGCGATCGAGGCGAGCAAGCCGGAGCCGACCGTGGCCCCGGTTCCAGCCCCGAGCCCGACGTCCGTTGACAACGGCAACGACAAGGACGACGGTAAATGCAAGAAGAACGACGACGGCTGCGACGACGAGGACTAGCGTCGGCCTCACCTCAGGAGGATACATGCCCCAGCAACTGATCGTCGGCGCCGGCATGGTCGGACGACCGCTCGCCGAGCGTCTGATGATTCGAGGAGACCAGGTGACCGTCGGAACACGCTCCGGCGCGGCGGCACCCGGGGTAGAGTCCGTCGTGCTGAACGCGAGCGACGCCCAGACCTTCACCCGGGCGGCAACCGGCATGTCGACGATCTTTCTGTGCATCAACCCGCGGTACACCGACTGGCCCACCCAGTGGCCGCCGGTCATCGACGCGGCGCTGACGGCGGCATCCGTCACCGGCGCCCGCCTGGTGATGATGGGCAATCTCTACCCGTACGGGTCTCCGACCGGGCCGATGACCGAGCATTCGCCGGAAACGACCACCGAGACGAAGGGGCTCGTGCGCAAGGAGCTCTGGCACCGGGTGAGGGACGCGCACGACCGCGGCGAGATTCGGGCCGTCGAGGTGCGGGCGAGCGATTATTTCGGGCCGGGCGTCGTCGGCACTGCGCATCTCGACGACCGGTTCTTCAGAGCCATCCTGGAATCGAAGACCGCCCGGGTCGTGGGCCGGCCCGGGCGCGTGCACAGCTGGAGCTACCTGCCCGACATCGTGACAACTCTCGTGGCCGCCGCCGACTACCGGGGCGACTGGGGCCGCCTCTGGCATGTGCCGAGCACGGCCATCACCCGTGACGACATCGCCGCCCAGCTCAACCGCCGCTACGGCACGCACGGCACGGTGGCGGGCTACCCGCAGTGGCTGCTCAAATCGCTCGGCGCGCTGAACCCGATGATGCACGAGATCTGGGCCTCGAGCTATCAGCTCAGGGTGCCGTACATCATCGATTCCGCCGAAACCGAGCGCGAGCTCGGCGTCGGCAAGACCCCGTGGCCGGATGCCCTCGCCGCCACCGCGGACAGTTACCGCAGCTCAGGCGACACAGCCTAAGCTGCGTGGCCGGCTTTCTCAGCGGGCGAGGAGCTTGTCCGCCGCGGCGCGGGCCCACGCCTCGGCGCCGACGAGCGACTCGCGTGTGAGCGGGCCGTCCTGCTCGTGCCGTTCAACGACACGCTGGATGGTGTCGACGATGTCCAGAAACCCGATGGTGCCGGCGTGGAAAGCTGCCACGGCCTGCTCGTTCGCCGCGTTGAACACCGCGGGGTAGGTGCCGCCCGCGCGCCCGACCTGCTTGGCCAGGTCGACGGCCGGGAAAGCCGTCGTGTCGAGGGGCTCGAAGGTCCAGTCCTGCGGGATGGTCCAGTCGATCGGGGTGCCGACCGCCGCGACGCGGTTCGGCCAGTCCAGCCCGAGCGAGATCGGCAGACGCATATCCGGCGGGGACGCCTGGGCGATCGTCGATCCGTCGATGAATTCCACCATGGAGTGCACGACGGACTGCGGGTGCACGACCACATCGATGCGCTCGTATTCCACATCGAAGAGCAGGTGCGCTTCGATCACCTCGAGGCCCTTGTTGACGAGGGTGGACGAGTTGGTCGTGACGACGAGCCCCATCTCCCAGGTAGGGTGCGCGAGCGCCTCGGCCGGCGTGACGTCGGCGAGCTGCCCGCGTCGTCGGCCACGGAACGGGCCCCCGGATGCCGTCAGCACCAGGCGTCGCACCTCGCCGGCCGTTCCCGAGCGGAGCGCCTGCGCGATGGCGGAGTGCTCGGAGTCGACGGGCACGATCTGTCCCGGCGCCGCCAGCGACTTCACCAAGTCGCCGCCGACGATGAGCGATTCCTTGTTGGCCAGGGCCAGCGTGCGACCGGCTCGCAGGGAGGCGAGAGTCGGCCCGAGGCCCACCGAGCCCGTGATGCCGTTGAGCACCACGTCGGCCTCGACGTCGCGCACGAGCTCTTCGGCCTCGTCCGCGCCGAGCGCCGTGTGCTCGACCTCGAACTCGGCGGCCTGCGCCTCGAGCATCGTCCTGTTGTTGCCGGCGGAGAGCCCGACCACCTCGAACCGGGTGGGGTTGGCCTTGATCACATCGAGGGCCTGGGTTCCGATCGAGCCGGTCGACCCGAGAATTACAACTCGTCTGCGCATCCTGCAATTTTAGGTGGCACCGCCGCCTTTCGTGGCGGGGCGGGCCGTGGCGGTAGGGTCCAAGGATGACCGGTTCCAAAGAAGATTCCCAGGATGCAACTCCCGTCGACCTGTCGGCGAAGGAATCGGAGCGCACGAAGCGCCCCGGATTCGTCTACTTTCTCGGTTACGGCATCATGGCGCCGATCGCCCGGCTGGTCTTCCGCCCCACCATCACCGGCCGGGATAACATCCCGCGCAGCGGCCGCGTCATCCTGGCCAGCAACCACCTGTCGTTCATCGACAGCATCGTGATTCCGCTGGTCGCACCTCGGCGCGTGCAGTTCCTGGCCAAGTCCACCTACTTCACCGGCACCGGGTTCACGGGTTTCGTCTCGCGCACCTTCTTCACCTCGATCGGAGCGGTCGGGGTCGAACGCGGCGCGGGGCAGGCCGCCCAGGACGCTCTCGACGCCGGCCGCAACATCCTCGAATCCGACAGCGCGTTCGCGATCTACCCGGAGGGAACCCGTTCCCTCGACGGCCGCCTGTACAAGGGCCGCACGGGCGTGGCATGGCTCGCCCTCACCACGGGGGCCGTCGTGGTTCCGGTCGGGCTGATCGGCACACAGGAGATCCAGCCGGTGGGAGCGAAATTCCCGCGCATCCGCAAGGTCACGGTCACCTTCGGCGAGCCCCTCGACCTGAGCCGCCACGGTTCCGCCGAGTCCGGCAAGGCACGGCGCGGCGCGACCGACGAGATCATGGCCGCGATCCACGCCCTGTCCCGTCAGGAATTGGCCGGCCGGTACAACGAGTCGCCGCCCTCGGGAACCCTGCAAAAGATCGCCGACCGGGTCTTCCCGCGCGAACGCGTCTAGCCGCTTTCGGACCGGCCGAGCCGAGCATCCGTCGCCCGGAAACACCGCGGAAACGGGCGCGACCTAAGCTGGGGTCATGTCTGACACGTATTCGGTACCCCAGGAGCGCAAGCTCGTCACCGCCCTTCCCGGCCCCAAGTCGGTCGAATTGCAGGAACGCCGCCTGCGCGCGGTTTCCCGCGGTGCGGGCACGCTGGCGAACATCTATATGGATCACGGAGCGGGAGCGATCCTCGTCGACGTCGACGGCAACCAGATCATCGACCTCGGCTGCGGCATCGGCGTGACCACCATCGGTCACGCGAACGACGAGGTGGCCGCGGCCGCCGCGGCGCAGGCCGCCAAGCTCACCCACACCCTGTTCACCGTCACCCCGTACGAGAACTACGTGGCCGTCGCGGAGAAGCTCGCCGAGATCACCCCCGGCGACTTCGAGAAGCGCTCCATCCTGGTGAACACCGGCGCGGAAGCCGTCGAGAACGCCGTGAAGATCGCCCGCAAGTTCACCGGCCGGCGCGCCATCGTTGCGCTCGACCACGCGTTCCACGGTCGCACCAACCTGACCATGACGATGACTTACCGCCCCTGGCCCGAGCGCGCCGGAATGGGACCGTTCCCCGGCGAGATCTACAGCGTGCCAACCAGCTACCCCTACCGTGACGGCCTGACCGGCGAAGAAGCCGCCGAGAAGACCATCGACTACATCAACACCCATATCGGCGCCACCGAGATCGCGGCCTTCTTCATCGAGCCGATCCAGGGCGACGGCGGCATCGTCATCCCCGCCCCCGGATTCTTCAAGCGCCTGAGCGAATTCTGCACCGAGCACGGCATCGTCTTCGTCTCCGACGAGATCCAGGCCGGCATCGCCCGCACCGGCGCCTGGTACGGCATCGAGCACCACAACGTGGTGCCGGACCTCGTCACCACCGCCAAGGGCATCGCCGGCGGATTCCCGCTCGCCGCCGTCACCGGCCGCGCCGACATCATGGACTCCGTGCAGCCCGGCGGCATCGGCGGAACCTTCGGCGGCAACCCGGTCTCGACCGCGGCCGCCCTAGCCGTCTTCGACCTGATCGAGCGGGACGACCTCCTCGGCGAGGCGCAGCGCGTCGAGAAGGCCCTCTGGGCGCGCATCGGTGACTGGCCGAAGCGGTTCTCGGTCGTGGGCGACGTGCGCGGCAAGGGTGCGATGTTCGGGGTGGAGCTCGTTCACCCGGGCACGACCACACCGTACCCCGAGGCTCTCACCGCGATCATCAAGCACGCGACCACCAACGGCGTCATCGTGCTGGATGCCGGCAGCTGGGACTCGGTGCTGCGCATCATGCCGTCGGTCGTCATCTCCGAGGCGCTGATCGACGATGCCGCCTCCGTTATCGAGGAAACCCTCGCCGCCTTGTCCGGCCCGTAGCACCGATAGAACCCCGGGTAGGTGGCGGCGAGCGTGCGGCGGAAGCCGTCTGATCGCCGCCGCCGCAGGGAGCACGGCCACCGACCGCACGTTGCGGTGACCGGGTCGGCGTCACACCTCAGTATCGGCGAGCGCCACCGTCTGCGGCTGGTGAATGACGGGGAAGTTCACGGATGCGCCGATGAAACAGAGGCCGGCGGCCTCCGCGTGCAGGGACTGCGCGAGTTCGACCTGGCCGGGGTCGGCAACCGTGACGCGCGGTCGCAGGGTCACCTCGGTGAAGTGGCCGCCACCATCCGTCGTCTGGGCCATCGACCCGGTCGCGTCGTCGGTATAGTCGACGACCTGCACGCCGTGCTTCACGGCGACGTGCAGGTAGCTCATCAGGTGGCATTCGCTGAGGGCGGCCAGCAGCAGTTCCTCCGGGTTCCAACGGTCGGCGTCCCCGTGGAAGGTCGGATCGGCCGATGCACTTATCGGCTCCTTGCCGGGGGCGGTGATCAGGTGATCCCGGCCGTAGTCCCGATAGCTGCTCGTGCCGGTGCCTCGGTTGCCTGTCCAGGCGATGTTCACGGCGTAGTGGTGGTGTGCACCGATCACGGCGCCTCCTTCGATTTGCGCGGCTCTGCGGGCCGATTCGCGGCCGACAACGGGCCGTAACACGGCCAGAGAACCGATTGTCGCAGCAATTCGCCGCGCCTCCCGTCGCATCGATCGGTAAACTGGTCAGATCATGACTGACACGCTGACGCCTTCGACCTCTCCGTCCACCCCCGCCGCACTGGTTTACACCGTGCCGCAGGAACGCAAGATCGTGACCGCGATCCCGGGTCCGCGCTCGAAAGAACTCCAGCAGCGCAGGCTCGCCGTCGTCTCCGGCGGCGTCGCATCCGCTTTGCCCGTCTACATCGCCAAGGCGAACGGCGCCATCCTCGTCGACGTCGACGGCAACCAGTTCATCGACCTGGGCGCCGGCATCGGCGTGACCACGATCGGCCACACCGAGACCAGCGTGGTCGCGGCCGCCGTCGAACAGACCCAGGACTTCATCCACACCCTCTTCACCATCACACCCTACGAGGAGTATGTGCGCGTCTGCGAGCTTCTCGCCGAGCACACCCCCGGCTCCTGGCCGAAGAAGTCGGTGCTGATCAACTCGGGCGCCGAGGCCGTCGAGAACGGTGTCAAGATCGCCCGCAAGCACACCGGCCGCCGCGCCGTCGCCGTGCTCGACCACGCTTACCACGGTCGCACGGTGCTGACCATGGCCATGAACTACAAGGCCATGCCCTACGCCACCGGCTACGGCCCCCTCGCCAGCGATGTCTACCACGCCCCCAGCTCCTACCCGTATCACGACGGTCTGAGCGGGGCGGATGCCGCGGCGCGCACGATCGCGTACCTCGAGAAGGTCGTCGGACCCACCGACCTGGCTTGCCTGGTCGTCGAGCCCATCCAGGGTGAGGGTGGCTTCATGGTTCCGGCCGAGGGCTACTTCAACGCCCTGCAGACCTGGTGCACCGCGAACGGCGTCGTCATGATCGCAGACGAGATCCAGAGCGGCATGGCCCGCACCGGCAAGTACTACGCCAGCGAGCACTTCGGCTGGACCCCCGACCTCGTGCTCACCGCCAAGGGCATCGCCGGCGGCATGCCGCTGGCCGCCGTCACCGGCCGCGCCGAGATCATGGATTCCTCGCAGCCCGGCGGCCTCGGCGGAACCTTCGGCGGTAACCCGGTCTCCTGCGCAGCGGCCATAGCGGTCTTCGAGTCGATTGAGCGAGGCGATCTGCTCGCCGAGGGTGTGCGTATCGAGAACACCCTGCGCGCCGGCCTCGGTTCTCTCAAGGAGAAGTACGACATCATCGGCGAGATCCGCGGTCGCGGCGCTATGATCGCCATCGAACTCGTGCAGCCGGGCACCGGTGACACGGAGAAGGCGCCGAACGCCGCCGCAGTGTCCTCCATCGCCGCCTACGCCGCCCAGCACGGCGTGTTGCTGCTCACCGCCGGAACCTACGGCAACGTGCTGCGCTTCCTCCCGAGCCTGGCCGTGAGTGATGCCCTCCTGAACGATGCCCTCTCGGTCATCGACGACGCCATCGCCGCGCTTTAGGCGCGAAGCACACACCGTGACGACGACATTCGAGGTGCCAATCCACGCCGGGCAGACGTTCTTCGTCCCCGATGCGGTCGAACTGGCCGTGGTCGAGCGCAGCGGCTTCATCGAATCGAGGCATGCCGGCAGCGCGGTCGTGCTCACCAGCGAGGGCGCGGTCCTACGCGCCCTCGGCGATGTGACCACCCCGATCTTCCCGCGGTCGTCGATGAAGCCCTTCCAGGCCATCGCCGTGATGGCCAGCGGGGTCACCCTGCGCGGGGAAGACGCCGCCATCGCGACCGCCAGCCACACCGGAACGCAGCGCCACGCCGACCTTGTGCGCGGGCTCCTCGCCCGCGCCGGCATCCCCGAGACGGCACTCGCCTGCCCGGCGGCCTGGCCGGACGACTCCCCCACCCGCGACGCCCTGGTGCGACTGGGGGCCGCCAAGGCCCCGATCTACATGAACTGCTCGGGCAAGCACGCCGCGATGCTCGTGGCCTGCCAGCAGAACGGCTGGGCGCTGTCTGGATACTTGGAGCCGGCGCATCCGTTGCAGAAGCGCATTCTCGACGTGGTGGAGCGCTTCACCGGCGAGCGGCCGTCGGCGTCGGGCATCGACGGATGTGGCGCGCCGGTTCACGCGCTGTCCCTCACCGCTTTGGCACGCGGCATCGCCCGCATCGCCACGTCCAAGTCAAACTCGCCGTTCGCGATCTACCGCGAGGCCGGCTTCCTCGGCGAGGCAATACGGCAGAACGGCTGGGTCATCGCCGGACCCGGCATGCCCGACACGGTCGTGATCGACCGCCTCGGACTGTTCGTGAAGACCGGCGCGGAGGGCATCTGCGTCGCCTCCGCCGCCAACGGCACGACGGTCGCCCTCAAGATTCTCGACGGCAGCCTCCGGGCAACCACCATCGTGGCCCTGCGTCTGCTTGCGGACTCCGGTGCGATCGCACACAGCGACGTCGAGGCCATTCTGCCCGAGCTGCACCTGATGGTGCTGGGCGGTGGGCTCCCGGTCGGGGAGATCCGCGCCAGCTACGTGTAGGGCGCGGGCCGGGAGTCAGCCCAGTTTTGCCAGCCGCTTCTCCTTGGCCGCCCGGGATACCTGGGCGGTGATCACGATCACCAGGGCGAAAATGAACACCGCCGACGCGATCACGTTCGCCTCGGCCGGGATCCCCCGGGCTGCGGACACGTAGATGTACTTGGGGAACGTGGTGACGGCGCCGGAGTTGAAGTTGGTGATGATGAAGTCATCGAAGCTCAGCGCGAAGGAGAGCAGCGCGGCCGCCAGGATGCCGGGCAGCAGGAGCGGAAAGGTGATCCGCGCGAACACCTGGGTTGCCGAGCCGTAGAGGTCTCGGCCGGCCTCCTCGAGCGCGTGGTCGAGGCTCGCGACACGCGCCTTGACCGTCACCACCACGAAGCTGATGCAGAACATAGTGTGAGCCAGAATGATCGTAGACATGTCCTTCGGAACGCCGAGCGACAAGAACTGCGCGGCCAGGCCGGCGCCGAGCACGACTTCCGGCGTGGCCATCGGCAGGAACAGGAGCAGGCTCGTCTGCGACCGGAACCGGAACCGGTACCGCACGAGGGCGATCGCGATCATGGTGCCGAGCGTGGTCGCGGCCACCGTGGCCACCACGCCGATCAGGATGCTGTTGCCGAACGCCTCGCAGACGGCGCCGTTCTGCACTTGGCACACGTTCAGCCACTTGTCGAAGGTGAACCCGCGCCAGGTGATGTTGGACTTGAGCGAGTCGTTGAACGAGAACACGAACGTGTAGACGATCGGCACCATCAGGAAGATCAGCGCCAGCACCGTGTAGAGCGGCAGCAACCACTTGCCCAGGGAGATTTTCACAGCAGCTCCTCCGTGCCCGACCGTTTGACGTAGACGCTCACGATCACCAGGATCACCGACATCAGGATGATCGACAGCGCGGCCGCCGCCGGATAATTCTGCAGCACCAGGAAGTTGGCCTCGATCACGTTACCGATCATCTGGGTGTCCGGTCCGCCGAGGAAGTCCCGGCTCGCGTTGATGTAGTCGCCGGCCGCCGGGATGAAGGTCAGCAGGGTTCCGGCCACGATGCCGGGCATCGACAGCGGGATCGTGATCTTGCGGAACACGTCGAACGGATGCGCGTAGAGGTCGCTGCCGGCCTCGAGGTAGCGCAGGTCGAGCCGTTCGAGCGTCGTGTAGAGCGGCAGGGTCATGAACGGGATGAAGTTGTAGGTGAGCCCGAAGATGACGGCGAAAGCAGTGCCCGTGAAATGGGCATCCGGTGCCAGCAACGACAGAGCCTTGAGCGAGGTGATCACGAACGACTCGTCGGACAGGAGCTGCTTCCAGGCCAGGGTGCGCAGCAGGAAGCTGATGAAGAACGGGGCGATCACCAGCACCAGCATGAGGCTCTGCAGCAACGGCCAGGGCCGCGCCTTCACGCCGATGAAGTACGCCAGCGGGTAGCTGAACACCAGGGCGAGCAGCGTGGCGATCAGCGCGTAGCCGAAGGAGCGCATGATGTGCGGCCAGTAGGCCGTGATCACGTCGACGTAGTTCTCCCAGCGGAAGGCGTAGGAGTACTGGCCGACGTCGCCGAATTCCGAGGGGGCCTGGAACGACGTCAGCAGCAGCGAGACGAGGGGGGCCAGAAAGAACAGCACCAGGTAGAGGATGCCCGGCAACAGCAGGAGCAGCGCGATCGGGCTCTTCCGGCGCGGCGCCGGTTCGGGCGCGGTGGTGCTGGTGGAGAATGCCGCGAACGCCACCCTAGGCTCCCTCAAGCTCCGTGAGCAGGGAGGAGCGTTTCTGGGTCGCGATGCTCCGGGTGCTGTCGTCCGCCTCGAAACGGGGCTCCGCCGAGGCGTCGTCCTCGAGCCCGAAGCCGTGTTCGATGTTCCAGTCCAGCCAGACCTCGGACCCCTCATGGGCGACGGGGCCGAACGCCATGTTCTGCGCGAAGACGATGAGGGTGCCGACGCCGACGACCTCGACCAGGTACTGGGTGCTGACCCCGCTGAACGAGACGTCGATCACCCGGCCGGGACCCATCAGGTTGCGGGCGACGTCGGCGACGGGCTCGGTCACGTGCAGGGTCAGCTTCTCCGGGCGGACGCCGATCGTGACCTCGCCGGTGTGCCGGTGCGCGCGCGCCGCCGGAACCACGATTTTCTGGCCGGCCACGGCCACGAAGATGGCCTCGCTCGTGCTACCGACCACGGGGCCGGTGAACAGGTTCGACTGGCCGAGGAAGTTAGCGACGAACGCCGTGCGCGGCAGCTCGTAGAGTTCCTCGGGGGCGCCCATCTGCTCGATCCGGCCCTTGTTCATGACCGCGACGGTATCGGCCATGGTCATGGCCTCCTCCTGGTCGTGGGTGACGTGCAGAAACGTGAGGCCGACCTCCTCTTGGATGGTCTTGAGCTCGAGCTGCATCTGGCGCCGCAGCTTCAGGTCGAGCGCGCCGAGGGGCTCGTCGAGCAGCAACAGGGCCGGCCGGTTGACGATCGCGCGGGCGAGGGCCACGCGCTGCTGCTGTCCGCCGGAGAGCTGTTGCGGGCGGCGGGCGGCGAGGTGGTCCAGTTCCACCAGGCGGAGCGCCTCGTGAGCCTTGGCGACCGGGTCGTCCATCCGCCGGCGGCGCAGCCCGAAGGCGACGTTCTCCAACACTGTCATGTGCGGGAAGAGGGCATAACTCTGGAACACCGTGTTGACCGGACGCTGGAAGGATTTCTGGTTCGTCACATCCGTGCCCCCGATCAGGATGCGCCCGGCCGTCGGTTCCTCGAGGCCGGCCACCAAGCGCAGGGTCGTGGTCTTGCCGCAGCCGGACGGGCCGAGCAGCGCGAAGAACGACCCCGCGGGGATCTTCAGGTCGAGATGTTCGATAGCGGTGAAGCCCGGGAACCTCTTCTGGATACCCACCAGCTCCAGGTCGGCCCCCGCGCTGGCGAATTCTCCGTTGGCCATCCCTACGAGCCCAGCAGGATGCCCTGGAAGGCGGCATCGTACTTTTGCTCCTCCGCGCCGGTCAGGGTGCGGAAGACGCGAGCCTTGGCCAGGGTCGTGTCGTCCGGGAAGATCAGCTGGTTGTTCGCGAGCTCGGGGTCGATCGCCATCGCGGCTTCCTTGGCGCCGGCGACGGGGGTGATGTAGTTCACGTAGGCGGCGACCTCGGCGGCGACGGCCGGGTCGTAGTAGTAGTCGATGAGTTTCTCGACATTCTTCTTGTGCGTGGAGCCGATCGGCACCAGAAAGTTGTCGTTCCAGAGGGTGCCGCCCTTGTCGGGGACCACAAACTCCCATTTGTCCCCGTTCTCGGCGTTGAGCTGCACGATGTCGCCGGACCAGACGATGGCGGCGAGGGTGTCCTCGTTGATGAGGTCTTCCTTGTACGCATTGCCCTTGATGTTGCGAACCTGGCCGTCGCCGACCTGTTTCTCCAGCACGTCGATGGCGGCGAAGAACTCGTCGTCGCCCCAGTCGCCCGCGATGTCGACACCCATGTCGAGCATGATCAGTCCCATGGTGTCGCGCATCTCGGACAGAACGCCGACCCGGCCCTTGAGGTCGGAGCTCCACAGGTCCTCGACCGAGGCGATGCCGTTCGGAAGTTTCTCCTTGTTCCAGCAGATGCCGGCGAACCCGCCCTGCCACGGCACGCTCATCTTGCGGCCGGGGTCGAAGCCCACGTCTTTCAGGGACGGGAGCAGGTTTTTCAAGTTGGGGATGTTGGCCTGGTCGAGTTCCTGGGTGTAGCCGAACCGGATCCAACGGCCGACCATCCAGTCGGTCAGGCAGACGGTGTCGGCGCCGATGTCCTGGCCGAGGGCGAGCTGGTCCTTGACCTTACCGTAGTAGGTGTTGTTGTCGTCGACGGCCTCGGTGTACTCGACCTTGATGCCGGTTTCGGTCGTGAACGCATCCAGTGTGGGGTAGTCACCGGCGTCATCGACGTCGATGTAGAGCGCCCAGTTGTCCCAGCGCACGAGCTTGCTGCTGTCGGACTCGTCGGGGGCGGCGGTGGGCTTCGTGGCCCCTCCGGTCGAGCATGCGGCGAGCGCCAGGGCTGCGGCCCCGCCACCGGCTCCGGCGAGCAGAGCGCGGCGCCCCATCGTGGTCGCCCGGGCCTGACGGACCAGCTGAGCGATCATGGGATCTGCGGGCAACGGCCTGGGCTTCATGGTCGGGTCTCCTTGCACTTCTCAGCGGATGAGCTCTCACAGCTTTCATTGCGAGTTGCTAGATACTTGCACAGGAGCGCCCCCTGTGCACCCAAGAGTGACCGAATCGTTAATTTCTGGTCAGATCACGCACGAAATCAGCACTCTATGGCGACACTCTCAATCGAAATGAGCTGTTCGGCGGCGGTAGGATTTCGCTCAGGCCAGAGTGGTCCACCGCCCGGAGGTCCACCGCTGAGGGTTTGAACCAATTTGACGGAGATTTTCACCATAAAGGCCGTTTTTGGCCCCAAAAACGGTTTTTGAATCAAAATCTCCGTCGAATTCGTTAGACAAGGGAGCGCCATGAAGGTCGCAGTTCCGGCAGAAATCAAGAACAACGAGTTCCGGGTGGCGATCACCCCGGCCGGCGTACACGACCTCGTGGCGCACGGGCACGAGGTGTTGATCGAAACGGGGGCCGGGCTCGGCTCCGGGCTCAGCGACGAGAGCTATGCGGCGGCGGGCGCGACGATCATGCCGGATGCCGCGTCAACCTGGGCCGCCGCCGACCTGCTGCTCAAGGTAAAGGAGCCCGTGGCGAGCGAGTACGGTTATTTTCGCCCCGATCTGCTGCTGTTCACCTACCTGCACCTGGCCGCGGAACCAGCCCTGACCCGTGCGCTGCTGGAGGGCGGTGTCACCTCGATCGCCTACGAGACCGTGCAGCTGCCGACGCGGGCGCTGCCGCTGCTCGCGCCGATGAGCGAGGTTGCGGGCCGCCTGGCACCCATCGTCGGCGCCAACGCGATGCTCAAGCCCAACGGCGGACCGGGCCTGCTCGTGCCCGGGGTGCCCGGAACGCATCCGGCTCGGGTCACTGTGCTCGGCGGCGGTGTGGCCGGCACGGCAGCCATGCAGGTCGCCCTCGGGCTCGGCGCCCAGGTGACCGTGCTCGACACCAACCTGTTCCGCCTGCGCGAAATCGACGCGCTGTACTACGGGCGGGTGCAGACCATCGCCTCGAACAGCTACGAGATCGACCGGGCGCTGGTGTTGTCCGACCTGGTGATCGGATCGGTCCTGATCCCCGGGGCCAGGGCCCCCAAGCTGGTCAGCAACGAGCTCGTGTCCCGGATGAAGCCGGGCAGCGTGCTCGTGGACATCGCTGTGGATCAGGGCGGCTGCTTCGCCGATTCCCACCCGACGACGCACGCCGATCCGACGTTCACTGTGCATCAGTCCCTGTTCTACTGCGTGGCGAACATGCCCGGGGCCGTGCCGAGCACGTCCACCTATGCGCTCACCAACGCCACGCTTCCCTATGTTCGGCTGATCGCGAACCGAGGCTGGAAGGACGCGCTCCGAACGGATGCCGCGCTCGCTTTCGGCCTGTCCACGGTCGGCGGCCTCATCACCAGCGGCCCGGTCGCGAGTGCGCACTCGCTGCCGCTCCGCGGTCTGGTGGACGCGCTGGCCTGATCCACGGCGGGACGGCGGCGGGGCCGGCACCGCTGAACTGTGCTGCGGGACTGTGCTGCGGGACTGTGCTCCGGGACTGTGCTCCGGGACTTCGCGGCCGGCGGCTACACGACCTGGGCCCGCAGCGTGGCCCGGTGCACGGCGCCGTCCGAGCGCAGTACCCACACCCGACCTCGGTTGGGTGCCAACGGCGGAGGCAGGTCCCGGCGTCGGCTGATGGCCCGGTAGTCGGCCAGGCTGCAGCCGTCGAAGACCAGGTCCGCGTGCGGGCGCAGGGCACCCAGCAGGGACCACTGCGCCTGCCACGCGTCCACGTCTCCGACGAAGGCGGTGCCTGATTGTGACTCGCTCAGCCGGAGCGACGCGCCTGCCTGCGCGGCCTCCGCCAGCTCGCCGTGGGACACCGCCGCGAGGTCGACGACCCGCGCGCCGGGGACCGTTCCCAGCACTGCGGCCGAGCGGGACGGCGAGTCCGACACGACGAGAAGGGTCTGCCCGGGCCGCCCCAGGAGCGCGGCGGCATCCGTGCGTGGCTCGATGTCCCGCTGCGCCGCGACATCCGGGATTGCATTGCTCTGCTCCGGCGCGAGGAGCTGGATGCGATGGTCCTGCCAGCTCCCGCCGCCGGGCGGAAGGCGGTCGTCGAACAGGGCAGCCACTCCTCCGGCCGCGACGTGCTCGGCGACATCGGGCAGGCGCAGCACCAGCCGTCTCTGGCACAGGGAAGGCAGGGACTGCAGCGATCCGGTGAGCCTTTGCGCGGCGATGACGATCCGCAGGCCGCCCTCCGCGCCGTCGCGGAGCAGCCCGGCGAGCAGTTCGAGGGCCGCCGGACGGTGCTCCTGGTCCCAGCGGGCATGCACGCTATCGAAGTCGTCGAGAAGCAGCAGCCTGGCAGCCGGACTCCCGCCGGCGTCGAGGCATTGGCGCGCCTTGACGAGGCAGTCCCACACCGCCTCGACGTCCGCTCCGAGCAGCACGGCATCTCCAACGGGCGCGAACCCCGCCGCGACCGACGCAAGCGCAGTTGACTTGCCCGAGCGGGGACCGCCGATCACGAGCAGGCTGCCCTCGGCGATCGGCTCGTAGCGGGCCACCCGGTAGCGCTGCAGTTCCGGCTCGTCGAGCAAGCCCAGCAGACCGCCGGGCGCGGCACGAGCGTCGGGAACGGCACGGTCGTGCCCGGCCGCCACCGCGGCGCCGCCGAACGCACTCTCGTCGGCCGCCGTTCCGCCCGCGACGAGGGCGAGGAGGTCCTCGCGGCTTACCGTCTGAGGCAGCAGGTCGAGCCAGGGGCGCCGAGGGTTCGGCGCATCGGCATCCGCGACTGCGAGGGAGCGGATCTCGCGCGGCGAGGTCGTCGCCACCTGGCAGAGCACGGGCCCCGAGGAGTCCGCGGCGATCAGGCAGCGGCCGGCTTGGTCCGCGCCGAGGGCCGCGGCCGCATCCGTGCCCAGCACCGCCACGCTGTCGGCGCGGTTGTTCACCCGCAGCGACACCCGCAGCGTGCAGTTGGCGAGCAGGGCGTCACGCACCACACCGGTGGGCCGCTGGGTGCAGAGGATCAGGTGCACGCCCAGCGACCGGCCCCGCGCGGCTATGTCGACGAACAGAGCGTGCAGGTCGGGGAATGCGGTGAGCATGGTCGCGAATTCGTCGACCACGATCACGAGCCGCGGAAGCGCCCCGCCGGCATCCTGCCTCCGCAGGTCCACGATGTCACGCGCGCCGGCACGCCCGAGTACGCGTTCGCGATACCGCAGCTCGGCGGCCAGGCTGGCCAGCGCCCGGGCGGCCTGGTGCACGTCCAGGTCGGTGATCAAACCCACGCAGTGGGGAAGGGCGCAGAGCGGGGCGAACGCGGCCCCACCCTTGAAATCGACCAGGAGGAACGTCACCTCGTCGGGGCCGGCCGCCGCCGCCATCGCCGCCACCCAGGTCACCAGCAGTTCGCTTTTGCCGCTGCCGGTCGTGCCGCCGACGACCGCGTGCGGCCCTGCCCCGACCAGGTCGAGCGACACCTCCCCCGCTTCTCCCACCCCGATGACGCAACGGAGGTTCGGCGATTGGGGCTGCCCATGCGGTGCCCGATACCCGGGCTGGAAGCCAGAGAGCTCACCAAGGGCAACGGATGCGGGGACTCGCCGCGCATTCTGGACCAATCCAGCCGCCGAGGCCCGGGCGCTTAGCACGCGGGCGACCACGATCGCCTGTTCGACGGTAATCAGCTCGGGCCGGAAGCCACTCCCCCAGGCGTGCACGCTGGAGCGCAGCACCTCAGCCCGGCCGGGACCCTGCACCCGCACGATGGTGTCGCAGCCCCACGGCAATTCGGCAAGAGTGCCGGCCAGGGCGACGACCAACCCCGACCCTTTGGGTGCCCCGCCCAGGGGTGCCCCGCCCAGGGGTGCCCCGCCCAGGGGTGCCCCGCCCGACTTGGGTGCCCCGCCCAGGGGTGCCCCGCCCAGGGGTGCCCCGCCCAGGGGTGCCCCGCCCGACTTGGGTGCCCCGCCCGACGGCGCCTGGCAGATCACGAGGCGGCGGGCGCAGGACTGCCCGGTGTCGTGCGGGAGGGCGACCGCCCATTCCCAACCGCGATCAGGCACGGTGAGTCCGACCTGGTCTGGAGCCAGGGAGCAGGCCAGCTGCACCAGCAGCCCGCGGGCCAGCGCCTGCCCGAGCGACAGCGGTCCGACGATGCCGATACCACCGCCGGCATCGGCGTCGATCGGTGCCTCGGTGAGCGTGGCCGCCCAGTCGCGCACGTCGCGATGCTCGTCGGGAGCGGCGCCACCGTCGAGGCGTAGCCCGCTGGGCACCGCACCGGAGCCCAGGCTCACGTCTGCTCCCGAACCGGTCCAACGGATGGCCGCGTGCGGGGCGGCGACGATGCTGTTGGCCGAGGGCGTGCGCCGCCAGTGCGCGCGAAGCAGCTCCTCATGGCGCAGGGCCACCTCGGCCCGCAGTGTCGCCAGTGCCTGCCCCTGGTCGAGGGCGTTGGTACGCCGGGTACGGCGGCCCGTGCGCCGCGCGTCGAGCATGCCGGCCACGGCGATGACCGGGCCGAGCACCGCGAAGATCAGCACGAAGGCTGAGCCCGTGATCAGCCAGATCGCCCCGGCCGCGGCCAGCGGCGCCACGCTCGCGATGAGTGGGAAGCCAGGCGGCGGCAGGTCGGCCGGGCGGGTGGGGAGGGTCAGCGGGACATCGGCTCGGATCACCGCATCAGTCCATCACTCCGGAGGCAGGCGCCACCGCGGGCGCCGGCATCCGTCCCGGGATGACGGCCGGCCGGGTTGGGGAGGGGCCGGCTGAGTGAGTCCGGATCGATCGGTTGCATCGCTCACAGCGTCGAACGAATTCGACGGAGAATCTCGTTTAAAACTGCTTTTGCAAAGTATTCCGGGCTGTTTTGGGCAAAATCTCCGTCGAATTCGTTCGGGTCGATCGCGTCCGCATCGGCGGCGGCTCGGCGTCGGCTCGGCGTGGGCTCGGCGGCGGCTCGGCGGCGGCAGCGGCGCGGCTCGGCGTCGGCTCGGCGGCGGCAG
>NZ_SOFB01000021.1:0-118843 GCF_004402815.1 Cryobacterium sp. Hz7
ATGAGGGCCTCCGTTGCATCGTGTTGAGTGTGGTAACCCAATCGATACCGGAGGTCCTCACCTTTTTAGCTCACGCCACGCTCACAACCTGTGTGGGAACAACAGCTAGTCCAGTCGCGGAGCACAGTGACGAGTTCTTCATCGGTCATCGCAAAATCCTTGCAAACAGCAACATTCGGAGCTTCCGTCGTTGCGATTGGTCCAGGCTTCGGGCTGCACCCGGTGACAAGACAAACCACCATAACAACTCTCGCGATTGCCTGGGCGACTCTCATGCCGAAGACTCTATCGGCTTGCATTCCACGGCGACTTCCCTTAGGCATTTCTTCTCGCGAATGGATGCGGGCACTTTCATGACCCCTGACGCAGGTACCCCGTCCACGGCTAGTTCCGTGACCTTCGTCGGCGACGGCGCTAATCCGTTATCGTTTTGCGTTTTGCGTTTTGCGTTTTGCGTTTTGAGTGTTGCGTGTTGCGTGTTGCGTATTGCGTATTGCGTATTGCGTATTGCGTATTGCGTATTGCGTATTGCGTTTCTTTCGATACGTTATAGACATGAGCATCCCCGAAGCCACCGACGTGCGCACCTGTCGTTTCCCTGGCTGCGGCGAGCCGGTGGACGCCACACCTGGCGTTGGCCGGCCCGCCGGTTATTGCACCGACCCCGCTCACAACCGCGCCGCTGCGTGGCGGGCCCGCCACGCCGAGTCCGGTCGGGTCGAGCGCACCGTCGAGGACGACAAGCTCCCCGTCGATGCGGCCCGGCAGCGGGCGAGCGTGCTGCGGTCCCAGGTCGCCGGGATGGTCGAGCACCTGCAGCAGCAGTTGGTCGTCCTTGTCGACGAGCTCCGCACCGTCGCGGACCCGGACGCGGCCGAAGCACAGATCGAAGCCGTCACCTCTGACGCGGCCGAGCAGGTCGCCACGGCGGCCGCCCGTGCCAACCGGGCCGAGACCGCTACCCGCAAGGCCGAGGCCGAGCGCTCCGAAGCCGACGCGGCAGCCGAGGAATCAGCTGCCTTGGTCGACGAGCTCCGCACGACCCTGGCCGCGCTCGAGCAGCGTGCCGCCACCCTCGAGAGCGACCTGGTCACTGCGGTCGAGGACAACGTACGGGCGACCGCCGAGATCACCGCCCTCACAGACACGGTGGCCGCTCTGACCATCGAGAACGCGGCCGCGACCGCACAGCTCACCGAAGCCCGGGAGCTCGCCACTGCGGCCACAACGGCCAAGGACGAGGCCCTGGCAGCCGCGCGCGACGCGATCGCGCAGGCCGCCGCCGCGATCGGACGCGCCGAGCGGGCCGAGACGGATGCTGCGAGCACCCGGGACCTGCTCGATCAGGCCCGGACGGAGCGCGAGAGCGCCCGGGCGGAAGCGCTCGTGCTGACCGGGCGCCTGGCCACGGTCAGCAGCGAACGCGACAGTGCCACGGCCGAGGCAGCGAGGGAGCGTTCCTACGCCGAGCAGCGCGTCACTGACGTGCTCGCCGCCTACGAGCAGCAGATGGCCCTGCTGCGCGCTGAGTTGGAGCAGTTGCGCACAGGTGTGGGCGAGTAACGCACCAGCGCACCAGCGCAGAAGCACAGGCGCCACACCCCACATGGTGGACCGCGACCCCAATCCCACACGCAGCCCCTCTACAAAGCTCTTTGGGCAACTGCCATCCAGCGCGTCCGCACTGCCGCGATCTCGTTCGGTGGGCATCTCCCCTAGGGCTTCCCCTTACTGGGTGAGTCGTTGGCGGCCTGTCACGCATCGAGGTGACGGCTCAGCCACGCGAGTAGTCGCGTTCCCTGCTCAATGAACTGGGCGTTACTCATCGGTACGGGCATGGCTCTGAGCCCACCGAGAACGGCGGTCGCGGCCGGGATGAGTGCGATCCACCAGCGTGCTACCACGAGCACAGTCTGCGCATGGATTAGCGGGTGAGCTCCAGTCTGATTGCAGATCCAAGCATGTCCATCACGTCGTTTACTTGGTGACCGAACGCCGCCATTTTCCGGAATGAATGGTCTTCAAGTTCCTCGCCGCGAAGCTCTTCAAATTCCTTGGGCAGAAAGGTGTGTGCCGAGCAGGCGGCGGTGAACCTAGAAACTCCATCGCGAAGGTCGTCGCTTAGAACGCGACTCACCAAGCGATTGACGTTCACTCCATTGGAGTGCATCTCGTCGGACCAGTCGTTTGGCAGTTGGGTGTAATTCGACTCCCGCGCTTGCATGTGATCGAAGTGCATCGCCCGCCCCGTCAGTCGCGCCTCTAGCTGCACTGCATCCTGGAGCTCCAGCAGCGTATCCAGCTGAAACCGGTTCTTCCGCTCATTGGATGCCGCTGACTGCTCGCGGTCAGCTCTCGCCCTATCCTGCTCGGCTTGTCTCCGATCACGGCGACTTTCGTTGCGCCCTGCCAAGAAGTAGCCCCCGAGGGAGGCCATCAGTGTCGTTGCTGCAAGCAGCACTTGATTTCCAAAGGTTATGTCCACGTAGCACCCCAAGTCACGGCCATCAAACCCTTCCGCGCATGCTCAGCCAGACGCGACTTACCGCTCTTGATCGGAGAGGTCCTCGTGTTGGTCACGCTACCGTCTAATTCGATCGCCGGAAGACTGATGCGCTCGAGCACGGACTTCGTCGTCTGAATTCGTGACCAGGTGATCAGCGGTGCGAATGCCTGGCGGTCAGGATCGGCCCGCCTCTGGCAACCCCGGGCTCGGAATGGGTACGTCCAGCACGGCTTGGGCGGTGAAGGCACACGAACCGGTCGCTGGAGCAGGTCGATGCGGTCCGCGTAGTCCCAAGCCCATTGCAACCACTTGAGCGTTGATGTGCGCTTGTCGTCGTCTACGTCGGCAAGGGCTCTCTGCTCCACCTCCCCTGCACAGTCGCGGATGGCGGCGACCTCGCGCCACTTGGCCTTCAAAGAACTCGGAGTCACCCCCGCCTCGGAACTCGTCAACCTGCCGGGCGGCAGCGAGGTCCTCGTCGCCGGGGTCCGCCGCGCCACCCACACTCCCCCGATGCGAAGCGGCAA
Organism: Cryobacterium sp. Hz7; assembly: GCF_004402815.1. Taxonomy (NCBI): domain Bacteria; kingdom Bacillati; phylum Actinomycetota; class Actinomycetes; order Micrococcales; family Microbacteriaceae; genus Cryobacterium; species Cryobacterium sp. Hz7. The sequence continues at coordinate 3,034 of NZ_SOFB01000021.1, forward strand.
ACGCGTCGTCTTCCTCTCCCTCGACGAGGGCAGCGGGTTGGTCTCCAATGTGGTGTTCTTCCACGACGCGCAGGCTGCGATCGGGGCCGTGTTCCGCACCCACTACGTCCTGATCCGCGGCCGCACCCGACGCACCGGCGCCCGCGGAGTGTCGGTGACCGGCGAGCAAATGTGGGACCTGCTGGACGTGGCAGGGAAAGTCCGGGCACGCCAGGCCGTGGAGCGGGAACAGGAACGGGTTGTAGTCGAGGCGGTGGCCGCGGACAACGTCATTCAGATGTGGAGGCGGAGGGCGTGAGTTGCTCGTTTACAATCCCCCACGTACTTCTCAGGCGATGGATGTGTTTGACGATCCGCGCCAACGCCGATCAGTACCCAGGTGAGCGGTCGCCTGAGGTGGTTGTTCGACCGAAGGAGGTGCAGCCGGCTGAGCGGCGGCAGGTGAGCTGTTTTGGCTGGTGAGGCTGGTCGCATCAGAAAGACGGGAGACCAGCGTCGCCTCGGGTTCCTCTCACGACCACACCCAGCCAAGGCGTCGTCGGAGTTGCCGTCGGGCCACGGTGGGTGGCGACTTGAGGCCGGACTGATCCATACCGATGGGCATCGCGCAGAAGAGCCCCGCGAGGCGAAGCAACAGAGCTGATTGGTATTCAGAGAAACTCAGCGTGAATCCGTGAGCAGAAAGGTTACGGAGGTTCATACCAGGCGACAGGAGTGTCACTCGGAGTGCTCGATCCCAGTCGGGGTCCAGATCCCGTTTTGCGAGTGCGTCGACGTAGAAATCCATCGCAGGAAACCGGCCCGGGGATTCGCCACGCTGAGTTCGATAAAGGGGTTCGTCGAGCCTGAGGAGTAGTTCACGCGCAGCTCTTTCAATAAGTGGAATGGACAGGCGGGCCGAATCGGAAAACTTACTAGCCCAATGAAGCGCAACCGCCTCCTCGAAATGCTTGGCAAGCGGCGGATCAGCCGAGAAACTGTCCACCATCCAGTTCGCAATTCGATCAGCCCGCGGTGGGGAAAAACGGTCGCGAATATGCGCCAGTTCGAGCGCGAGAAGGATCGAAGAGATGTTGAGCGCGATTGTCTCAGTCCTAACAATCTCTTCCATCATGAAATCGGCGTTAGTGCGCTCCGGAAGACCATGCGAACCGTAGACCGTCCGAGTGACAAGTGCTCTTATAGAGCCCGAAGCGGCACGCTCGGCCGTCCTGACGTTCGCCTCATGATCTCCCGCCGGAGAACTTCCGGCGAGGAATACCATCAGCCCGTGTTCCCAGTTTCGTGCACGACGGTATCTCCGAAGATGTGCCCGAAAAAAATTCTTGGACATCGGCAGATTGAACCCCGCGGTCTTCCATCCCATCGAGTCATGGTCCACGGTCTGCATGATCAACACTGCAGCATCCTTCAGCTCGGGCAGACCGTAAGACTTTGCGAGGTCGGCTGCTGTTTGCGCGTATTGCATCTTCACCATCCCCCGCTCAGCAGAGTCGGCGAACGCCAAGTATTGCTTCACGTGCCAGCGCCTGCTGATTTCCAGCTCCGTGGCGTTCTCTGCGAGCCGCGCGATTGTCTTAGCAAGCTCGTCAACGAGGCTCATTGGCGAATCTCCGAGTGCAAAGAGCTGACTGCGTACCGACTCACGCTCGCCGGCTGCGAACACTCCATCCCGTGGGGGAACCGAAAGCGCGGCCAGGAGACTTAGCGCTGGGCCGATCGTCGCTATGTCGTTGCCGAAAGTCTCGCTCCAACGGTGCATTGCCACGCGCACGGGACCTTCATCCGCCATTCCACGAGAGCGAGCAATATTGTTAGCTCGCCCAAGTGAAAGCGCGGCCTGGTGAGCGGAAAAATCGCCAAACTCGACAGCCTTCAAGTACAGGCCGATCGTCGAGGCCGCGTGCTCAGGGGTCGTCTTCACCCGGGCGGTGAGGAGGACATCGGCAAGGTGAGCACAGATGCCTGGGTTCTCCAGGGTTGAACTCACCTCGGACCACAGAGTCCATGCGCTTGCCGGAGTTCCCGACATAGGCCGGGTGGCAGTGAAGGAAAGGCGAGATTCGACGAGTTCAACCTCACCAGCACTTTCGAATTTCTCTTGGAGCTCGTACCCAAAGATGAAGTCGACCTCCACCCGCAGCTCCTCATTCAAGTGTTTGTATTCCTCGTCGAGCCAGAGACGTTCCCAAACTTTCATAAGGTCATCCCCGGCGTCCGCAACTCTGTCGATGAGCGCGGCGACGACTTGGACATGGGACGGGGCGAACTCGTAGTCCACGAAGCCTCTTCTCGACCGCTGCGAAGCGGGGTGCGGGCGACGAGCGTTGGGCCGTCGCGTATCCAAACGCAATTTACCTTCTCATGCCGTTTGAATCGTTGGGAGCGGCAGGCAGGAGTTCAGAATTCGGATCGCACGGCGGGCACTGGCGAGGCCCCTGGGAATGGACACTTTCTCGACCCACGCGTGCAGCCATCCACCAGTGCGCGCTGGTTTGCCGTTCGGAGCCGCGCAACTTGACGGGCCTTGAAACAACGCGCGCGGCAACGGTGGCGAAGCTGTTCCGGATACCGTCAAACGCCCGATCTCGTCGCCAAGGCCGTACCGTTCAACCTGCAGCCTTCGTACCTGGCCGACAACAGCATTCACCTCGCGGCCCGAGGGTCCGTCACTGACAGGGCGGCTGGCACAATTCCGTGCTCCGGTTCGTGTGCCGCCGCCGCTGAGTCACCTTCGCTTACCGGACCCCTTCGCTCGCCCGCAGGGCGCCTGCCAGGCGTCGTGCGTACGGCTTGCACTCCTGCAGATTCGCTTGGAACCTAGGCACCAAACCTTGATCAGTGTCGTCGCTGATGTAAACCATGTTCAGGCCGTCGTGCTCAGTGAGCCACATTCCGTCTTTCGGATGAGCGCTCGAGACGTCAAGGCATAAGGGCCGAACCTTGATCCCGTGGGGCGCCAGTTGACCGAAGAGATTGGCATCCATGAGCATCGGTGGATCGTCGCATGTCACGACCATGTGACCGGTGTCCCTGCCTCCATGTAGATGATCTTCGATCTCGATGGGGCCAGCCTCCACTACTCGCTCAGTCGCTCGCCGACCCATAACGATTTGTGTCCTTGATGCAGCGTGAGTCGCGAGCAGTGAAACAGGCCGTGCCGTGAGCTCGTATCCGAGCAACCTCCCGGTCTCTTGAAGGAGGGCCGCAGCACCAGCGCAGTCCTGGATCGTCCCATACAACTGCCCGATCTCCTCCACCGCGCGGCGGAGAAGGTCGATAGGGACTCGAGACTCGGTGATGGCGCTCACAGCGCGCTCCAGACTGCGTTCGCGCTTGTTCCGGCTGGCTTTGCCCAATTCGTTCCTATTCTGTAACTGCGGAGTCGAGCGCAGTGGGGGCGGTATGGTTCAGCGCTTGCAGGAGCTTCAAATCGAGCTGCTCCGGTGTCCAGGGATTCTCGGAACGCAGCAAGTTTCCCAGAAGCAGACGAAGCAGTAGTGCGGCGATGTCCTGAGCTGGGTACGGCACCTCTTCGATCCTGATCATGCTGGTCTTTCGGACTCGCCCGTGCACGATCTTCGACCGATGCTCATAGACCTTCTTGACCAGTCCATAGACGATCTGCGGCGGGTAGTCCGCCGTTAATGCCGCGGCAGCGCGTTGCGCCATCCGGTGCGTCATTTCCTCGCGATCATTATTGCTGAGCAGTAAGGCCTCCATGCCAATCGTGGCGTCGAGTGTCTTGTCCTCGTCGTCATCTCGCAGGACAGCGCGCATGGCTCTTCGCGCAGCTAGCTGCACGTTTGCAGGAGAACTCTCCAAAGCCGTGAACATCACAGGAATTTCGTCCAAGAGCGCCTGACTCACAGCGACCTTGTCTTCGTTCCATCCACCCGCGTCAAACTCGTCTGGGTAGCGGTGGTATTTCGCGATCTTCCAAATCGCCGGCAGATCGTGCTCCCACTCGTCGGCCCAGTCCACGGGCCTCACATAGGCCTGCGCGTACCCTGTGTCTCGTGCTGTCGCAATATGCAGACACTGAATCACCCGATCTACCCTGTTTAGGTCGATCTCGTTGCGTCTGAAACGCCTGTCGAAGTAGTCCCGATTATCGAACTTGACGTTCCTGACTACTACTGCGTGCGTCGCCGCCGCGACGACGAGTGCAGATACGCGGTCTCCCGAAAGGATCGGCTCAGCACGTGCTCGTTGCATATCAGCGTCGATTGGCTCGATCCAGATGTCCTCCGTGATCTGAAATGTTTCGTTGGTTTTTAGGGCGGTTAGAGCAATAGGCACGATCAGGTCGCCAATTAGTTCGTCAGCGAATCGCGCCCTTTCTAGAGCGAGGTAGATCGATAGTAGGTCCTCGTCCGACTCAGCGCCCGTTGCTTCGGCCCGGGCTATGAGGTGCATCACAAATCGCACGTATTCGAATTTGACCTGCTCTATGCGTTTGACCGAGTCTTGCTCACCGCTCGCCAACAAGCTGATGCTCTGCTCGAATTTCACGTCGGACATCGCTATTTCGCTAACGACATTGCAGGCACTGATCAACTCGGGCACCTCGTCCAAAGCGATCTGGGCAAACGTCCCAACGCTGACACCAAACATGTAGCCCCAGTTGACCGGTGCCGACTTCGAAATCCCGATGTGCTCTCGGCGCGTGGCAGTCGACCAGCCGTGACTATTCGTCTCTGACGTGATTACGTCCCTGCGAGGTACATACTTTCCAGTCTTTAGATATTGGTGTGCTCGTGCCCGCGCAGCGTGCACAGCGGGCAGAGTCACCGACCAAAGGTCGGTTCTAAGAGGGGCGGTCACACGATCATTCTCGTCCACTTGATACCGGTTGCTGAACAGCGCTGGATTCGTCTCTCGTGCACAAGGCCCAGATCAAAGTCGCTCTCCGCGAATTCCTCGATGCAGCGGTCCGAGCCCATGCCCGAGGGCGCGCTGTCAGGGAGAGGGCCATCAAGCGAACCGAACGATGCGGCACTCGGGGCAGCACCAGTAGGGGCCTTCATCTGTGCCCTCGATCACCATGGGCACCAGGCATCGTTCGCAGTTCGGCACACCCAGCTCGTCGTCCATGTCGGACACACTACGCGCACCCGTGTTCGATCATCAGATGCGCCAGCAGGACGCGATACCTGGCCGCAGCGGGTTCCACGCGGCACGTGAGGAGGCCCCTTTCGCATGCTCTTACACGTGATCGGAGTCGCAGCAATCGGCCCGCCAACGCAAGGTCAGCACCCTCAACATCGCCACCCTCGGCTCCCTCCTCGAATGGCGTGCCATCGTCTTCAGCTCTAAATGCCGACCCATCATGGTCAATACCGTCCCCTGGTTCCGCGACAAAACCCTCACCACCACGATCAACCGCATCCCGACCAGGACACCGAATCTCGCACCGACGCCTATCGCCGTGCCGGACGACACCGCTGCAGCGGAGGTTGCGGCCCGTGGCTGGGTATGACGACGACAACTCGTCAGACCTCAGAGGCCGCGGTCCACGTACGCCAAATGTTCCTCGACTGGCTCACCCGTCACCTCGCCACCGTCGAGGTCGTCGGCACCAAACCGACTCCGTGGTGCGCCCAGTGGTGGCTGCACCCGGAGGTCGTTGCCCGGTTTAAGGCCCTCTGGCAGGCCAGCATGCAAGCTGACGCCAGCGTCATGGACGGCGACGCCGGCGCCGTGTCATCGTGGTGGATCAACCACTGGGACCGCCATACCGCCGTCATCTTGGACACAAGTAACGGGCCCTTCCGCAACTGCGATCCCGACCAAGGACACCTCCATCGCCGCAAGGACACAACCGCCCCGATCGTGCCGACGTCGATGCCGCCTGACGACGTGGAGCTGTAAAGGAATTGTCCTGGACGGACGGCGAGCCAAGCCTCTTCCCGCACCGTCAACAGTCAGTCGATGACTCGTAGGACTAGCTCCGCTACCCAGGGATGGCGGACCTCAATAGTGGGCATGGGCCCCGGCCGCGGACACCCTCTATGGGCAACGCACGTGCACGTCTGTTTGGACGGTGCCCAAGGACCCCAATGCGCCTGCACGGTCACGAGCCGCGCCGACATTTCTCTCCCTACCGACGCACATTCTCCACGGCGTGTAACAGGCCCAGCTCGTCCCTGACTGGGTTGCCTTCCCAGTCACCTTCGACCGTGCACGCGAAAGCTCCGACGGTCGCGGCTGTCAGCAGCCGTTCCTCCGGGGTCACCCCGCGCAGTAGGTCAGAAAGATAGCCTGCGACAAAGGCGTCACCCGCGCCCACAGTGTCAACCGCGCGCACCGGGATGGCCGGCTGTTCGAAGTACTCCCCATGGATAAGGGCGACGGATCCGCGTGCTCCGAGCTTGATTACGGCATGTCGCGGTCCGAGTTCAGCGAGAGCTGATGCCTGGTCGCGTGGAGTTCCCGGGCCTACGACAAGCGCGGCTTCATCATCGCCGGCGAATACCAGGTCCGCCTGCTCGGTGAGGCGGCGGAAGGCCGCTGCCGCTGCCGGAGGTGCCCACAGAGCCGAACGGTAGTTGTAATCGAATGAGACCAGGGTGCCGGCCTCCTTCGCGCATGAGACGGCGAAATCAACTGCGTCAGCCGCTGATGCGGAGAGCCCGGCGGTGATGCCGGTGACGTGCAGAATTTTTGCCGATGAGATCGCCACCGTATCGACGTCCGAGGGGGAGAGCCGTGAACCTGCGCTGCCCGAGCGGTAGTACACGACCTTGATCGAATCTGCGGTTCGTCGTTCCTTGATCATGAGACCCGTTGGGGCAATCGGGTCGATGATGCCGTGCACGACGACCCCCTCGGCGCGTAATTCCCGGAGTACTCGCTCTCCTAGGCTGTCAGCGCCGACACGACCGATCCAAGTCACAGACGTGCCGAGACGGCGCAAAGCAATAGCGCAATTGCTCTCTGCGCCACCAACGGACAAGCCAAGGGCCGATTGATGCGCGAGAGAACCCGTGGCGTTCGCCTTGATGAGCGCCATGGTTTCGCCGAGGGTGACAACGTCAATGTCTCGCGTCATGCTCGCACCGACGAGCGTGCAGCGACGGCCTCGAGGACGCTTGCGGTCAATGTCCTGGCTCGCTCCTCGAGTGCGCCGAGGTCGCCACCCGAGAACGCATCCCCTAGAAGAGGGCTGCCTAGACTCACGGCACAGGCCCCGGCCGCGATCCACGCAGGCGCCTCCTCTAGGGTTACACCGCCGGAAGGGACGATCTCCATCCGCGGGAAGGGTCCCCAAATCAGGCTGAGATATCCAATCCCCACTCTTGAAGCTGGGAACACTTTCACTGCCGTGGCGCCTGCCTGCCAGCCCGAAAACAACTCTGACGGAGTCATTCCACCGGGAAATACAGGAACACCCCGGTCGACGCAAGTGCGCACGACGTCAGGATTCGTCGTAGGAGTCACAATGAATTGCGCGCCTAGATCTAGACACTCCACCGCCTGGGCGACGTCCACGATCGTGCCAACACCGATTTCAACGTCTCCGCCGAAGCGGGCGAGCAGTGCAGGTAGTTCTTCGACCACACCCTCGGTACTGAGCGTCAGCTCAATCGACCGCACACCGCCTGTGGCGAGTGCTTCGATCACGGGCGCGAACTCACGTGCATGACTTGCCCTGAGCACGGCCAGAACCGGTGTCGCGGCGAGCAGGGTGGAAACGGCGGGCCTCTGAATATTCACTAACGTGCCATCCATCCGCCGTCGACCGGAATGACCACACCGTGGACGTAATCCGATGCGCGTGAGGCGAGGAAAATCGCCGCACCGGCGATATCGTCGGCAGCTCCCCACCGACCGGCCGGAATTCGCGCTGAGATCTGCCCGCTACGTTCTTCATCTGCCAGGAGGGCGGAATTCATTTCTGTGGCGAAGTAGCCCGGAGCGATCGCATTGACGTTGACTCCGCGAGCCGCCCATTCGTTGCACAGTGCCTTGGTCAATTGGGCGACGGCTCCTTTGGACGCCGCATATGCGGGAACACGCAGTCCGCCTTGAAAAGAGAGGAGCGAAGCTAGGTTGATGACTTTTCCTTCGCCCCGCTCCAGCATGGCGGCGCCGAATCCTGTGCACAGTTGAAAGACTGCGCGGAGGTTGACGTTCATCACTGCGTCGAAGTCGTCGAGGGGGAACACCACTGCGTCGTGCCGCACCTGAGTGCCGGCGTTATTGACCAGAATGTCGACGTGGTTTGAGGCGAGGACGACGCGGATCGCTTCGGCGATTGACTCGCTCTCCGACAGGTCCACGCTGATTCGCGTGACACGGCGCCCCGTCGCGGCAGCCAGGCTCAGCAGAGACTCTGGAATGTCGCCACGCTGCAGGGCGATGACATCAGAACCGGCACCAACAAGGCCTGATGCAATTGCCAATCCGATGCCCCGAGAGGCTCCGGTCACCACGGCGGTCTTACCGGTCAGGTCGAATGCGCTCATGATGCCACCGCCTCTTGTGAACTGACGTATACCTTTAGGCAGCCCGATGCCGCCATGGCCCGCTCGAAGGCCTCCGCGACGTGATCGAGTGGAAACACCTCGACAGGGATGCGTTCCAGTCCAAGCACCCCCGATTCGATCAGCGCAACGGCTTCTTCGAAGTCAGCGCGGGTGTAGACACGCACACCAACGACTGTGTTCTCGGCAAATGTCAGTGCCTGGAGATCGACCTCAGCGGGCTTCTTGTAGACCCCGACCAGGACGATCGTTCCGAGCACACGCACGCTCTTGCCCAAGTTAGCGGCCACCGAGGGGTGGGCTGCGGAGTCGAAAACGATGTCGGCGCCCGCGCCTTCCGTTGACTGAAGGATGCACTCTACGGGGTTAGCGTTGCCCGGCACTGTCTCGAAGCCCAGGTCTGCAGCGACGAGCCGTCGCTCCTCGCTCGGTTCCGAGATCAGGATCTGCCCGGCTCCCGCGTTGCGTGCCACCAGGGCCGTCAGGATACCGATCGGCCCGGCACCGAATACCATCACTGTTTCACCGCCCGCGAGCCCGGATCGGTGCACCGCGTGCACGGCCACTGCAAGTGGTTCCGCCAACGCCGCCTCACGCAAGGGGACACGCGCGTCAATCGGAATCAGTGATTCCACGGGAAGGGCGACATATTCCGCGAGTGAACCTGGCGAGTCGATTCCATGCAGCCTCAGTTTCGTGCAGACGTGTGAGTTCCCGGCTTTACATGGGCCACAGGACCCACAGGTGACCAGCGGTTCCACGGCAACGCGAGTGCCGACAGCCGGGCTACCCTCGCTTGCTGTTTCCACTATTCCGGTGATCTCATGCCCGAGAATCGCGGGCGCGGCGGCCCGCGGATGGGTTCCATGAAGGATACTGAAGTCCGTGCCGCATAGCCCGGTGAGTTCGATTCTCACCAGGGCGTGGCCCTTGGGCACGGTCGGCATCGGGACTGTGCGCACGTGGAGGGAGTCGGGGCCGATCCACACGGCAGCTTTCATTTCATTCTTTGCGGCTGATGATGATGAGTTGGTCATACCAAGACTTCCCTGTTGAGGATGTTGCGGGGGGTGCGACCGGCGCACACCTCAATGACATTTTCGATGGTGCGAGTCTTCAACTCGCTATAGGACTCCTCGCTGTACCACGCGACGTGGGGGGTGAGCACGGCATTTTCCGCGTGCAGCAAGGGGCTGTTCGCCGGCACGGGTTCTTCCTCGAAAACATCCAGCCCCGCGCCCTTCAGCCGACCGCTCGCCAGTGCATCCACGACCGCATCCGTGTCGACGACGCCGCCCCGGCAGGTGTTGATGAGAATCGCTCCGGGCAAGAACTTCCCGAGCGCCTGAGAATCTATGAGGTGCCGGGTGGCGTCGTTTAGTGGCACGTGTACGGACACGACGTTGGCGGTGGCGTACAGCTCGTCCAAGCCAACGAGTGGGATGCCCTCACTGCTGACTGCATCAACGGGAAGTGCGGGATCATGCGCAATAACGGTGTAGCCCAGTCCACGGGCCTTGCGGGCGGTGGCGGATCCGATGAGACCGAGGCCAACGACTCCGAAAACCCTGGTGCTGATGCGGTGAAGCGGTCGAAGGTCATCAATCCGGCTATTGCCGTGACGCACCTGCCTGTCGAAACGTACGATGCCGCGTTCCAGGCTGACCGCCAGAGCGATCGCGTGATCGCTGACATCCTCGGTTCCATAGTCCGGAACGTTGCACACCGCCACACCGTGCCTTGTGGCTGCCGGCACGTCCACGGTGTCGTATCCGACCCCGTATCGGCCAATGGCTTTCAGCTGGGGCAGTGCCGCAAGCACGGTTTCCGTGATGGGCGCATATTGAACAACCAGGCCGTCCGCGTCCGTGCCGGCGGCAATCACATCGTCCTCGGTGCGGCATTGGGCGAGAACCAGTTCGACGCCGTGCGCCCGAGCCACAGCTGTTTCTTCGGCTGTCTGCGGATGGTCGCAGTCCGTGATGACTATCTTCATGCTGTCCAATCTGAGCGAAATGATTTGACAAAAAAGCTTCTCGCCGTAATGTATACCAAAAGAAAACCGGTTTTCTAGTGCTAGCTTTCTTTGGAAGGCTCACAGAGCCGGTTCAAACCCCAGCCACTTCAAAGGAGAAGACATTGACGAAACTCGACGGCAAGGTTGCATTGATCACCGGGGCTGCATCAGGTATGGGAAAGGCCATGGCCCTCGGCTACGCAGCCGAAGGCGCCCACGTCGTGATCGCTGATCTCAACGTGGAAGGCGCACAGGCAGTCGTCGCCAAGATCACGGCTGCAGGCGGGTCAGCATCTGCCCGATCGCTGAATGTGGCTGACGAGGTCCAATCCAAGGAAATTGTGGACGCCATCGTCGCTGAACACGGTTCGCTTGACATCCTGGTCAACAACGCAGGCATCGGACTCATCAAGCCCGTTTGGGAGACGACTGCGGCGGAGTGGGACCGCATCTTCAGCGTGAACGTACGCGGATTGTTTTTCCTGACGCAGGCAGCGTGCGAACCGATGCGTGCCCAGAAGAGCGGAAAGATCATCAACATGGCTTCCATCGCGGGGCGCCGCGGCGAGGCTCTCGTCGCCGCATACTGTGCATCGAAAGCCACCGTCATCTCAATCACTCAGTCTGTTGCCATGGCCATGGCTCCTTACGGAGTCAACGTGAATGCAATGGCACCCGGAATCGTTGACACACCGTACTGGAAAGAGGTCGACAAGCAGTTCGGCGAGATCACCGGTAAGTCCGAAGGAGAAACATTCCGCGACGCGGCAGCCGGAATTCCGCTCGGTCGCACTTCGGTCCCCTCAGATGTCGTCCCATTGGCCATTTTCCTGGCCGGGTCCGGCTCCGACTACATCACTGGCCAGACGTACAACGTAGAGGGCGGAATTGTCATGAGCTAACGCGCCGCGTCGCGCCGCCCCGCCCCGCTCAGACCCTGAACAACTATCGACAAAGGCCAATGATGACCAGCACTCTCTTCAGTGAAGATTCCCTCCTCTCCAGCTCACCCGCAATGCTGATCGGAGGCCAATGGACGCGGACCGAAGCCGCACGACCGGTGACGAACCCGTCGACAGGAAAGCAGATCGCCACCGTTCCGGAAGGAACAGCTGCACATCTCGAAGAGACGCTGTCGGTCGCTCGCCATGCGCAGAAGAACTGGGCGCGTAAAACCTACGCCGAACGCGGCGCAGTGCTGGAGTCTGTCGTTCGAATTGTGTCGGAACACCACGAGGAGCTTGCGCAGATCGTGGTCGCCGAACAGGGAAAGACGATCACCGAGGCGCGAGGCGAGATCGGCGGCGTGAAGGCATTCTTTGATTTTGCAATTAGTCAGAAGTACCGAAACGTAGGTGAACTTGTGGCTCCCTCAGCTCACGGCCGCCAGTTGATCGTGCGAGAAGAACCGATTGGGATCGTTGCGGCCATCATCCCCTGGAACTTCCCGGCCGCCATCTTCGCGCGGAAAGTAGCACCAGCGCTGATGGCCGGAAACGCGATTGTGCTGAAGCCGAGTGAAGAAACGCCCCTTTCAGCCATTGCGATGGCACGGGTGTGCCAGTTGGCCGGCGTGCCAGACGGCCTCATCAGCGTCATCACCGGCCCTGGTCGAGTCATCGGCGACGCAATTGTCCGCCACCCATCCGTCGGAATGGTGACCGTGACCGGCTCGACCCGGGCCGGACGACAGATTCTCGCCGCGACTGCCGAAAAGGTTATCCCGGTGTCGCTGGAACTCGGCGGCAAGGCGCCGGTTATCGTATTTGACGACGCCGACCTAGAGCTAGCGGTGCAGCAAGCCTTCGAAGCTCGGTTCTGGAACTGTGGGCAGGTGTGCACGTGCAATGAGCGCACTTACGTGCAGCGCGGTGTCTACGACGAGTTCGTGCGCCGGTTCGTCGCGAAGGTGAGGGACCTGAAGGTCGGCGATCCGCTCGATGACACGAGCCAAATGGGACCGAAGGTTTCTCAGGCGGAGTGGGACAAAGTGAAGTCGTTCGTGGACGGCGCCGTGTCTGCTGGTGCACACCTTGAAATTGGTGGTGGAAAACCAGAAGGTATGGAGGACAGCGACGGATTCTGGTTCGCTCCGACGGTACTTACCAACGTCACGAACGACATGGACATCGTCCAGCAGGAAGTCTTCGGCCCCGTGCTGCCGATCATCCCCTTCGATGACTACGACCAGGTGATCGAGTGGGCGAATTCCACAGAGTATGGCCTTACGGCCTATGTGTACACGGAGAGTATGCGAACCGCTCTGGCTGCGACCGACGATCTTGAGTTCGGGGAGGTTTATCTCAACCAGACCGGGCCCGAACAGGTGCAGGGGTTTCACACCGGGTGGAAGCTCTCCGGGCTCGGCGGCGACGACGGTGCCCACGGATTCGAGCGATACCTGCGTCGGAAGACTGTCTACCTCGATTACGCGAAGCCCTCCCGCTGACCGATAGTTTCAACCGCCAGACCGACGAACGCAACGACATGAGGAAAGTGCGTGCAATGTCCGAGAAAAGCCCGAAAGAGCAGCGAGTGCGCCTGATTGACGTCGCGGATGCCGCAAATGTGACGAAATCAGTGGTTTCGCGAGTGCTCAGCGGAGACCCGACTCTCGCAGTCCGCGACGAGACGAGAGACCGGATCCTCGCACTCGCCGCAAATCTGGCCTACGAACCGCACGCTGGAGCGAAAGCTCTGGCGGGTTCGCGCTCAAAGGCACTGGCGTTACTGATTCCCGATCTCACGACCCCGGTTTACGCTCGGATAGCTCGGGGCGCGTACCAACGTGCGCGCGAACGCGGGTATGTCGTGCTCCTCGCTGAAGACCGTGAGGATTCGCAGTCACAGTCCGACTACACCGACCTGGTGAGCGCCGGACGCGTCGATGGGCTCCTCATCGCCTCATCGAGGGAGGGTCACCCTCTCCTAGCCGATGGGCGCCTGAGAACAGTGCCGCATGTGTTCGTGAATCGCACCGTCCCCGATTCTGGACGGAACGTGAGCATCAACCAATCAAGCGCAAGTGCGAACGCGTACAGGTTTCTTTTCGAGCGGGGCCACCGCAAGATTGGGCATATCTCCGGTACCGACACGCTCTCACCGGCGGTCGAACGTGAGCGCGGCTTCGACCAAGCGGCCAGCGATCTGGGCGCCGAGAAGCCGATGGTGGTGCGGGATGACTTCCTGGAGTCGGGCGGCTATCGTTCGGCAGAACTCCTGATGCGCGAGCACCCGGAGATCACCGCACTGTACGCCGGTACGTTCTCCCAGTCGGTCGGAGCACTCAAAGCGCTCCGTGACTTGGGCATTCAAGTTCCCGAAGATGTTTCAGTCCTCTCCAACGACGATCTCCCGCTGGCCAACTACCTGGTGCCATCCCTATCGGCGATGGCGATGCCTCTCGATGAGCTTGGGAGGCTCGCTGTCGACACGCTCGTCGACCAACTCGAGGGCAAGGCCGTGGCCGATGTCGTACTCGAGCACGACGCCGTGGCGGTCGAACGAGGCTCCACTGCACGTGCACGACCCTCTCCGTGACTATCACGTCCGCAACCTATCCCGAGCTCAGAATCTAATTTTTTCACCCGCCGACCGTACCGAAACAGGGAGACCTCCTTGCCTCAAATCGAGCAAATTCGAACTGACTTGTACCGCATTCCGCTGGCGCAACAGCTGACTGATAGCACCCACGGGACCATGGTGGACTTCGAATTGATCACGGTTCGGATCACTGACAGTGACGGGGTGGAGGGCTGCGGATACACGTACACCGTGAACCACGGTGGTGCTGCAGTCGCGGTAATGATCGAGCGTTACCTCACACCGCACCTGATCGGCAAGGATACTGACCACAGAGAAAAACTGTGGCAGGACATGTGGTGGATGCTGCACTATGCGGGCCGAGGTGGCCACGCGACCTCAGCGATCTCCGCAGTCGACATTGCACTGTGGGACATGCACGGGCGTCGACAGAACCAGCCACTGTGGCGACTGTTCGGCGGATTCGACCCGAAGGTCCCCGTCTACGCCGGCGGCATCGACCTGGAGTTCCCAATCGAACAGTTGCTTGCACAAGCTGACCGGTATATCGCCGAGGGTTTCCGCGCTATCAAGATGAAAGTCGGGCGGCCGCTACTACGCACCGATTTGGCCCGAGTCACGAGCATGCGGGAGCATCTCGGGGATGACTTCCCCCTGATGGTCGATGCCAACATGAAATGGGGCGTCGACGAGGCGATTAGAGCCGCCCGGGCCATGCAGGAGTTCGGGCTCATCTGGATTGAGGAACCAACCATCCCAGACGACGTCGCCGGTAACGCTCGGATTGTGCGAGAAGGACACCACGCAATCGCGGCTGGGGAGAACCTTCACTCCCTCTACGAGTTCCAGCAGCACATCACGGCAGGCGCTGTCACGCTTCCTGAACCTGACGTGGCCAACTGTGGAGGTTACACCGTCTTCCGTAAGGTTTGCAGCCTCGCGGAAGCGCACAACCTGTCCGTGACCTCCCACGGAGTCCACGACCTCACGGTTCACGCACTCGCCGCAGCACCCAATCGAACCTTCATGGAAGCCCACGGCTTCGGACTCGACGCGTTCCTGCACGAACCGATGGTCATCGACGACGGGTTCGCCGTCGCTCCAGAACGCCCCGGTCATGGGGTCAACCTCGACTTTGACGCACTTGAATCCGTCCGAAGCTGACCGAGCCAGCGTTCACACCCCGAAACTCCGCCCGGACGGTATCCGGAATCACACAATGAAAGTGGGAATGGAATGACCGCTACACCGTTACGAAAGGCGCTTTTCAGCACAGTCGCCTGTGCCGCCGTCCTCACCCTCGCACTCACCGGCTGCACCAACACCGGCGAAAGCAAAGCCGCCACTTCCGGTGGCGCTGACCAGGTCGTCAAATCCTCAGATGGCCCGACCTGTGCCCTCGCGGACTACAAGGGGGACAAGTTCGAGCTCGCCGACGCTGTCGTCGGTTTCTCGCAGTCAGAAAAGGAAGACAACCCCTTCCGCATCGCCGAGACGCAGTCCATCAAGGACGAGGCTGCAAAGCTCGGAGTAAAGAAACTCATCGTCACGAACGCGCAGTCGACGCTGTCCAAGCAGATCTCCGACATCCAGGACATGATTTCGCAGGGCGCACAGGCCCTGATCGTGGCCCCGCTCAACTCCGACGGGCTCGAGCCAGCACTGTCGGTGGCGCGCGAGAAGAACATTCCCGTCATCACCATCGACCGTCTGCTAAACGCGGAGGGCTGCAGCGACTATGTCACGTTCCTCGGATCTGACTTCGTCGAGCAGGGCAAGCGTGCCGCTGACCAGCTCATCGCGGGCACAGGCGGCGAAGGCAGCATCGCGATCCTCCTGGGCTCGTCGGGCAATGGCGTGACAACGGACCGTCTCAAGGGGTTCGTGGACCAGATGGCCGCAGAGGCGCCCGACATGGAGATCGTCGCCCAGCAGACTGCCGACTTCTCACGCGACAAGGGACAGTCGGTAACTGAACAGCTTCTGCAGGCGAACCCTGAGATCACGGTCATCTATGCACACAACGACGAGATGGGACTCGGCGCCCAGGCCGCCATCATCGCCGCGGGCAAGACCCCCGGTAAGGACATCCAGATCTACTCCATCGACGGAACACGAAATGCCGTCGAACAGGTAGCTGCAGGAGCCTACAACGGTGTGGTCGAGTCCAACCCCCGCTTCGGCCCGCTCGCATTCGCCACACTGAAGAGCTTCCTGTCAGGTGAGGCAGTCAGCCAGAGCATCGTCATCGAAGACGGCGAGTACGACCCGTCGAACGCAGCCGAAAAGGTTGATCTCGCTTACTAACTCGAGCGATAAACGCGGGGTCAGTTGCGACGTGCGCGGCCGGCCCCGCACCCTCCCGACAGAAAGGCCTCGTGCGTGATCACACCAACTGGCACCCCCTGCGATGCGACGGTCCTGGAAGCCCGCGGCGTAACCAAGCGATTCGCTGGAATCACAGCCCTCGACAATGTCGACTTCACTCTTCACCCCGGTGAAAGTCTCGCACTGATGGGCGAGAACGGAGCCGGAAAATCAACCCTCATCAAGGTGCTGACCGGTGTCTATCAGCCGGACGCCGGCGAACTTCATCTCGGGGGCACCACCACCACGTTCGCGCGCCCCCTGGATGCCCAACGATCGGGCATCAGCACGATCTATCAGGAGGTCAACCTCATTCCTCTCCTGTCTGTTGCGCAGAACATCTTCCTCGGGCGGGAACCCCGCGACCGTTGGGGACTGATCGATTTCAAGCAGTTGAACGAAGACGCCCGCACGCTCCTCGACACGTACGACATTCACGTTGATGTCCGGCGGCCGCTCCACCGCCTCGCCCTCGGCATGCAGCAGATGGTCGCACTGGCTCGCGCGGTAAGCATCGATGCGCGTGTCGTCATCATGGATGAGCCAACGTCCTCGCTAGAGGCTCGCGAAGTGGAGACTTTGTTCCGCGTCATCGGGTTGCTGCGCGCCCAAGGCATCGCCATCGTGTACGTGAGCCACCGGATGGATGAGATCTACCGCGTGTGTGACTCGGTCACCGTACTCAGGGACGGCAAGTCCGTTCACTCTGGTCTGCTCGCAGACCTGCCCCGCGTCGAACTCGTGTCAATCATGCTCGGTCGCTCCGTAGAGAAAACGAAACGCGAGTCCCTTACCGCGTTCGGGTCCGCCCGCACGAGCTCCCAGGCACCAACACTCATCGCAACAAACCTCACCCGCAAGCATCAGATCAGCGGAATCAGCCTCGAGATCCGCCCCGGTGAGGTCGTCGGGCTCGGTGGCCTTCTGGGGTCCGGCCGATCGGAGACTCTGAAGGCTCTCGCCGGTGTCATGAAGGTCGACAACGGTCACGTCCATGTCGGTGGACGCCTTGTGAAGAACGGGTCAGTTTCGGCCGCCATCCGAGCGGGCATCGTGATGCTCCCGGAGGACCGCAAGGCCGAAGGGATCATCCCGAACCTGTCCATTCGGGACAACATCGTCCTAGCTGCGCTTCCCCGGCTCTCTGTCGGAGGCTTCACTTCACGGACACGCCAGGACGCAATCGTCGACGTCTTCATGAAGCGGTTGCGTATCAAGGCAACAAGCTCGAGCCAACTCGTCTCTGAACTGTCAGGCGGCAACCAGCAAAAGGTGATGATCGCCCGATGGCTCGCAATGAACCCGCGAGTCCTTCTGCTCGACGAGCCCACCCGCGGGATCGACGTGGGCGCGAAAGCCGAGGTGCAAGCACTCATCAATGAGCTGGCAGACGAAGGCCTTGCCATCGTCATGGTGTCCTCCGAGGTCGAAGAGGTCGTCGAAGGATCGGCCCGTGTCATCGTGCTCCGCGATGGTTCGGTCGAGACCGAACTCATTGGAGACGAAGTCACTGAGCATCATCTGCTCTCGGCGTTGGTCGGCGAGCCCATCACCGTCACGAAAGAACTCCCATGACACAAGCAGCGGTAGCACCCACAGCACAACGCCAGAACCGGTCGTTGGCACATCTCCAGCAGTACGGGGTGTACATCGCCATCGTGCTACTGCTCATGTACAACACAGCGTTCACGTCGAACTTCATCAGTGTAGATAACTTCAGGACGCAGTTCATCCAGATGGTTCCCGTCCTGATCGTGGCGTTGGGGATGGCGTTAGTCATTGGGACGCAAGGCATCGACCTCTCCGGCGGAGCCGTCATGGCCCTCGCGGCAGCAGTCATCCCGCTCTATATCGGCTACGGCCTCATTCCCGCCGCCGCAATGGCAATATTCGCTGGCTGCCTGATTGGCGTGGCCAACGGAGCGATGATCGCGTTCATTGGCGTGCAACCCATCGTTGCCACTCTGGCGCTCATGGTCGCCGGCAGAGGAATCGCCCTGGTGGTGGCCAATGAACAACTGAAGTCCGTAACCAACCCAACGATCCTCTCGCTCGGCCGAAACTCAATCGTTGGAGTGCCGTACAGCGTGCTGGTCGCCATGATCCTCGTGGTCGTTGTCGCCGTCCTGGTGAACCGCACCACTTTTGGCAAGCAGCTGGTGGCCGTGGGAGGGAGCAGGCGCGCAGCTGAACTAGCGGGCCTCCCGGTCAAGAGAATCCTAATGACCACATATATCCTCGCAGCCGCACTCGCGGCAGTCGCGGGAATCATCGCAACCGCCAGGCTCGGGGCATCCGTGCCCTCAACACTCGGCAACCTCATCGAGCTATCGGCCATCACTGCAGTCGTCATCGGAGGCACGCCGCTAACCGGCGGCAAGGTCAAGGTAGTCGGCACGGTAGCGGGCGCCCTCCTGCTGCAGCTCATTGCGGCAACGTTGATCAAGAACAACGTGCCGGATGCATACTCACAAATCACCCAGGCCGTCATCATTCTGATTGCGGTTTACATTCAGCGCGGAAAGTTGGCTGTCCGATGAGCGTCATCGTCCCCGAAGCAGGACTTCCAACGACGAAGCGTTTTGATCGCGAGACACTCGCCTTGGGAGCACAGAAATATGGCGCCACAGTAGTGCTGGCGCTCCTCGTCGTCATCGGTACCATCGCCTTCCCGACCTTCGCATCCGTCAGCAACGTTTCGAACATCGCGACCCAGTCGTCGTTCCTGGTCATCGTTGCCGCCGGAATGACGTTCGTAATCCTCACAGGCGGCATCGACCTTTCTGTAGGGTCTGTTTTCGCCCTCGGCGGCGTGCTGGCAGCCTACGGTTCCACGTTCGGGCCGGTTGTAGCACTCCTGCTGCCACTGGCAGCTTGCGGCGTGATCGGCATGATCCAGGGTTTCCTGGTCGCCTACGTAGGGATGGCGCCGTTCATCGTCACGCTCGCCGGCCTGCTCGGCGTGCGCGGTATCGTCTTCGCGTCGACTAACGCCGGGTCGAACACTCCAATCGTGAGTGACCCCTCTTTTAAAGCAATCGGCCAAGAGACGCTGCTCGGAGTCAGGTGGCCGGTGATCATCGCTATCGTCGTCATCATCGTTGGAACAGTCCTTCTGACGCGGTCGCGCGGAGGCCAGTCAATCCTCGCGGTGGGTGGGTCGGAAAGCGCTGCCGCACTCATGGGTATTGCAGTCGCGCGTGTAAAATTCAGCGTCTACGTCGTCAGCGGCCTGTGTGCGGGCCTGGCCGGAGCCCTCAACGCTGCCTACTCCTCATCAGGTGTGCCAACCGTGGGCGCGGGACTTGAACTCAGTGCGATCGCGGCGGTCGTCATCGGCGGAACTTTGCTAACTGGAGGGCGAGGCAACCTCATCAGCACAGTCGTGGGGGTGCTTCTGCTGAGCGTCATCCAGAACCTCATCAACCAGGTGGGCTCACTCAGTTCGTCTGTTCAGTCGGTAGTGAGCGGCCTATTCCTCGCCATTGTGGTCATCGTCCAGACAGTCCTCTCCCGAACACAACGCCTGTAGCGCTCATTCTCGGTCCACGGCGCTGACCTCGGTGCGATGCCGTGAGCGATTGGTGGCGGATGCCGTTGTGATGCGGCCTCGGACTGGGGAGTCGGTCGGTTCGCAATGTACGGCGGCGACGGTATCCCCGATCAGCCAGCAGAGGCTGCCGAGAATCTCATCCCGGCGAGCTACGCCTGGGGAGCGAAGGAGCGAGCGGAAGAAATATCCTTTTGATCGATTTCGTCAAGCGGCTCGCCACGTAACAGGACAGGGGGGACTGGTCGCCACGTAACAGGACAGGGGGGACTGGTCGCCACGTAACAGGACAGGGGGGACTGGTCGCCACGTTCCGGGTCAGGCCCTGGGACCACGCCTGGACTACCTTCGCGCTCTTCCGTTCAATCAAAATGCCGGCCACGTACTAAGAGGACGCCGAGTTCGTGCACCACGGCGACTGGATGGTCCTCGAGTTCGACCGCGAGACGTCGGAGTTCATTCGACGCCGTCTCGCGCGCTGCCTCGTCCTGTGTGAGAAAAAGTCTTAACGCGGCCTTGTACAGGACCTTCGCTCCGTCCTCGGGCCCGCGCAACCAATCCGGTAGTGCATCCTCCAGAATGTCAGACTAGTGGGCGCGGTTCGCACGCCGCGGCTTCTTGCGGCCGTGCAATTTTCCGGTGGCCGACCGCGCTCACCGGTCTCGGCTGCTGGGTCGCCGGAACCGTGTCCTTCCAGGCGGTCCTCAGTCACACCCCTGGCCGCGGACGCGCGCCATCCGACACGAGTCATTCTCGGGCAGATAGTGACAAATATTTCAGCATCATCTCGGTTCAAAGGGGTGGTTTTTTACCCCCCACCTACGAAATGCTCCGCACCACCCGCACCCTCGGCGTTTTCCAATTGGAATCCCCCGGACAGATGGAACTGATCGGGAAACTCCAACCAGAAGTGTTCAACGACCTGACCGTCGAGATCAGCCTGTTCCGCCCCGGACCCATGCAAGCAAACATGCCCCTGCAATATTTGAAGGCACGGCACGGGGAAGTCGCGCCCGACCACATGCACCCGCGATTCAAACCCTTCCTCGCCGAAACCAACGGCGTCGTCGTCTTCCACGAACAGGTGATGCGACTCTTCGACGAGCTCACCGGCTGCGGGATGGGCAAAGCCGACGTGTTCCGCCGGCACCTCGGGAAATCCGGTGACCTCGCCGAGATCGAAGCGTACGTGCGAAAGCAGGCCGCCACCCGCGGGTTCACGGCCCCCGTCGTCGACCGGGCGTGGAAGGTGCTCTCCGGCTTCGGAAGCTTCGGGTTCGCCAAAGCGCACGGGGCCGCGTTCGCCCGGACCACCTATGAGAGCGCCTGGCTGAAAACCCATCACCCGGCCACGTTCTTCGCCGGGCTCCTCACCCACGACCCCGGCATGTGGCCCAAAGACCTGATTGTCGCCGAAGCCCGGAACCTCGGCGTCCCCATCCTCGGCCTCGACGTCAAAAGATCCGCGTTGGACTACCGGGTGGAACAGCTGGACGACGGGCGCCTCGCTATCCGCCTCGCCCTGCCCGAACTCGCCGGATCCAGTGCGCTCGGGCGGCAGCGGATCGCGGAACATCAACCGTTCTCGTCGTTGCAGGACTTCCGGGACCGGGTGCGGCCGCGCCGCCGCACTTTCGAAGCCCTGGCCCGGGTCGGAGCCCTCGACTCGTTCATCGGCTACAACCGGGCCCGCCGCGGCGACCTGCTCGCCCACATCCAGGGCCTCGGCGGCCGCGCCCTCCCCGTCGGACCCAACCAGCTAGCTTTCGACATTGAGCTGCCGCTGCCTGACTTCTCCCCGTTCGTGACCGCCCTCGATCTCCGCGGCCGCACCCAAACAGACGTGGAACTCAGAGACCTCGGCCTCGCCGTCAGCCAGCACCAAATGACCCGGTTCTACCCCCTCTTCAAAGAACTCGGAGTCACCCCCTCGTCGGAGCTCGTGAACCTGCCCGGCGGCACCGAAGTCCTCGTCGCCGGGGTCCGCCGCGCCACCCACACTCCCCCGATGCGAAGCGGCAAACGCGTCGTCTTCCTCTCCCTCGACGACGGAAGCGGGCCGGTATCCAATGTGGTGTTCTTCCACGACGCACAAGCGCAGATCGGGGCGCCCGTGTTCCGCACCCACTACGCGCTGATCCGCGGCCGAACCCGGCGCACCGGCGCCCGCGGGGTCTCAGTGACCGGTGATCAGATGTGGGACCTGCTCGACGTGGCAGGGAAAGTCCGGGCCCGCCAGGCTGCGGAGCGAGAACGGGAGCGGGTGGTGGTCGAGGCAGAGGCTGCGGACAACGTCATCCAGATGTGGCGGCGGAGAGCCTGACTCTCTCTCGCCACGCCGAATTAGGCGGAAAACATCACGCGGGCGATCCTTGAGCTCGGGCCAGTGACCATCACAGCGATTGGGCGGATCATGTCTTTGACATTCGAAAATCGTGCTGGCTTTCGTTGGTCATGCTAGAGAGTCAATACGCCCTGGAGCACTGTGGCCAGGGAGCCGATGCCGGCGATGGCCAGGACGGCCTTTTTCGCGATCGACTCGTTGATGGTTGAACTGAGGAGGTTTCCGATCACGACACCTGCCACCGCGGAGCCGGCCGCGACCGCCCATCCTGCCGTCGGGAGGTCGGGCACTCCCCGTGCGAGCAGGGACAGAGCGTTGAGGCCGGCGAAGTAAAGCTGAACAGTGGCCAGATACTCTTTGTACTCCCAGTCGGTGGAGTTGGCGTAGATAGCGATTGGCGGGCCGCCCACGCCTGCGGTCACGTTCATGAAGCCGGAGAGGGCGCCGGCGATTCCGGTGCCCCGTGCTCCCACGAAGACCCTGCTTCTGCGCAGGAATACCGTCGCGGCCAGAGCAGCGAGAGTCACGGTACCGATGAGGATACCGAGCCAGCTGGCCGGCAGCGACTTTGCGATCCATGTCCCGGGGACGAGCCCGATCGCGGAAGTCACCAGCAACAGCGCCGCGACACGGAAGTTCACGTCGGACCACAGCGTGATCGCACTGACCAGACACACTCCGAGTCCGACCATCTGCAGGGTTTGGACTCCGGTCACACTGCCCAAAAGCAATACCAGGAAGGGGGCGGCGACCAGGGCCAAACCCATCCCGGTGACCCGCTGAATGAAGGAACCGAAAAACAAGACGACACTGACACCGACGAGAGTGAGCATATCCATCAGACGTCCTGTGCGGCTGGGCCGGGGTTGCCCCGCGGCGCCCGGGCGCCCCCCGCCTCGGCTGCTTTCGGGCACCGAGGCGGAAGGTCGCGCGGGCGGCGGGGATCACCCATGGCGGACGATCTCGGCGATGGGTGCCGGGCCGTCGAACCCCTCGAGGCTGTCGATTGCCTCCTGTGCCACGTCGCCCCACACGTGCACGGTCCACGGCTGGCCGCGAAGGTCGTCGGTGTTGCGGGTATCCGGGGTGACCGGCACGCGTGGCACGACGCCGCCGGAGCGCACGAAGACCGGCATCTCTTCGATCGACACCTGACGCTCGATGAACGTCGGGCCTTCGAAGCGCTCGTCTGTGAAGAAGTCGTACCAGGTTCCGGCCGGCAGGTAGATCCTCCTGGTGACCGGCTCCATTCCGTCGTCCATCACCGGCGCGGCCAGGAGGTCGCCGCCGAGCAGGTACTCGTCGTCGATCGACAGCGCGACCTGGTCGTCGGGGTAGTGGAAGCACAGTGGGCGGATGAACGGAAGCCCGTCGGTCTCGACCTCGGCGCCCACCTGCCACAGGTAGGGCAGCAGGGAATAGCGCAGTCGGATCCAATCGCGGCAGACGTCAAGCGCGTCCGGCCCGAACTCCCAGGGCTCCCGGGGCCGTAGACCGTGCGCCCTCATCAGGGGGGAGAAGGCGCCGAACTGGGTCCAGCGGATGTACAGGCCGGGTGTGAGCTCCGGGCCGTAGAAGCCGCCGATGTCATGGCTCCAGTAGCCCGGCGCGCAGGTAGCATACGACAGGCCGCCTCGCAGTGTGGCCTGCATCCCCACCACTGTGGACTCGGCGTCCCCGCCCCACTGGCCAGGGTAGCGTTGCGAGCCGGCCCAGCCGCTGCGCCCCCACACCAGCGGTGCGCGACCGGTGAGGGTGCCGATGGTGTCGGAGAACAGACCGTTGTAGCGCAGCGGGTAGAGGTTGTGGATGTAATTGCCGGGCGTTCCGTCGGCGGCGGCGGCGCCTGAGGGGCAGCCTTCGCCGAAGTCGGTCTTGATGACGGCCACACCGTCGTCGAAGAAGGGCTTTTGCTTGTCCAGGATCCACTGCGCGGTGGCCAGGTTGGTGACGTCGAATAGGGCGCGCATTCGACCATCGGGGGTCGGAGTGCCCTGGATCTCGGCCAGTCGGCCGTCCGGCATCCGCAGCAGGTGGCCGCCGTCGTCGGCTTCTCTAAACAGCGGCGAGGCCGGATCCAGATAGGGCAGCTCCCACATCGACAGCCGGAATCCCAGCGAGCCGAGGCCGTCGACGAAGGCGCCGCGATCGCCGAAACGGTCGCTGTTCCAGATGAAGTCGGTGTTGAGCCGGTCAACGACCAGCCAGTCTGGGTCGAGGTGGAGAACGTCACCTGGCACCTGGTGTTGCCGCATGGTGTTGCCGACGGCGAGCATCTCCGTGTCGCTGTGATAACGGCACCGTCCCATCCAATATCCGAACGCCCAGAGCGGCGGCCGTTTGGCCCGGCCGGTCAACGCCGTGTAGTCGACCAACCGCTGTTCGACGGATGCCGCGGCGAACAGGATCAGGTCGAGGCCGGCATCCTCCAGCGTGATCCCGAGCACGCTGGGCCGCCGGTGGCCTACGTCGGCGGTGAGGGTCGCGCCGGTGTTGACGAAGGCGGAATAGCCCGCGGTGGAGTGCCACACCGGCACCGGCTTGTAGGCCAGCCCGGTGCCGGTGCCGAGCGCGTCATTGACCTCCAGAACAAGCTCTTGGCCGCTCTTCTCGAACCGGGAGAACTGCTCGCCGAAGCCGAAGATCTTCTCGCCGACGCCCATCTCCAGGTTGAGGTTGATGCTGCCGTTGTGCACGATCACGGGCGGCGCCATCGGGAAGCCGGCCACCTGACGGAGCCGTTCCCCGGTGCGCAGCAGCTGGGTCCCGTCGCGGAATAGCGCCAGGGTGAGGGGAGCCTTGCCGATCCGCAGCGTGGCACCGGACAGTCGAATCTCCAGCGCGTCGCCGGTGTCCCGAAGCTGCGTGCTCTGGTCGCCGTTGGTCGCGGCGACCATGATGCCGGGCCACACCTCGGCTTCACGCCACATCTGGTGCTCGGCCGGGGCGATCGCCACTCTCACGGTCTCCGGCCCGAGGGCCAGCACCCGGCACCGGTACTCGATCTGGTCCAGGCCTGGAAGCTGCAGGTCCTTGGGCAGGTTCGGCATCGTGGTCTCGATGCCTTGCTCCTCCGAAGATTCGCCGGTCATCCACCCGGGTATGCCCGGCAGGGCTTTCGCCGCCATGCCGGTCACGAGGAAGTCGACGCCATGCTCGGTCTCGGTGACGCCGCCGACGTACTTGAGAATGTACGGTTCGGTCTTGGTGTCGATCATTACTTGGTCACCAGGGTTCCGGTCAGATCAGGGGAGTCGGATCCGTCGCCGGCATCCCGCTCGGCGTGTCGAACACCCAATTCCTCCTGAATTTCCACGCAGCGCTCGTCGGACATCTTGTAGACGAACCAGATGGCGATGATCGCGAAGATCGACATGGCCATCGGGTAGAGGAACATCAATGCACGGATGCCGAACAGGGCACGTTCGGACTGTTGTGCCACGTTGGGGGCGTAGGCGACGAGGGCCAGCACCACGCCGGGAATGAAGCCGGCGATGGCCTGGGACAGCTTGCGGAACCAGGTGAACGCCGAATAGGTGAGGGCTTCGCTGCGGATGCCGGACTTCCACTCCCCGTATTCCACAGTGTCGGACACCATGGCCCAGTTGAGGCTGTTCGGCAGCGCACTGCCGAAGAAGGTGAAGCTGGACAAGATCACCAGCGACAACGTGTCATGCACCACGAAGAAGGCGAGGAAGTCGGCGACGAACCAGATGGAACAGCCCAGGATGTAAGTCTGGCGCTTGCCGATGCGCCGGGTCAGCCAGGGGGTCACCGCGACGCCGGGGAAGACCCAGGCGATCGCGAACAGGCCGATGAACGAGAGTGCCCAGGTGTCACCCAGGTTGTACTCGGTGAAGTACACCTGCACCGCAATGCGCACGTTGAAGGCGGAGAAGATGGCCAGGTTGGCCAGGCACAGACCCATCAGCGGGCGGTTCGAGAAGAGCAGGCGGTACTGCTTCGACAGCGGCACCTTGGGAGCGGCGGTCTGCACAGTTTGTGGGCTGCCGACGAAACGCTCCTGCACGTTGTTGTACATCACGTAGATCATCACGGCGCCGGCGATGGCGAACACCGTCACGGCCACGGTGTAGCCCTGGGCCTGGTCCTCGAAAGCGTTCACGATCGGCCAGAACACCACCGTCGAGATCAGCAGGCCGAGCGTGCCTCCACCCTGGCGGAGCGAGGACAGCACTGAGCGCTCCTGCAGGTTGCGGGTCATCGCCGGCACCAAGGCGCCGTAGGGAATGTTCGCGATCGAGTAGACGGTGCCGAACAGCATGTAGACGGCGAAGGCCCAGATGGTGCGTCCGGTCAGGGAGAAGTCGGGAATCTGGAACGACGCGATCAGCATCAGCGCAAGCGGGATGGTCGCGTAGAAGATGAACGAGCGGTACTTACCGCGTTTGCCGAGCTTGGTGCGGTTGTCCACCCAGGTGCCCACCGCGACGTCGGCGAAGGCGTCCCAGATCTTGGCGACCAGGAAGATGGTGCCCGCGATAGCGGGATTGATACCGAGCGCGTCGGTGAAGAACTTCAGCAGGTACAGCTGCCCCATATCGAACAGGAAATTGAATCCGACGTCGCCGGACCCGTAGCCGAGCTTCTCCCTGAGGCTGAGGACCGGCTGCAGGCCCGTTCTAGTGGCCTCGCCCGTCTGTGTGGAAACTCCCATTTTTTTGTCCTCTTCTTTGATGACCGCCGTGGCCCCGGGTGGGGCCACGACGAAGTTGGGTTTCGCACGCGCCAAGTGGTGGCGCGATGATGCTTTCGAGCTTTGGTTGTGCGTTGTTGGGTGGCGGATGCGCGGTTCTAGATCTGGTCGAGCAACCCCTTAGCAAGCGCGGGGACCAGACCGGGTGTGAGTGGCAGGCGGGGGACCAGCAGGCAGTGCAGCAGGTGGTAGATGTCCTGCTTGCCGTTCCAGACCAGGCTAGAGACCTCGTTCTTCTCGTTCAGCTCCTGCCACCAGGATCCGGTCTCGTAGTCGATCAGGTAGTCGCGGCAGTAGTCCCAGAACTCCTGGTAGTAACTGGCGTACCTGGCGTCGCCGGTCACCTGGTGCAGGGCGTAGGCCGAGCCGATCGCCTCGACGATGACCCACCGGATCCGCGAGCGGATCACCGGCTTGCCCTCCCAATCGACCGAGTAGACGAAGCCGGGGCCGCCATCGGTCGACCAGGCGTCACGGACGGCACTGTTGAACAGCCCCTCGGCGTCCTCAACGAGCCAGACCGGCGGGGTCTTGCCCTCGGCCAGCATCGTGGCGCGAAGCTGCACCAGGAGGCGGCCCCACTCGACCCAGTGACCCGGTGTGCCGCCGAAGGCGCGGAACCGATCGCCGGGCGCGTCCTTGTTGTAGTCGAGCATCGGATTCCATTGCTGGTCGAAGTGCTCATTGACTCGGTAGTGGTTGCTTCGGGCCACCTTGTGGATGAGCAACGACGCAATGGAAATCGAGCGGTCCAGCCACACGTCGTCGTGAGTGACGTCATGGAGGATCAAGAACGCTTCGACGGCGTGCATGTTGGCGTTGCCGCCGCGGTAGTCGTCGCACTCGGTGAAGGCCTCGTCCCAGTTGTCCAGACACATGTTCTCCGTGTCGGACCAGAAGTGGGTGTTGACGACGTCGATAGCCAGGTCGAGCAGCTCCCGCGCGCCGGGAATGCCGGCGGCGGTCGCGCTCGCCGCACCCAGCGCGACGAACATGTGCGCGTAGGCCTCCTTCTTGCGGTCGACGACCTGGTCGCCCTCGTTCGCCACCGAGGCGAACCAGCCGCCGTTCACGCGGTCACGAAGGATGCCGTTGGTCAGGCACTCGATGCCGTGGGCGGCCAGGCTTCGTGCCCCCGGGCGGCCCAGGACGGCCGCCGCCGCGTAGGTGTGAACCATCCGCGCGGTGATCCACAGATGAGTGCCCATCTCCTCACGGATGCCGCCGGTGTTACTGATCCAGCCGAAACCGTTGGAAACCTTACCGTTGCGCCCGAACTCGAGGATCCGGTCCAGTTCGGTCTCGAGCCAGCGGTTGTGTGCCGGCATCCCGATCCAGTTCAGGAGTGGATTCATCACGTCTTCCTGGGTGACCTGGGTGCTGATCTGCTCCGTGGTGGTCATCAGCGGGCCGCCAGAGCTTCGTCGACGATCTCGCCGAGTCGCTTGAGCCGCGGCACCGAGACATCCCGCAGCATGGTGGCGGGGTCCGTGGCCCCCACGACGGATGCCCAGACGGCGCGGCCGGACAGGAACCCGGAGGCACCTGCCGAGACGGCGATCCGCACGGCCTTCCCGAAGATGTCCGCGTCGACTCCCGAGGAGAGGATGACCCACGGCATGTTCAGCTCACCGTCAAGCCGACGGCATGCGTCGAAGAGCGTCTTGTCCTCGGCCTGTGCCCCGTAGGGCATCTCGCCCTTGTAAAGGGCGGCTCCGGTGTCGCCGAGCTCGGTGGCGGCAGCGATGATCGCGGCTTCCTTGTCGAAGTCTGCGCCACGGCGGGGAGGCCGCACGACCGGCTCGATGATGCTCAAGAGTCCCGCGTCGCGGCACATCGCGCCGAACTCGGAGACCATCGCCACCCGCTGCTCGGCCGGCTCGTCGGAGCGCCACAGAACGAGCAGCTTGAGCGCCTTCACGCCAGCTGCCCGAAGGGCCGCGGGGTCGATGGCGCGGTCGATCTGCACGCTGTCGACAGGGATTCCGTTGCCGGGCAGGAAGTCATCCGCGGCAACAATGAGCCCACACGACGGGTCGACGGCGTCGGCGGCGAGCACGGCGTCATACGAGAACTGCCGGTCAACGAGGACACCCGATGCGTACGGGCTGATGATCCGGGTTGCCTGCACCTTGAAATCCGTGAGGGTCTGGTCGCTGACCGGTGTTGCGGCGCCGGCGGCCGCGAACATGTTGCGGAGCGCCTCCCGCTGGTCAACGGCGAGCATCGCGAATCCACCTGAGGGGCGTGCGATGTCCTGCAGCGTGGCGGTGGGGGTCGTGAGGGTCGGTGTGGGGGTCATTTTCTGGTCTCCTATGAGTTCGAGTTGTGGGTGAGCACGCCGCGCTCTGGTTGCCCGACGTAAAGCTGGAAGAGTTCATCAAGGGTCGGCACGGCGCTGCGTCCGTCGAGGGCGCGGCAGGACAGCGCCGCGGTGTCATTGGCCTGCCGAAGTGCCTCAGGCCAGTCCAAGCCGCGGCAGATGGCAGAGAGCAAGGCGCCGTGGAACACGTCACCGGCACCCAAGGTGGACATGATCTCGATTCCGCCCGATGCCGGCACGTGCACCGGGCCCGGGTTGGTGCCTTTCGCGAATTCCGCCGACCACCAGGCCGTCGATCCATCGGAACCGCTCGTCGCAACGACCGCCCGGGCTCCCTCAGCGAGCGCAAGACCGGCAGCCTTTTCGACGCCCTCGGCAGTTTCCAACTGGCCATACTGCGCAGCCAGCGACGCGGCTGTGGGGACGTAAAGGTCAAGCAGGGAGATATCAAGCCCTGCAATCGGGTTGCCGGCGTCGACCGCGAGGCGTGGACGACTCGGGGGACTCATCGTGCCGAACAGTTCGGCGACGGGGCCGAACCCGAGGTGATCGACATGAACCCACTCGGCCGCCGTGACGAGCTCAACCGCCCTGGAGCCCATGTCAGCGAGCGACGGCAGTGGCGGAACCGTCAGAGTGGAAATTGCACGCGTCTTGGATTCTTTTGCAACCACGACACACGACGTTTGAGTCGGAGCGCCTGGATCGCGCAGGACAGCTGAGACGTCGACGCCCTCCATCTCGAGCAGCCGCACCGCCTGCTCACCCTCCGGGTCGGCACCCACGCGGCCGACAAAGGCCACCGAAATGCCTTGGCGTGCGAGCACAACGGCGGCGTTAGCTGCCGGCCCACCCCCCACAATGGCGATCTGGTCACCGACAACGCGTTCGTCCGCGGCCGGGTATCGGTCCACGAGCGCCAGGGCGTCGATGGTCACGACTCCGACGCAGACAACCTGAAACAGACTGGGCATCCTTGCTCCTCCCAAAAGTAGCGCGAGGACCGGGTCGCCACTGATTCTGGGTGACTCGCTGCGCCAGTTGTTGACTCTACCCCAGTTTGTGGGAATACAAACACAAAGATCTGTTGGTTTCACAACAAACTCGCGAATGGCGACACGGAAGCATGCGCGCTGAGCTCCGCCACGGGCATGCAGTTGCGGCGTTTGTCCCTGAATGAGGCCCAGTGGTGGGCCAAAGCACTGGAGCACGAATTTGTGAAGAATGTTACATTCGTGCGTTTCTGATCGTTGGACAAGGCTTTCGACCAGAAGTCAGCGCAAAAAGTGCACACTTCATGCGCGAGACAGAGCATTCCTGCGCGGAGGGGACCGAGAACCCCTCGATCAAATGGGGACCTTCAGTGGCGAAGTGTCGAAGTGTCGATTCAGAATGTTGCAGCGTTAGTGCGCTCTGACTCATTGGGCAGAACGATCTCGATGCCGTCCGCCTGGAGTCGCTCAGCAATACCAGCGGGAGGTTGGCGATCCGTCACCACAGCGGACAGCCGGCCCCAGTCGCAGAGAAAGACCGGCCCGCGAGCCGAGAACTTGCCGTGGTCAATCAACAGCACGACACGGTCAGCGATATCCATGAGTTCCAGTTTGACGAGCCTTTCGACATCCGCGGAGGCATAAACGCCACGCTCGTCCACTGCTGCGGCAGCCAGATAAAAGGTTCGGACACGGTAGCGGTGCGCCATTTCGACGGTTGCCGAACCGACGAGGGCGCGACTTGCACGGTGCAAGTCACCACCCAGCGCGATCACAGTCACGGGCGGCTGGTCGAGGAGGCGGTTGACTACTGGGAGCGAGTGGGTGATGACCGTCCCATGGAAATCTGAGGAGAGAGCTCGTGCGAGCTCGATCGTCGTCGTGCCGGCATCAATGGCAATCACGTCATCGGGCAGCACACACGCGGCTGCGGATTGGCCAACCGTTCGTTTGGCAGCATTCCGGGCGCTCTCTCGTCCGTTGTATCCCGGAGCATTCGGGTCGTCATCCGTTTCAGCACGTCGAAGCCGAACGCCACCATGCACAGCGACCGCTTCCCCGTCCTCTTGAAGCCGCCGGACATCACGCCGGACGGTCATCTCCGAGACACTGAGGCGTTGTGAAAGCACTGCAATTGAGGCGAAACCAGTCGCGCGAAGGCCTTCAACGATTGCCGCACGGCGCTCGGGTGCCCCCGTATAGCGCATGGGTTGAGCGCTCATTTCGCTGACTTCCTTTCGATTGGACTAACAACTTTAAATCAAACCGGAGGAATTTCACAATCTTCTCACAAACTAGTGCTCCAGTTGTCCCAATGCGGCAAAGCGATACTTCTTCGTTAACTTGATTGCAATCGTGACTCACCACCGAATTTCTGGTAGATAAACAACACAATGTTGTGCGCACGGTCCCAAACAAGGGCTATAGTCGAACAGGCAGCGCAGCTCGGTGCCGCATCTTGTGGCAGCCCAGTATTCGCGCTGCTTTTATGGAGGAGCAAGGATGCCCAGTCAGATTCAGTTGCCCACAACGATGAGCCCCATCGTCCCCAGCGACAGCATCGGTTTCGTGGGCCTGGGAGCCATGGGTGGAGCCATCGCCCGAAACCTCGCCACGGCTGGATGGGCCATGCGCGTGTTCGACCTGTCCGGCCCGGCGATTGACCGTGCTCGCGGGGCCGGTGCCGTCGCTGCTCTCTCCGCGACGGATGCTGTCACCGGGTCCGCTGTGGTGTTTACATCGCTACCAACGCCCGAGCTGGTGGAGAAGTTTTGGGTTGAGCAGGCCCCGAATCTCGCCGCCGGTTCCATTGCGGTCGATCTTTCAACGATCGACCCCACGACTTCTCGTCGAATCAGCGACATGATCGCATCCTCCACGTCCGCGTCCTTCGTTGCCTGCACGGTGGGCAAGACGCCGGCCCATGCCGAGAAGGGCGAGATTCCCGCCTTCGTTGGCGGTACTCCCGAGGACATCGAGCGCCTCTCTCCACTGTTGAAGGTGCTATCGAACAATGTCTACGACATGGGGTCCGTCGAAGGAGCTACGATCTTCAAGCTCGTCTCCAACCTTGTCGGGATGAGCAACCTCGCAGTCCTCGCGGAAGGGTATGTCCTCGCCCGACGCGCAGGGATTCCCGCTGACATGTTCACGGAGGCACTGCGCACGACCGGGGGCTGGTCTGTTCAGGCAGACCTCCGTCTTGATTGGATGGTCGAGGACGACCTCGCCCCAAGGTTCGCAGTCGACATGGCTGCCAAAGACTTGCGACTCTCGGTCAACGCCGCCGCCGAGTGGCACGTCCCAACCCCCATGGCCGCGGCCTCCCTGTCCGCATTCACTACTGCAAGTGCCTCCGGCCACGGTTCACTGGATGCCGCCGCAATCGTTGAGCCACTCGACCCACAGCGGGTGGCTCGAGGGAATCGCGCCGCGAGGTAAGCGGTACGAGGGCGTCCCACTCCCCGGCTCGCCCCGGGCTGACCAAAACGAAGCTTTGGGGGCGCCGTCGGTGCTGATGAGGTGCAGCGAGACCAGGGAGCCAGCGGCCGAGCCGCCGCTGAGTTTCGACGGCGCCGTTCACGAACCGGCTTCGAGCTCGAGAGGGCGCACGTCCTCTCTAACCAATGACAACACTTCACGACAAAGGGGACAACATCGACGATTCGAGCCTCCCAAACACCTTCAGAGCACGTGAACAGGCTGGCTCGCATCCTCCCCGGGGTGGCAGCTCGTCGGGTATCCGACATTTGCGGCCGCCGCACTCCATGTCCCTGAGGCCACTGTCAGGAACCCAATTCGTTCTCGAGGCTCACGGCTACACCGCCTCGATCGCGAGCATCGGCGCGAGCCTTCGATCGCTTCAATATCACGGACGTAACCTCATCGTGCCGTTCGACGCCAATGAGGTGCGACCCTTCTTTCGCGGCGCCATCCTGGCACCGTGGCCGAACCGAGTCGTGGATGGAAAGTACACATTCGGTGGCGTCGAGCAACAGCTCAGCATCACCGAGCCATTGAGGAGACACGCGATCCATGGGCTCGTGGCCTGGCTGAACTTCACTGTGGTCAGGCAGACGTCCGATCGGCTCGTCCTAGAGGCAACCGTCGAGGCGCAACTTGGGTACCCCCACCAGGTGACGATGGAGGTGGAGTTTGCGCTTGACGCCGGGGGCCTTCGAACGACAGTGGTAGCAGTGAATACCGGGCCGACTGCCGCTCCTTTTGGTGTTGCCGCGCACCCCTACCTCGTCGCCGGCGAGGGCCGCGTCAACGACTGGACGCTCGGACTCCCGGCCCGGCAAGTGTTGACAGTGACTCCAGACCGTCTCATTCCCCTGCGCCTTCGTGCCGTCGATGCCGTCGATCTTGCAACCTTTGACTTCCGCACGCCACGGGCTATCGATGACACGTTCATCGACCACGCCTTCACAGGCCTCGACCGGGACGAGGAAAACACAGCGACAGTTCGAGTGACGACGAACGCGGGCAGTGGAGTGGCACTGAGCTGGGGCAGTGAATGCCCCTGGGTGCACATGCATACAGCCGACAAACCCATACCCTCGATTGACAGGATTGGACTAGCCGTCGAACCAATGACCTGCCCGCCCGATGCCTTCAACTCCGGAGTGAACCTGAAGGTCCTTGAGCCAGCAGACTCCACACGCGCTTCCTGGACCATTCGAGCAATCGACTAGCTAGGCGAGGTCGCTCCCGAATTGAAGCGACAGGCGCCAGTAACTGATCAAGCTGTCACACCCTCTTTCAGGCATACAGGGAGCCGAACACCCGCTCCGTGCCTGAAGGGATTGGACGGCTCTCGCGCACTCAGACTCGGCGTCGACGTTGCACAGAGATTGCGATTCCGTGCTCAGTCACTGGACGCATCGGGCCGGAAGGCCATCTCGGCCGCCCGCAACGCATGGGTAGGTCGCAGGGGACTCGACACACATGTCGTCACGCGAAACGGGCGAGCCCGCTGCCTACGAGGCCAGAGTAATCGGTTCGATCAATCGCGGATCCTCGCTATCTAGGGTGCGGACGTTGTTCACCACCCCGGACACCGGGTACGCCGTCACGGTCTTGGCGACCGCAACGGAGCTGCGGTCCAACATTGAGAGCGCCTCTTCCTTGTCGCTGATCTTCTCCGGGCTCAGCCACTGGCCCCACACGTCCGGGGTCAAGAAAACGGGCATGCGGTCGTGGATCTCTCCGGACGCGTCCCGTGCTGCGCGCGTGATGATCGTAAACGAGATCTTCCACACTTCGTCCTCCTGGCGAGCCGCGTAGAGGCCGGCCGCGGCCAGCACATCGCCATCTCCGTGGAGGAAGTAGGGCTGCTTGCCGTCGTCCATCTGCTGCCACTCGTAGTAGCCGGCCATGGGCACCAGGCACCGTTGCCTTGCGAACGCGCTGCGGAACATGCCGTTACTGGCCACCGATTCCAGGCGCGCGTTGATGGGGGCCGGGCCACCCGGCTTCGCCCAGCCCGGCTTCAATCCCCACGATGCCAGGTCCACGTCCCGGTTCAGTGTTTCGTCGTGGATCCATTCGCGCACGATGGGTGCCGGGTCCGTGGGGGCGACACTGTACGAGGGCTGCCAGTCAGCCGCATTGGCGCCGGTGGCGTCGAAAAGGCTCAGCAGCTCCTCTGTCGTATTGGGAACCACGTATCTACCGCACATGCAGTTGAAACTAGCTCTCCCCCGGCCTCGTCAGCAACGGCATCTTCCCGTCATCTTCTGAGCGCGATCGCTGAAGGGACGTCATGCGAGCCGAACGATGCGGCACTCGGGACAGCACCAGTAGGGGCCTTCATCTGTGCCCTCGATCGGCATAGGCACCAGGCATCGTTCGCAGTTCGGCACACCCAGGTCGTCGTCCATGTCGGACACACTACGCGTGCACAGGCTTGGCCTAAATGATCCAGCAGAGCGAAGCACGGGCCGCAGCGGCTTCCGCGCCCATCATGTGGAAATCCATGCCCCCTATCGGAGTAGACCTCCGCGCTCATTCCTTCAAGCAACCACTAAGAGCTCTTTGAGCAACGGCTTTCGCACCATCTGTAGCGCGGGCTCAGTTCCGTCACTCCACATCATCGATGGCTCGTCTCACCTCGTCGTAGAAAATCGTCGAGCTCACGGGCTTGTCCAGCAGCACAACATTGATGGCCGAGTTGTAAACAAGGGATAACGGATAGAACTGCCGGCGACCGCTCACTCTCAGGACAGTCGTTCCGTACCGGATGTTCTTCCTGCTCCCCTTGAACACAATCCATTCCGCCCCGGGAACATGTCTCATGAGTACTTCGGCGACATACGCATGCATCTCGTCGATGAGCCGTAGCTGTTGCCGAGTGAAAGGCGACACATTTCCACCCTCTGCCTCAGCGGGCGGGTCAGCGGGATTCCACCATGGAGGTATCCATTCCGAGGATGATGTCTCACTCCTCTCGGGCAACTGCGCGAAGAACCATGAGCCTACTTCGACCAGGCTGTCCAAGGACCCATCGGCAATCGGGCCGCCGGTCTCGCGAAGATGCTCCCGAATGCGCAGTTGGGCATCGCGCACTCCGTTCACATAGGCATCGTGTGCATGCGCTATCTCCGCCCCTGAAGCGGTCATTAGGATCAGCATAGAATCAGGCTACCCACAGGACGAACGGCAGGTTGAGCTCTCCCAGCAGATCCAAGAGACGCTGATCCGGTCCGATCGTGTTGTTAGAACTGGTGAAGAATTGCCAAGTGACTTTGTTGACCGGGCTATTGGGGTCTGCAACCATAGCCGCGTCCTTGGTGGCCTGAATCGCCGCGCGTCCAATTCCACTTGCGCGCCCGTGCTTGATCTCATCGGCGAAACCGAGGTTCGCTACGACTACATCGTAGAACCGTTTGATCTTCCGGTCGTTGGCTTCGCTGAGGATTTGTGTCGGCAATGCGCCGGGCGTTTGGTCCCGCAGGAACTTCTCGGCATCCCGCTCATAACGGAAGGTGCTCGGTGCTTTCCTGATGTCGCTTGCGGCCGACACCATGTCGTCGAAGTGTTTCGCACTGATCGCTCGGGTTGCGAACCGGACGATGGTTAAATCGGGGATGTCGGCGCCTTTCAGTCGATCGACCGCTCGCGGCGACACCTTCCGCAGCAAATCCATCTTGGCTGAGGTGGGCGTGCTCACATCCTTCATTGCGGACCGAAGAGCAGCGCCCGAGGGAATTTCGTCGGCGGCCTTGATGAAGTTGTCGTATTTCTTGATGCCGGCTGCCGCATCACCGACGAACGGGATTAGCGCGGCGGCGCTAAATGCCGCCGAGAGGAAATCGAGCTTCACTATTCCGGCTATGGCATCGCGGACG
Organism: Cryobacterium sp. Hz7; assembly: GCF_004402815.1. Lineage (NCBI taxonomy): Bacteria > Bacillati > Actinomycetota > Actinomycetes > Micrococcales > Microbacteriaceae > Cryobacterium > Cryobacterium sp. Hz7. The sequence goes on from NZ_SOFB01000021.1 coordinate 39,729, forward strand.
TCGCCGATGGCGATGACGCCGCTCGCTATGTTGCCGACGAGGAAGGCGATCGTTGTGGCGGTGCAGAAGGGTCCAATCTCGATGTCGCCGCACAGAGCGCCGCGCGTGAAATCACTGACATAGTCCAGCACGGTGATGGTCGGGTCGAAGAGTAGAGGATCAAATCCCTCGTCCTGGTGGGCAATCTCCCATGGGTCTGAGTAACCGTCGACGTCTGTATCGTCTGCGAAGGCCTCGCTATTGTGCGCCTGGGTTTCCTCCGCGTCATTGAGCTTGTCATTGTCGAGATCGGCTTTCCAGGCGGAGAGCCCTTCGGCGACCTCGTCGAGGTCCCCCAGTGAGTCTCCGTCAGTGTCCTGCTTGGTGGGATCCGAGAAGGCCCCGTAGTAGGTGCCTTTGCCGAAGGCTCCGCCGCTGAGCAGTGTGCCTGCTTCCTCGCCGTCGCTGAGGCCATCAGCATCGGTGTCCGCGATGGCGGGGTCCGTCCGGAAGACCCGGCCGCTACCATCACGCCAGCCGTCTACCTCGGTCGTGTCCGCTAGGCCATCTGAATCGGCATCGGGTGCTCCGATATCCCCACCAATAAGGTCGAAGGCCTCAGGCAGGTCGCTGGCGTTCTCAACCTGATAGAACTCACCGCCAGTTGCAGATGCGATCTGGCCCAGCAGTGCGGTGTTGGTCCCCGACCCCAAACCGACTGTGTAAACGACGGTGCTGCTACTTACCGCCCGCGCCGTGTACGTGGCAGAGTAACTGCCTTCGCCGTCAGTGAGGAAGACGATCACGCGTTCGTGGTCGGGGTTGCCTCGAGCGTCCAGTTCGTTCAAGGCCGCGTTCATGCCGGCCGAGAGGTTGGTTCCGCCGCTGGAATCCACACGGTCGATCGCGGATTTCACGGCCGCGAAGTCGGTCGTGAGTGGCTGTCGCAGGATGGCACGGCTGTCGAAGTCGACCACGGCTGCCTGGTCGCCGCCGATGAGTGCGTCGACGAACAGCTTGGCTGCCGTTTTCCGAACTCCACGCGGGTCGTTAGAGGTCATGGACCCTGATGAGTCGAGGGTGAGAACAACGTCAATGTTGGTCAGGGCAGTGCCGTCGCGCGGCGTGGTAATCTCGTTGGCCCAGATCGCTTCGAAGTCGGAAACGTCCACGAGCACAAACGGTGAGAATGCTGACGTAGTGACGGTCGCCACGCCAGTTCCGAAGTCGATCGATTGGTTGGCTGGCTTGTCGAAGGTCTGCGTAGTCTCATCGAAGTGGAGCACCGCAAGGTCAGCCTCGGCGCCTACCTTCGATTTGTCGAACGGGATGCGCAGCGTGCCCGATTCCAATGGCAACGGGGCGTTGACTTCCACGGGTGGGGCACGTTGACCGGGTACGTCAAGTAGCCGGTCGTCACGAGGAACAGTCAGGGCGACTGCGAGGAGAGCCTGTCCCAGGCCGTTCGCCTGAAATACCGCAGAGGAGTCAGGGACCGCGAACTCCTTGGTGAAGGAGTCGTCGCCGTCTAGTACGCCGTCTCCGTCACTGTCCGCGACGAGCAAATCGCTGCCAAGCTCGATTTCGTCGGAGTCGGAGAGGCCATCGTCGTCGCTGTCAGGCTTCAGCGGATCGCTGCCAAGAGTGACCTCTCGACCGTCGGTGAGAGTGTCGCGATCTGTGTCCGGGTCCCCCGGCTTGGTGCCGCGTGCGATTTCGTCGGCGGTGGTGAGCTGATCGGCGTCGGGGTCATCGTTCGGGTCCGCGATACCGTTGCCGTCAGTGTCCGCTTTCAGCGGATCGGTGACTGTCATCAGTTCTGCCCCATCCGCAAGGCCGTCACCATCTGTGTCAGCGACCAGCGGGTCCGTATTCGCGCGGAGTTCGATTGCGTCGATTAGGCCGTCGGTGTCGGTATCGAACCACTCGCCTTCCGGGTCTGGTCCCGCCGGGTCCAGGGTCCTGGAGCACGACGCGAAGGTGTTTGCTCCGGTCCCTCCGTCGCACGTGTTCTTGCCGGACGCACCATCCAACGTGTCGTCACCCGGACCGCCATACAGCGCATCGTCGCCACGACCGCCGACGACCGTGTCGTTTTCAAACCCGCCGTACGTTGTGTCCGCTCCGTCACCGCCAGCAAGGTTGTCGGCGCCCGGACCACCGTCTATGACGTCGGTTCCCGAGCCACCGACGACGCTGTCGCTGCCAGCACCACCCTGGAGAACATCGGAGTCGTTGCCGCCGTCGATGCTGTCATCGCCGTTCCCGCCATCAAGCCTGTCAGCTCCATTCCGGCCAGTGATGACGTCGTTGCCGTCCTGCCCGTAGAGGGAATCGTTCTCGTTCTCACCGTCGATGGAGTCGTCACCATCGCCGCCGAAGATGATGTCGGCGCCGTTGCCGCCATAGAGCCGGTCATTTCCCGCGCCACCGTAAATGGTGTCTGCTCCGCCGCCGCCACAGATGACGTCGTCAGCTTCGGTACCCTGAAGAATGTCATCACGGTCTGTTCCCGTCACCGTGCATTCAGCCGCGAAAGCCGGCTCAACAATCCCTGGAATAGCCGTCGATATGACAGCCAAAGCCGCGGCCAGTGCGATGAGCCGCCTCCCGCGAGACCAGCGTCGATCTACCTGTGAACCAGTCATCATTCCCCCAAATATTCGTGTCCGGGCGGAGCCTCTAGTTTTCGGCTGCCCAAACGCTCATGACTTCTCACGAAGGCTATCCAGCGACGACGATCGTTGTAAGGCCTCGTTCAGGGGTAACGGTCGGATGATGAACGCCCGCCAGCTCATTTACCAGCCCCGGACTGAGCGCGATGCCGCGCGGGCCACAGCGGTGCTCGCGGTAGTCGATGCCCGGTCCCCGGACCGTCTCGGGACCCCTCCCCCGCGGATGAAAAATCTCGTCTCGGAGGCCTCGACCGGCGACCCGGTAGTGCCGTCCGAGCAGAGGCCGTCTTCGCTCAGAAGGGCGATGGCCTCTCGTCCGATGTACTGGGTCAAGGAGTCGCAGGAGTCTAGGCCGGACTGCTCCGCACTCCCCCGCATCGACGCATAGTCAGCGAAGACGCCGTATTCGGCGGAACAGTTGTTGCTCAGCCAGTCGATCTCTGAGTTGATGGCCCCGACGGTGTCGTCTGTCCTGATTCGATCCACCACTGTCGCCAGAACATCGTCCGCTCGTGCAGGCAGCGTAAAAGCATCACGACCGGTCAGGCTGCCGCAATCTGGGGTCTGACCGGTGGGACCGTCCCAACCTTCGATTCAGGTAAACCGTTGTTGGTTGATCCACTTCGTGAGGTCGCGGGGGCTGGGTATGCCAATTGCGGCTTCACCCGATTTCACTTTCGCCGTCACTCGGATGGGGACGGGAATGGTGTCAAGAATTTTCGCGTATTTCTTCGCGTCGTCGGCGTGTAGGTAGCCGAGCCAGCCCGTATCCCCATTGACGCGTATCGCATGGCGGTCGGCCTTATTGCCCGGTTCGCGTTCTAGCCATAAATACTGGTTCCCACTTCGGAGACGTTGGACGTTGTCCGTATCCCAAATCTGAACGTCAAGCCCGGTGCCCCCGGGCAACGTGGCAATAGACAATTTCCTGCTGAACAATCCCATCGAGTCTCCCGTGTCCGTGTGTCATCTACACTCCGTGCTCTTTGTTCCAGCGCGTCATGAAGTAGAAGGCCATGCCCAGTAGTACGACTACGCCCACCGTCGAGAGTTGGTTGCCGAAAGTTGCCCAAGCGAGCGCCGTCGTGTTCACTTCGCCCATGAATGTGATGGATTTGCCTGCTGCCACCCCAGAAATGACTAGCCCGATGATGAACGCAAGGCCTGAAGAGATACCGAGGGTGACTTCATACGGGTTTCGGCCCGGGTCATACGGCGGAGCCGCCCGCACCACATTCGGTCCAGCGTTCGGCGTGTTTTCTGGATTGCTCATTCTTCCTCCATTAGTCGAAGCGCCGGGCCTCATGCCTCCAGACGCTTTTCAGCAGCCTTTGCATGAACTCCATGCGGGAAGCCTAGCGCCACGCAACCCACACGTTGGTGGAAAAACCCCGACCCGGTGCAACTTCTGCCCCCTAGAAAGAAGGGTCTAGAACTTGACCAGACGGCACTCTAGACATTGCCACAACGTAGTCTTGCCGCGTTCTACCGCCTCCATCTGACGCCGGCCAGCAGGGCAGTTTGGTGTTTCGAGGGGGTCCAGCACGCGGCCATGCTATCCCCCACTTAGCCTCGGCCAATACGAGTTCTAGCGCACGCGCAGCACCAGCTGCACGCACTTAAGACGTAACGTCAGAGCGCAAGCAGACTGCGTGTTCTCGGCGACTACCTCGCCCGATAGGCTCTCGATGTGATCGTCAATATGGGGGAATATAAAGTCGACCTGGCTCAAATCGGCGCGCCCGCGGAGCTCCTAACGCTCATGCTTCACACACTCGGCACACAGGCTCAAATTGCCAGGCGAGCTGCGGTGGCCTACCTTGCCGGAGGCCGACATCAACGAGATAACGCGCAACTCATGGTTAGTACAGCGGGTACAGTTGCGGCCTTCGTCTGGCCTGTCGATACAGGGAGGGCCATACGCAAGGCGTACCCGCGACGTGGGGAGGATCTCCAACTCCTGCTCGGCCTTAATGAAGACAAGCTCGCCGCATTGAAGGGAATTCGCAACAGCATGATGCACCTCGACGAGCGGATCGAGGAATCGTATCTTGCGGACCCGAAACTGGGATTCTCCATGTGGATGACTCGGACCGAGCCGTGTAAGGGCAGGAATTTCATGTCTTGGAATCCTGAAACGGAGGTGTTCAGCTTCCTTGAGCACGAGGTATGCGTACCCGATTTGTGTGAGATTCTCGCCCTCATAGAACGCCGAGCATCGAACGCCTTCCTTCTAATGCTGCGCGTGGAGGACGTCGATGACGAAGCGACAACACACGGGTCAGTCGCTCGAAGGTTCGGTTTGGAAAGCTAGAGAGGCGAAGGCAGAGTCAAGCCAGACATAGCCGCAGGAACAAATCTCGTAGTACCTTGCTCCGGCCCGGTTCCGAGAGACACGGGGAGTCATCGGCTGGCTACACGCAGCACGCGGTCGTAGCCGCGCATGGTGATGCCGCCGCGTTCGAGGGCGCGGTCGAGGATGGCCGTGGCCGCGCCGCCCAGCCGCGCCTGGGGGCCGCGCAGCCAGGGGCCGGGCACATCGGACGTCCCCCTTCACTGATTCGTCACGGGTCTATTCGCGCACGATAGGTGCCAAGTCCGTGGGCGCGACACTGTACGAGGGCTTCCAGTCAGCGGCGCTGTCACCGGTGGCGTCGAAGAGGCTCAGCAGCTCGTCTGTCGTATTAGGACCACGTATCTGCCGCACATGCAGTTGAAACTCGCTCTCCCCGGCCTTGTCAGCAATGGAATCGTCCTGTTCCCTTCTGAGCGCCATCAGGGAGAGGGTTGTCAAGCAAGCCGAACGATGCGGCACTCGGGGCAGCACCAGTACGGGCCGTCATCGGTGCCCTCGATCACCATGGGCACCAAGCAGCGTTCGCAGTTCGGCACACCCAGGTCGTCGTCCATGACGGCCACACTACGCGCGCACCCGTGCTTGGCCTCGAGATCCGCCATCAGACTGATCTGGGAGTAGTCCCAGGGCGCGCGCTCGACGGTAGAAGGTAGCTACGAGATTGTCTTCGCGGACTGGGCCCTCAGCCAGCCATCCGTCGTCTCGCCGTTGATCGTGACCTCAACATTCGCTACGATCATCTCGACCTTTGTGCCGTCCTGCCATCCGACTGCATCGGACTCCTTGACGAACACCATCAGGTCGTCGGCTCCATCTTGGGCTTTCAGCAGGACGAAGTACTCTCCTGTGGCCGGGGAGCTCATCCACAGGTCGGACATGAACAACTCGCCAGTCACCCGGAACTGATCCCCGACCTTGATTCCACCCATCTCGCTGGAGTTAAGTTTATTGAGCAACTCATCGACGGTGATATCTGTGACCATCGGGTCGGCAGGCACGGGCTCGGCCGAAGGCGCGTCCCCTTCCGTCGGCGCTTCCGTCGGCGCTTCCGTCGGCTCCGCGGCCGTTTCGCAGGAACGATCGACCGTTAGTCTCGGAGTGTCAGTTACAGACTCGCCCGCCGGTGGTAGCTGCTCGCACACTTGCCAGTTCGGCTCGTTGACGATTCCGAATATGCCGCCTCCAAGAACCTCGACCTCACCGCCAAAGCCCGCACGCTCGATGTCGCTCTTCGCGGCATCGAGCTGTGTACCCACGACGTCCGGCATGACCGATTGCTCGCTGGACCCACAACCCGTGAGACCAAGTGCGAGAACGACCGCAGCCGTCAAGCGAACCGCGTGAACTGTGTACATGTAGGCATCCCCATTGCTACTCAAACCGCAGTTAGCTTAGTGCCTTCGTGGCGAACGACGATGAATCACCGGGCGACCACGAGCGGTACCGGGCGCCCTCGACTTGTTCATTGGCTACGACCGGTCCCGCCGCGGCGACCTGCTCGCCCACATCCAAGGCCTGGCGGTCAGGCCCTCCCCGTCGGCCCCGAACAGCTCGCCTTCGACATCGAACTGCCGCTCCCTGACTTCTACCGATCGGTCACCGCCCTCGACCTCCGCGGGCGCACCCAAACTGATGTAGAACTCCGAGACCTCGGCCTCGCCGTCAGCCACCACCAGATGACCCGGTTCTACCCCCTCTTCAAAGAACTCGGAGTCACACCTGCCTCGAACCTCGTCAACCTGCCGGGCGGCACCGAAGTCCTCGTCGCCGGGGTCCGCCGCGCCACCCACACACCCCCAATGCGAAGCGGCAAACGCGTCGTCTTCCTCTCCCTCGACGACGGCAGCGGCCCCGTATCCAACGTGGTGTTCTTCCACGACGCCCAAGCAGCGATCGGGGCACCCGTGTTCCGCACCCACTACGCCCTCATCCGCGGCCGAACCCGGCGCACCGGCGCCCGCGGAGTCTCAGTGACCGGTGAACAGATGTGGGACCTGCTAGACGTGGCAGGGAAAGTCCGGGCCCGCCAGGCTGCGGAGCGAGAACGGGAGCGGGTGGTGGTCGAGGCAGAGGCTGCGGACAACGTCATTCAGATGTGGAGGCGGAGAGCGTGAGGTTCCCGACGCTATTCACGGGACGGGCGCTCCTTTAGACGCGCCTGACTGCGAATTCTCCCGGTCGGCGCAAACGGGACGGTCCCTTCAGCAGAAGCTCCCTGGCCGTTTTGTGTCGATTCCCATACTCGGCTGCACAAATTCCGCATTCGCATGCACAGCTCATTGTCTGTCCCGTGAGGGTCCGGCCTACGGGCGCCGTGCATGTGAGGATGGACTATGTGATGCATGAGGGTCAAGTGGAGCTTGCCGCGGACGAAGTGGCCTCTGCGATCGCGGCGCAGTTCAGCGATTTTGCTGGGTTGCCCGTAGAGAGTGTCGAGTCAGCCGGCACCGTTGTCGCACCGTTTCGAGTCGGTGAGCACGTCGTCGCCCGACTGCCGCTTGTGCCGACCGATTCGGATGTCGCACGAGAGAATGCTCGCGGTGAACAGGAGCACGCGGTCATTCTCACCGACCTTCTCGACATTGCCGTGCCACAGCTGATTGGTGTCGGTGAACCGTTTGAAGGGTACGCGGGTGTCTGGTCCCTCTGGACATGGTTGCCGGGAAGATCACTCGACCGATTAACAGTGTCTCGGGATGTTCGTCTCGCGACTGACCTCGCAACTGTTATCGGTTCGATTCAGTCGGTGCGGTCGGACGGTCGGCCGTGGAATGGCGTGGGTCGAGGGGGAAGCCCGCTCGCCGACACGACCTGGGTGCGGGAGTCGATTGACCGATCAGCCCATCTCATCGATCGGGTGAGGGCGACTGCCGTGTGGGAGCGGGCGCTTTCGGCCCGACCACATATCGACCCTCCGCTGCGCATCCATGGCGACCCGATGCCTGGCAATTTCCTCATGAACAACGGTGTGCTCACGGGCATGGTGGATGTTGGAATGCCGGCAATTGGCGATCCGGCTGCAGATCTCCAACCTGCGTGGGTTCTCTTCGAGGAACCGGCACGCAGTACATTCGTCACCGCAATGGGGCTCGACGTTGCGGCCCAGGAGCGCGGACGCGGCTGGGCTTTCGAGATGGCGATTGGTGGCCTGCACTACTACGAACACACCAATCCGGTGTTCTTTAGCCAAGCGTTACAAACTTTGGAACGGCTACTGACTGAGTAAGCGCCGACGGAGCTCGGCCCGTCGGCGCGCAAGCGGCCCGCAGCCGGATCGTCTTTCGCGAGACAAGCGCGGCACTGAGCGTTGCCCTCTGCGATTGTGCGGGCTAATGTGAGTGAGTGCTCACATCACTTATTGAAACGGATACGTCCGCAGCCTCCATCACCACCGACGGCCTGCTGCGCCAGTTCGGCAGCCTGACTGCACTTGACCGGGTCACCGTGACTCTTCCCCGGGGCGGTGTGGTCGGCCTCCTCGGCCCCAACGGATCCGGCAAGTCGACTCTGATCCGCATCCTGCTTGGGCTCATTCCTCCCACGTCGGGCCGGGCCACCGTGCTCGGCCACCCGACCACGAAACCGGCCCGCTACGCGGGCGACGTCGGAGCGCTCATCGAGGCACCGTCGTTCGTTCCGGGGCTCTCGGCTCGCAAGAATCTCCTGTCGCTGGCTCGTCTGCGCGGCTTGCCCGCGACACGGGTCGCCGAGGTCACTCGCATCGTGGGTCTCGAGGGTCGGGAAAACGAATCCGTTCGCCGCTTCTCCCTCGGGATGAAGCAGCGGCTCGGCATCGCCGCGGCGCTGCTGCCTGACCCCGCCCTGCTGATCCTCGATGAGCCCACCAACGGCCTGGACCCGGCTGGGATCGTGGAGATTCGGCAGTTGCTCAAGACTCTGGCGGCTGAGGGACGCACGGTGGTGGTCTCATCCCATCTGCTCGCCGAGATCCAGGCGGCATGCGATTATCTCGTCATCATCCGTTTCGGCGAGCTGATGTTCTCGGGACCGATGGGCGAGCTGCTCGACAAGGCCGGCGCGCGCATCGAGGTTGCCCCGGAGCATCCCGCTGATGTCGACCGGCTGCGCGTTGCTCTCGCCGCGGCGGGGTGGTCGCTCGAGGATGACTCGCTCGTCGTGCACGGCTCCACCGCCGACGCGGCGGCGCTCAACCGCGCTGCACACGAGGCCGGCATCACGCTCAGCCGGCTGACCCCGATCGACGAATCCCTCGAGGACGTGTTTCTCAAGATGACGGCGGCACCGACCCGCAACCCAGTAGCTGCCTCTCAGGGCGCCCGAAAGAAAGCTGCCACCAATGCGTGAGCTACGAAGCGAACTCACCCGCCTCAACCGACGGGGAATCTGGCTCGGGTGGCTGGGCCTCATGGCGGTCTTCGCCGTGCTGATCAACACGGTGATCTACACAATCGCAGCGAACGGGTCTGCACCTCCCGGCGGAGGTCCGGGAGTCGCTTTCCCGAGCATGGCGACTCTGGAGAGTTCATCGGGAATCGTCGCGGGAGTCTCCTCGGCGGCCAGCATGTTCGGAGTGATCACGCTGTCGTTCTGGGCCATTGCAACGGCCTCGGACTACAGCACGGGCCTGATCCGCCTGCTTGCCGCCGCCCAGCCACACCGCTGGAGGCTGCTGCTCGGAAAGATCGGCGCCCTGCTGATCTGGACGGCCCTGGCAACGACGGTGGCGGTCGCCGTCAACCTGGCGGCCGCGCTCCCCTCGGCGGAAGCCGCGGAAATCTCGACTGAACTCTGGATGGATGACCTGGCCAGCGAGATCGCACGCGCCTGGTTGACTTCGTTCAGCGCCAGCGTGGTCTGGGGAATCATCGGACTCGTGCTCGCCCTGCTGAGCCGTTCCTCGGCGATCGCCATCTCGGTGGGGGTCGGGTGGGTTCTCCTCATCGAGACGATCATCAAGACCGCGTCGAGTGACGCCGGCCAGTGGCTGCCCGGAACGACTCTCACCGCACTGGCGCAGGGTGGAACCGATGACCTGTCTTTTGCGGGCGCCGTTCTGATCGGCTGCATCTACGCGGCGGTCGGCCTCATCATCGGGCTTGTGATCTTCATTCGCAGACCGATAACCGAATAGTCCGATTGGATAGACCTATGACCATCCGCGGAGACAGCACCCGAAAACGCCTCATCGACGCGACCACGGCCCTCGTTCGAGAGGTCGGCTACGCGAACGTCAGGACTCGCTCGATAGCGGTGGCGGCTGGTGTCGCCGAGGGCACCCTCTATCGGCATTTCGCCGACAAACGGTCACTCTTCTACGCCGCAGTGCTGGACCGCAACGCACCCATCGTCGCCGCAACGGAGACGCTGCCCTCCCTCGCCGGACAGGGCACGGTACTGGGCAACCTGCTCGAGGTCATCCGAAACCTTGCCCAGCTTCAGGAGGACCTGCTGCCGCTGGAGCAGGCGATGATCGCCGACCCGACCCTCGCCCCGCCGCTCGGAGAACGGGCACAGATGCCACTGGAAGGGCCGCCAAACGATATCGCCCAGTATCTCGCCGCGGAGCAGAACCTTGGCCGGGTTCGCGCCGAGTGTGACCCGACACTCGCCGCGATCTCGCTGCTGGCGATGTTGTTCGGGCTTGCCGTGCACCCGGTGCTGGGCAACGATCTCGCGGAATCGGAGCTCCTGAGCGCTTCCGTCAGTTACTTCGTAGACGGAGTCGGCGCCTCCACCACGTAACACAAACTCACCGCGTTAGCGTCGACATATAGTGAACTCTGCAATGTCCATCTTGGAGCCTGCAACAACCGCGGACCCCGTTCAACATTGCCTTCACCGTTCGCGGCCAACGTTCCCCTGCCAGCCTTGGGCGCGAGCACCAAGGCAGTCCCCGGTTCACGACAACGGTGCGTCAAGAGACGCCCGATCTGCGGGCCGACGGATTACTCGGTGAACAGAACGCTGACAGATAGTTTGTGAACATGACAGAGTATCGACGCCCCACGTTCCCGGTGGACATCTACCGGAATGAGCAGGGCCACCCGATTGATTATGGAAATCGATGGGGAGGAGCGTCTCCACCAGGAGACTCGTATTCCCGCGCTAGTAATCCGCAGCGATTCGCGCCGACGCACAAAGTCGCCGACGCTCTCATCGAATGGCCGCAGACCACCTTCGACGTCGCCGTGGACCAAACCCCGAACGTGGCTGACGATCTTCTCCTCCTGCCAAATGACGTTGTTCGCGCACTGCGGGTCGTGCCTCGCGACCCGACAGCGGCCCCGCTGACATTTGTCCTCACGCGGTTCCCAGGCGTCTACCTTCACGCGGGTTTGCTCCACGACTTCCACTTCCCCGCGTGCGGCTGTGATGCCTGTGACGACGATGTCCTGAGTCTGGCGGAGGAGCTCGAATGGACCGTGCGCACTGTCGTGTCAGGCGGTTATTCTGANGAACGATTCGGTCCCGGGCGGGCGACTGGATTGAATGTCGGCTCGAGGAGCCAGGGGTCGGGATGCGATCCGGGCGCAGCCGCACCGCGGACCTGCCCGAGGACCGGGTCAAGTCCGCACGAACCGCGCTGCCGCCCGCAGGACAGTGGTCCCCCTGGCCGTTACTTCCGAAGGGCGAAGCCGACGCTATCGGCTGATCGCCCGAGCCTGCTGTGCCGGTGAGCGTTCCCGACTGCCACTCCCCCGAAACTTTGGTACCTCGGCGAATTGGTGCGCATCCATGGAGGTCCGCCGTACGGTCCCGCGTAAGGACAGTGAATCCAGCCGCGGCGTGACGACGAGTGTCGTAAGCGTCGAGGTCAGTGAAGGTGCCTGAAATACCGTTCTGGATCGTCCAGGAACGATCGCCAATTCCGAACCAGGTCGAGGTCGTCCCAGACGCAGCGACGGTATCCCCACGGCCCGACCTCGTAGATATCCGCACCAGGGATTGAGGCCAGAATCGGTGAATGAGTGGACAGAATCACCTGAGATCCACCTGCGGCAACGATGTCGCGGAGATCGCTGAGCAGAGCGAGCGATCCGGTGAACGAGAGCGCTGATTCCGGCTCATCAAGGATCCACAAGCCCGGGTAACGAGACCGGGCAGCCACAAGGTCGAGGAACGACTCGCCATGCGAGCGCTCGTGGAATACGGGGTCGTTTCCGCCGGGGTTGTCCTCCAGATAGGTGAAGAACCCGTGCATCGTTTCGGCGCGGAGAAAGAAGCCGCCCCGGCCAGCGCCGAGACCCCGGTTCAACCGCAGGTGGTCGGCGAGGGTGGACTCCGACCTGCGAGTGGTGTGTCTGGAGCCGGTCGATCCTCCTTCCGGTCCCATGCCGTAGGCACCCGCGATAGCCTCAACGAGAGTCGATTTGCCGACCCCGTTGTCGCCGACGAATACGGTTACCAGACCCAGTTCGAGACCATCATCGAGGAGCTGCGCGATCGGGGCCAGCGTCGCGGGCCACACATCCCGAAGCAGAAAGGGCGCGTCGGGATCCTGGGTCACCGAGCGCAACGGAGGCTCGTTTCTCGACATGCGATCATTCTGCCCGAATCGGCACGGGAAACCGTTAGACCAACCGTTCAGGGTTCCGCTGCTGACGAACTTCAGTCAGGCCCCGACGGCCGAGTCTGTCGTGCCAGACTCGCAGGATGGACCAGGCGGCAAGAGACACGGAACTAGACACCATCTTGATCGGTGGTCGTGAGCAACGCGCGATCCTCATCGTCGATTACGACGACACATGGCCCTCGAAGGCAGCTTCCATGGCTCAAAAGATCCAGGACTCCTTGGGCCCGGCTGCGCTGTCGGTCGAACACATTGGTTCGACCTCAGTCTCTGGACTGGCGGCGAAACCGGTGATCGACATGCTGGTTGTCGTGGCCGACATTGACGACGAGGAGGCCTACCTTGTGCCATTGGAATCCATCGGGTTGCGGCTCCGTGTCCGAGAATACGGTCACCGGATGCTCCGCACTGCGGAGTTGGACTTCCATGTGCACGTTCTTCCGCCAGAGGCCGCTGAGCAGATCGACTACCTCGACCTCCGCGACTGGCTCCGGGTCAGCGCGGCAGACCATGCACTCTACGAATCCACGAAGCGGATGCTCGCGGCGAACACATGGAGCGACATGAACCACTACGCCGATGCCAAGAGTGCCGTCATCCAGCAGATACTGACCCATGCACGCAACTGGCGAGCAGGACAGCCCACCAGCTGAACCGTCCCCAGGGAAACACGTCCCGGCGAAGGTTCCGCATTCAGCCCTTAGGTTGGGGGGATGGATGAAGAGGTTCTGGCCGGGGGAAACTCGAGCACGGTCGTGCGGGTAGGCGACACTGTTCACCGCCCCGCCGGACCTTGGACTCCCGCGGTACATCAGCTTTTGAGCACACTCCGCGCGGCGGGCGTGACGGAAGTGCCTGAGCCTCTTGGCCTGGACGACGAGGGCCGCGAAGTGCTTTCTTACCTTCCGGGAGTGGTCGGCAACTACCCAATGCCAAGCTGGATGTGGTCGCCGACGATCTTGCACGAGGCTGGCGCTTTGCTTCGACGGGTGCATGACGCCAGCGCGCCACTCGCGCACACGGCCGCAACGTGGCAGCTGCCTGCGCACGAGCCAATCGAGGTGGTGTGCCTGAATGACGTCGCACCGTACAACCTGGTCTTCCAAAACGGGCACATCACGGGACTTATCGACGTCGACATGGCCTCCCCCGGGCCTCGGATTTGGGATCTCGCGTACCTCGCATATCGGCTCGTCCCGCTCGGCGAGTACACAGACCCTGACGCTCCGGACTGGGATGCTCGCCCTGGCCGACTCGATGCGCTCATTCGCTCCTACGGCTATAAGTTCGACCAGGCTGCCGTTCTTCGGGCGGCAGCGGACCGCCTGGAGGATCTTGCCGTTTTCACGGATCAACGTGCGACCGACACGGGTCGCAATGATTTCCTGAAGCATGCCGCTCAATACCGACGCGATCGCGACCGACTTGTCGAAATGATCACACGCCCGTGGGCCTCGTGAACGCGGATATCCAGGTAGTCCAATTCAACGGTCCACGCCTGCAGCACCTGACCGAGGCGGGGTACGTCGTTGTCGGCGAATCATGGGGTGCCCGCCTGCGCCTGAGCGATCCACCCGACCTGACGGTGCTGAACGCGGCCTTCGTCGCGGCAACGGACCATGGATTCCTGATCGAGGAACTCGACGCCAGCTGGGCGACTCAGGTCACAGCGCTCGAAGCCTTGAACCACGCCGACTACCCGTACACGCCAGCGACAGCTGCACCGCATCGCGACGAGTCCGACGTACGCGAACTGTGGAGATCCGGGTGCCGCCTATTCGGCGCCATCAACGACGGGCAACTCGTGGCCGTCAGCACCATACGGCTGACTACCGCGCGCGCAGAAACCGAATTCACTTCCGTTCACCGCTCCTGCCGCCGCAGACGGCTCGCCGTTGCCGTCAAGGCCGCATCGATCACGGCGTTGGCCAACGACGGCGTCAGGGTCTTCGGCACGGGTGGTGCTCAAATCAACGTCGGCAGCATCCGGATGAATGAAGATATCGGCTATGCCATCGAAGAACGATGGCTCAGCCTCACGATGCCGCAATAGCCCAAGAACGCACGCCCGGAGAAGGTTGCGCTTTGGGAAGGCTCAGTCGAGCTTCTTCAGCATCTTCACCGAAGTTGTTTCGTAGCCGAGTGATTCGTAGAGACCGCGGGCGCCGGTGTTGAATGCGAAGACGCTCAGGCCGAGAGTATGCGCGCCTTGTGTGCGGGCATACTCTTGGCCGAGGAGCATCGCGGCCCTCCCGAATCCCTGGCCGCGTTGGTCGGCATTGATGACAATGTCCCAGACCCACCACGCACCCGGGTCGGCGCTGACATCCTGGCCGATCCAGAGATATCCCACAGGCTCGCCCGCCTCACTCATGACGTGGAAGATCTCATTGCCAGGGCTCTGAGCACCGTCCGGAAATGAGCGAAGCATGCTCGCAACGGCCATGAGCCGAGCTTGTTCTGGCGATGCGCCCTGGACAACCAAGTCTCCGATGTACTCGGTGCAGCTGCGGTCCAGCCATGATGGGAATTCGCTGGCGAGGATTCGCTGAAGGGTGGCGGTCATTTCATGATTGTTCCAGAAGTGCGCAGTCGAGCCATTTAGTGGCCTTTGTGTACCACGGCGCGACCAGAGCTCGAACCGTCCGAAATAAGCATTCATCGTCGCACCGAACAGTGCCGCTGCATCCGCCTTCGCCCGGAAAGGGTCCTGCAATCAGCCAATTAGGCGGAGGGACGTCGCCAGCATCTCGCAGAGATGCTGGCGCTGAGAGCGACGAAGACTGCGGCTGCCGCAGCTGTGGTGAGGAAGGTCGAACTCACGTTCCAGCTTTCGACGAGGAAGCCGCTGAGCGCGCTCCCGGCCGCGGCACCGACGTTGTGTGCGGTGTTCACCCACGTTGTTGACTCGGTCTGGCGGGTCGCCCCACCAAAATCATTGGCCGCAAAATACGCCACGATCATGACCGGGGAAAGGAAGAGCCCAGCCGCCGCGATAACCAGTCCCAGGGAGATCGTCGACGTCGCGAGGCCAGCACCGGCGGAGGCCATGATCAACAACGTCGCCAGGATCACGAGTTGGCGCTGCGAGGACACCGTGATCTGAAGAGCGCCATAGGCAAGGCCTCCCACGGCACTGCCGGCCGCGAACAGGGCGAGGACAACCCCCACCGCTGCGGCATTACCGAGGGTGGCAATCATGGCCGGGACCGCAACATAGACGGTGCCGACCACAAGGCCGGCTGCCAGCACGGGCAGGAGCAGCGCGATGAACCGCGGCTCCGTGAGCAGGGGCGCAGTGCCGGCTGCGTTCGTGCTTAACGCGTCGACCGGGGTCGCGGCCATCGCGGGAGAAGACATCATCAGTGCTGTCCCGACCAGGATCAGTGCGGCGGGGATGAGTAGGGCGGTACTTGGCTGGATGATGACCAAGAGCAGGCCGGACAAGGCCGGGCCGGCGAGGTAGAGCAACTCCTCGAGGACTGCGTCCAGACTCAAAGCCTTTTTCAGGAGGACTGTAGTCGGGGTCAACGACGCCCAGGCGACGCGCATCGTCGGGCCCAAGGGTGGAGCGAACGCGCCGAGAATGCCGGCCACGGTCACGCATAACCAGACTGGTGCACCCGACCTCGTGAGCAGTGCGAGAGCGATCAGGCTCAACCCGAAGACGCTGCTGAGCAGGAGGAGGACTCGGCGGCGACCGAGTCGATCGATGAGGCGGGCTCTGGCTGGTGCGAGGAAACCGGCACCAGCCCCGTAGGCACCGACCGCGATACCGGCAGCGGAAAAGGACTGGGTCGCTTCTTCTATAGCGAAGAGGAGAGGCAGACCGACCAGAGGATAAGCGAAGCGCCCGGTCAGGGCGCTCGAGAAAACAAAAGGGACGTGTTTGAGTCTGAGAACATCCGCGTAGGTCGCGGACACAGTCGTTGCGTGCATGGTTGAGCTCCGTGAGAAATGGCGCGGCTTTTGCGCGCAGTGAATGAGGACCTGCTAGCTGAAGAAGTCAGCCCGGTCTTCAATCACAGATAGGGAGCATGTCGCAACGATAGCGGACGGGTGGCCGACGTCCGTCACTTTCCGGAGACCGCTCGCGACCAGCGGGCAGCAGCGCATCAGTCGCCCTGATGCTGATCAAGAGCGCTTTTGAGGGATCAAGCCGCGACACATCCGCTCGGTCGGTCGGAGCGTAAGGTGATCCGCATGATGTCTACGTTGCCAATCCTTGTCTCTACGGCACGGGTAACCGGCTCGACGTACAGGACGCGTGTAGGCCGGAAATCCAGCACCCGCAAGAGCTCTGGGACATCGATATTCTTGCTCGTGAGCCCACCCCGAACGACGTTATCGCTGGCGGCCATAATCTCAACGCCCAGGCCTGCAACGTAGGCGAGGATGTTTCCAGCGGGCAGGAAGAGTGCCTCATTTTTTCGAAGGGTCACGAAATTGAGTAGGGCCGCGATCGCGATCCCTTGGTCCCCGGGATAGTACTTGTCGAGGTTTAGCAAGAGCTGGGCCTCGGCTGCCCAGACTTGGCTATCGTTCGATCGTGAGGCGACGACGAGCGCCCTAACTAGAGCAGCGGGCTGACGTGTCAGGACATCCCTGACCGTCACTTCGATCCCGACGTTTTCGAGCTGGTCCCGGAACCCCTCAATGAGGATTGACGGCCTCGCGTCTGCGAGGGCTGCAAGGTGTTGTAGGAGCTTCAAAGACTGGTCAATAGCGCGGAATCCGCAGAGTGCTTGAAACCCATCGGCTAAGGCCACGATGAGCTCGGGCTTGTGCCATTCATCTTTGTAGTTGCGATCTGGGGCTTCTCTCGGTACCCCTCGTCGATTCTCTTCGGCGTAGCCCTCTCGGGCGCGTTCGAGGGAAGGGTGTGCCTGCAGGGAGAGCGGCTTTACGGCGGCGAGAATTTTGAACAGGAACGGCAGCCGGGTCCCTTCGCCCAGTGCTGCCTCCGGCTGTGTTGCGCTCCACTCGTTCAGCGTGGCCGGCTGGCCGGCATGAGAATCAAGGATGTAGGTGGTGCTGTCTGGGTGGGCCCCATCCAGAGCTCCGCCTGCGATGACCCGTCGGGCGCGATGCCGAGAAGCCTCGGAAGAGCCGTGGTGGACCCCCAAGCGTAGGTCTTCGGCGTAGCGTTAATTCGGTTGAACATGGTGACTCCAAGGGACGGTAGTTGTATCAGGAGAACTCGAGAGGATGGCGAAGGGAAGCGGACGCTCATCTGCGATGCGTTGGATTACGGAGCGCTCGACTGGGCGATTTGGTCATGTGCGATTCAGCGGCCAGTCGGCGAATATTGTCACGCGGGGCGTCTGCCAGCCGGGTGGGGCTGTCAAGAATTAGTGTGCTTCGGCGGTTGGGTTCGTATTCTGGCCAGTGGTCGAGAGCACCTGTCGCTGCAAAGGCGACCCAATATTGGCTAATGACGTCGCGCAGGGAGTATGGGGCGTTGAGCCCCGCTTCAGCGCGGGCCTGTCGCGAGTCATCGACGTGGCGGAAAAGAAAGGGCAATTCGAGGGAATGCCCGGCCCCTCTAGCCCACGTTGCGTCCTGTTGTTCCCAAACGAAGAGATATGACCTCGTCGAGCCAGTCGCCTGCGTACGCGCGTCAAGAAGGCGCTGGCTAGGTTGGCGGTATGTGGAGTCCGTAAGGCAGGCTTCGAGGAGTTCAGCGTGTGTTGCGCCGCGGCCGGTGTCGCGTTGAAAAGCCTCCCTGTAAGCCTCGAATCGGCTGAGGGATCTTTCCCCGAGTGGTTCCTTGGACAGCAGTGTGCTGAGGGAGCCATCTAGGGCTGCTTGTGACACGTGCGTGCCGCCTTCACGCAGATCTACGTGCCCGCTGGCCTCGTTCAGGTTCGTTCCCACGATCAGGTCCATGGCCGACGACGCTCCCCTAGCGACAGCGGCCACAGGGTCGCTCAGCAGCAGACGCCCATCGATCGATGGGCGAAAGACCGGAACAGGTTGGGGGCGCCCGGCGGAGTGCTTTGCAAGCAGGTGTTGTTGCGCGCGGATAATAGTGGACCACGGCAGGTCGATAAGGCCGGCGGGATCGCCGCCGAGGTGGAGCAGCTCGAGCAGTTCGCCGGTCACGGCCTCTCCGTAGGCACGTGAGCCCACCCGTTCGGGATCTCCGCTCTGGACGATAGCGCGGCGCATCAGCCCTTCCGCGCGTGGTGATGCGAGAAGGGTGGCGACCATGGTTGCCCCCGCGGACTGGCCGGCGACGGTGACGTTAAGGGGATCACCGCCGAATTGGGCGATGCTGTCGCGCACCCATTCGAGCGCGGAGATGATGTCGACCAGCGCGAGGTTGCCGGATTGGCTGTAGTCCGGACCGAGCAGGTGGTCGAGGGTGAGGTATCCCAGGGCGCCGAGGCGATAGTTGATTGAGACGACGACGATTCCGCCAGACGCAGCAAGGCGTACACCGTCGCGAAGTGGGTCGGCGTTGGACCCGGAGATGTGCAGGCCACCGTGTATCCAGACGAACACAGGCAGTTTGTGCGCCGACGGATCAGGCGTCCAGACGTTCAGGTTGAGGCAGTCGCGCTCATTGATGAGTAGCCCGCCAGGGTCGTCGACGTGCTGGGGCGAAGCTGGTCCGGCTTGTACGGCGTCTCGAGTGCCTTTCCACGGTTCGACGAGACGCCCGGGTCGGAACCGTTGGGTTGCCACGCGGTACGGGATACCGCGAAACGCAGCCGCTACACCGTCGGACGTGGTGACGACGCGGCCGCGGAGAATACCGTCTGGTGTGTGGACTAGCGAAGCTGTGGAGTCAGCCACGGTCGATGGCTGATTGATGGAGGACTGGTCCGTGTCCGGGAGACAGCGTGCTTTGCAAGACCAATGAAGACGCACCGATGGCGGCCGCGTCGCGCGGATTTGCGGAGAGTTCGACGCTGATGGGATGTGCGCGGCGGGCGAATCTCTGCGACTCGAGCCGGGCCCTGATGGCGCGCGTGTAAATAGACCCGGCAATGGCAACGCCAGGGCCAGTTAAGATTAAGGCGTCGAGATCGAATAGATTCGCCAGAGTCACGGCGCCCTCGGCCAGGTACTCCGCGGATTGTTGTAGGAGCTTGCTGGCTGCCGCGTGTCCGTTGATGGCGGCGAGTCCTATGACGTCGAACTCGCGGGCATTCCGTTCGATTTCGAAGGTGAGGTCCAGGTCGTCGAATGCGTTCTTATTCTTCGCCGCTTCCTTGACCACGGCCGATGGGGCGGCGTAGCGTTCCAGGCAGCCAATGTTGCCACAGAAGCACTCGCGACCGCCGGGAACGACCGTTACGTGACCGATCTCAACCGCGTTGGAGCTTGCACCCCGGTACAACGCCCCGTCGAGCACGACCCCGGCACCAATTCCCGAACCGATGTATATGCTGCCGAAAGTCTCGTGCCGCGAGACGCCGCGGCTCCAAAACTCGCCTATCCCCGCCGCGGCAGCGTCGTTCTCGACGAGTAACGGGACACCGATCCCGGAGCCGATTTCCTCGCGCAGCGGGAAGTCTCGCCAATGTTGGAGCGTCGGAGGGCCAAGCACTCGTCCTGCTTTCTGGTCGATCGGCCCTGGAGCGACGACAGCAACACCGGCGATCGCGGTTCGATCCAGCCCGCTCCCGCGCACGAAGTTTTCGTACCCGCGAACGATGCGGCGAGTGACCTCCTCTGGCGGGGCCAGTGCCGCACCGTCGATCTGTTGGCGTGCGATGACGCCACCCGCGGTGTCGGTGGCCACGAGGGTAATCGCCTCGAAAGCAAGTTGAATGCCGACCGCGATGCGAGCACGGGCGTTGATCTCGAGCATCTGGCGCGGCTTACCGCCGGTTGCGGTGGATCCAGTCAAGCGGACTATTCCGTCGGTCAGTAATTTGCGCACGATCAGAGAGATCGCCGGTTGCGTCAACCCGGTCGCCGCAGTCAATTCGACACGACTAATCGGACCGGAAGAGCGAATGAGGTCGACGACTAGGGCGCGGCTGCCCGGCGCCGCCGGTGTGGCCTCAGGACGAGCCATCGTTTCCCCTCTCGATCTGCTCGCTAGCGTACGGTAAAGCAGCAGGCGCACCGGCCCGCTCCCGGGCGACCGGTGTCCCACCATTCTGCCGACTGCAGCAGCGTGGGTGCCTGAGGCACCTACGCTGGAGCTGTCTAACTGAAAGCAGGATCCCGTGAGCGACATCCCCTTGCTGCGCCCGATCGGCCTCGCCCTCGTTCGGGCGACGGAGATCATGAGCGCAGAGCCGTATTTCCATGAGTTCATTGCGGGCGTGGAGCGGGCCGTGCGGCCTGCAGGGTATTCGGTTCTCTTGAATGTGCTTGCAGATACGGAAGCGGAGGCGGAGGCGTACCGCCGATGGAGCGCCGACGGCGAAGTAAGTGGCGTCATTCTTGTCGACCTCACTATTGACGACCCTCGCCCTCAACTGGTCCGCTCGCTCGGCTTGCCAGCAATTGTCGTTGGCCCGCCCACGGCAGCGCCGGGCATTCGAGCAGTGTGGACCAATGACGATGTGGCCATGCACGATGCAGTCGAATATCTCGCCGGACTCGGCCATACCCGGATTGCTCACGTCGGCGGCCCCGCCAATCTGCTGCATAGCCAAATCCGGCGCGACGTCTTCCTCAACGAATGCGCACGCCTCGGTATTGAGCCGGTCGAGCAGAACGGTGACTACTCCCGCGAATCCGGCGGACGCTGCATCAGCGCCCTGATCAGGCACAAGAAGCCACCGACTGCCGCCATCCTTGACAATGATCTGATGGCGCTCGGCGCGCTGGACTCGGCGCAACAGCTGGGGGTATCGGTTCCAGGTGCGCTTTCGCTGCTTGCCTGGGACGACTCCGCGCAATGTCAACTGAGCGAGCCCCCGCTGTCGGCCGTATCGCATGATGTCCAGGTCATCGGAATGCTCGCCGGTCAGGGACTGCTCGAAGAGATTGTCTCGGCCTCGGGGCAATCCATCGCAAGTCCCCCAGTGGTAGTCGTCGCCCGCGAATCGACCGGCGCGCCGATAGTGATCGTCTCGAGCTAGTCGTCGAATCTCTCGCCGGAGGTTCCTCACTCGATGAGTATTACATAAATAATTTATATATGTTCTTGACAGCGCCTAACCAATCAGCGACCATGAGGGTACGCCACAGCACCGTGCACTTGCTCGGATCGCTCGGCAATAACCACATCCCGGTCGAAGGAGCCCTGGCAAAACATGAAATGTGCCCCCCACCAGTCCGCGCCACAGCGGCAGCAACCTCGCTCATCTATTGCGGGACTAGCTCTCGTTGCCATTGCCGCCGCATCCCTCGTCGTAGCCGCTCCCGCCGGCGCCACCGAGAAGGGGTCCGACTGGAAGAATGAAAACAAGGCCTTCGTGCAACGCGATGGCAGCTCTCTGACCCTTGATGGCGAGCAATTCCGCGCTAGCGGAACCAACATCTACTGGCTCGGTCTCGATGAAAACGTCGGCGGAGTCAACTACCCGACGTTCTTCCGGATCAAGGACGCATTGGATACCGCCGCTGAAATGGGCATCACCGTGGTGCGTTCCCACATGACCACGTCCACCAGTCAGGACAATGCAGATCCACTGGCGCTCATGCCAAAACTCGGTCAGTACAACGATGAGGCCTTCCAAACCATTGACTTTGCCGTCGCCTACGCCGGAACACTGGGCATCCGCCTGGTGCTACCTCTGACCGACGAGTGGGAGTACTACCACGGTGGCCACCGCGACTTCACGACCCCGCTCGGGCTTGACGCCGACCAGTTCTACACTGACCCATCAGCGATCGCCGCGTACCAGAATTACGTAGACCACATCCTGGCGCACACCAACTCGATCACCGGTACACGCTTCGTGAACGACCCGACGATCATGGCCTGGGAGCTCGGCAACGAACTCGAGGGAATGACCCTCGATTGGATCAATACCCAGGTCGCCCACATTAAGGATCAGGCGCCGCAACAGCTCGTCGCAGCGGGCCGCCGCTTCGACATTGACCCGGACACCCTCGCGGCCCCCGACCTGGACATCGTCGATGTGCACTACTATCCTCCAACGGCCGAACGTGTCTCCGCCGACGCCGCAGTTGTAGCTGCCGCCGACAAGGTATACATCGCGGGCGAGTACGCTTCCACAGCAGCGACCGGAGAACTAATGGACGCCGCGGCCACCGATCCAAACGTCTCGGGCATGTTCTTTTGGTCGCTCTTCGGCAACAACGACCGCGGCGGCCAGGTCCAACACGACGACGGATTCACCCTTCACTACCCGGGAGATTCGGAGCGCGCGAGGGAAAACGTCGCCGCCATCCAGCAGTACAGCACTGCGACAGGGCGTACGCCGGGCCGCCTAAACCTCGGCATTCCTCTCCTAACCGCAATCGATCAGAACTACGGCATCAACGCTGTCGCCTGGCGCGGGACAGCGGGTGCTGCCGGATACATCGTGCAACGTTCAACCGACGGGCAAAAGTGGGCCGACGTAACTGCCGGGCCGGTGTCCGCCTCAGCGTCACCCGTCACCGATTACGAATCTCCGGACGGCGCCGCCTACCGGGTGATCCCGGTCGACGCCAATGACCGCCGCCGGACTGCCTCCGACGCGGTCGCGGCACCCAATGAAGGATCTGTCCTCGTCGACCCGCTTGAAAACTGGTCACTTACTTCCACACATGAAGGGACCGCCATCCTCGCCACACCTGCCGGCGGCGTTGCCGCGGGCACAAAGGGCGGCACCGCCAACATCACCTGGCAGAGCGATGGCCTCCTCAGCGCGATGTTTAGGGTCACCGATTCTAAATCTGTCGTCGTGTCCACGAGCGTCGATGGAATCAACTGGACTGTCGTTCCTACCAAGATCGTCGTGCGAGCAGGGCACCGCTTCGTAATTGCGGACGGTCTCTCGGGGGACGCCCTCCGCCTGAGCTGGAAAGGCAACGGCAAGGTCGAACGCGCCACCATCACCAGCGCAGCAGAGACTATCGCATTGTTCGACCCCCTGGACGACTTCTCGAAAACTGTGCAACACAACGGGAGCCTCTCGTTCGACAGCAGCAACCCGACATCGTTCGGCGGCGATACCTCAAGGGTGAAACGCGACAGCACCGACCTGGCAAGCCTCTCTTGGGTGTTTGATGACATTAGCGGTGCCGACATCGACGCGTGGTATTGGCCCGACCAGGCCGTGGCTGCGCTCACGGTCGAGGGCTCCGCCGATGGGTCAACCTGGACAACTCTGCAAACGCAGACGCGCGCCGGTGTCGGGAACTGGAAGCCCTACACCTACAGTGTCGAGAACTTGACGGGTATCAACCATCTCCGAGTTTCCTGGCCCCAGTCCGCGGGCGAAATCTGGACCCCCCAGATTGGTGCGGTAACTCTCTACTCCCCCAACGCAGCACTACTGACTGCGCCCGGAGCGGTGGAGCTCGGAACTCCCGCAGCGGCCGCGTCATCGGTTACCGCCACACCAGCATTCTCTTGGGGATCCGCCGTCTCCGCCGCCTATTACCGTTTCGAGCTCTGGAAGACAAACGCCCCCGGTACGCCCGTTACGTCCGCAACCGGCTTAACCGCAACGGGATATCGGCCGGCTCTCGAGCTGGACCCGGAGACCACCTACTCATGGCAGGTGACCGCGGTGAATGGCGCCGGATCGACAGCGTCAGAACGGCGCGACTTCTCTACCGCAGCCCTGCCCACTAAACCCACAGTTGTCGACGACTTCGACGGCTACGCAGTTGATTCGGACCTGCAAGCCGCTTACGTCCGAAATGCTGGTGGCGGCGCAATCAACCCCTCGCTGACCGCGAACGACGCCAACGGCACCAAGGCTGCTCAGTTCGATTACGATCTGGGTACCGCGGGCTACGCCGGCACCGTAAAGACCTTTAGCGGCGCACAAAACTGGTGGGGATACTCCGGTCTAACCCTGAACATCGATGCCGACGTCAGCAACTCCATCTCAGTGCAGTTCGTCGCGAACGGCGCCTACTGGGAAGCGTCTGTGACGCCACTGACTAACGGACCACAGACAGTCAATATCCCTTTCACTGACTTCGCGCCACCGTCGTGGGCACCACAGGCCGATCTTGACCTCACCTCCGTCACCCAGTACGCGCTGTACATCAACGGGACTGGCACGGGAACCATGACTATCGACGACGTCACCACCGTCGTGGTCGCCCACTAACACCAACCTGCTACCCCTCTGTACACCAATCCGAACACCCCGGCGCCGATGACGGCGACGGCCAACCAAGGAGAATCATCGTGCAACACACGCCACACACCCGACGAAACGCACTGATGGGCGCTACGGCCATCGCTGTGACAGCCGCACTTGCCCTTACCGGATGCACCGGCAACTCCGCAGCCAACGACTCTGGAGAACCGGCCGGCGAGATCACCGTGCTCACCAACCGCACCGACCTCGTTGACACCACCTTCGCCGACTATGCCGCGACCTTCGAGAAGAAGTATCCGGGCACCACAGTGAAGTTCGAGGCACTCACCGATTACGAGGGCGACACGAAGATCCGCCTCAACTCCAAAGATTACGGCGACGTCCTACTCATCCCCAGCTCGAACGTCACCAAAGACAAGTTCGCGAACTACTTTGAGCCTCTCGGCTCGACTGAAGACCTGGCAAAGAAGTACCGATTCACCAACGAAGGCTCCTTCGACGGCACCGCCTACGGCATTTCCACCTTCGGCTCAGCAATGGGCTACGTCTTCAACCGCGACGTCTGGGCCGATGCTGGCATCACAAGTCCCCCAACGACGGAGGCCGAATACCTGGCGGCCCTGAAGAAAATCAAGGACAACAGCGTCACTCCTTACTACACCAACTACAAGGACGGTTGGCCACTGGCCACGATCGAGGGCAATCTCGGAACCGTCCAGGGCGCCGACGTGCGCAGCCAGATGATCGCTGACGATGCCCCCTGGACGGAAGGTAACGACCAGTACAACATCGACGGTCTGCTCTTTGACACGGTCGCGGCTGGCCTCAGCGAGGATGACCCCACCACTACCAACTGGGAGGAATCCAAAGACCTCCTCGCCACCGGCAAGATCGGTTCGATGGTTCTTGGTTCCTGGGCCGTCGCGCAGATGCAGGATGCGGCAGAAAAGGCTGGCGAATCGCGCGACCTCATTGGCTTCTGGCCGATGCCCTGGGCGCAGGACGGCACGTTCACCTCGGTGACCGCGTCCGACAAATTCCTCGCGATCAACAAGAACTCCGAGAACAAGGCCACTGCCCGTGCCTGGATCGACTGGTTCACAGACGAGTCCGGATTCGCCGCAAGCCAGGGCGCGATCAGTCCCGTCATCGACGCCGCGGCTCCCGATACCCTCTCCGACTTCACCGAAATCGGCGTGGAGTACCTCGAGCTCGCTCCGGACCCGGTCGGCAAGGAGGCCGTCATCACCGATATCGCCAACGAGGCCGAGATCGACCTCTTCGGCAACTCCTACCGTCAGGGGCTCATTGACGCCGCCCGCGGCGCGGGAGACGGCGACAAGAAGTCACTATTCGATGACCTGAACGAGCGTTGGGCTACCGCCCGCGCCGCCGTCGTCGAATAAACGACTCGACGGGCGGTCCGCCTAGCAGCGGGCCGCCCGTCTCCTCCCACCTTCAACCGCGTCCCCCGTAGATGCCGAAAGGATCGACATGTCGATCACCGACACTCCTCCCCTCGAGGTGGGAGCCAGCAAACGGATCCGGCCGGAACGCAAACAGCGGCTGGCCGGCCGACGGATCACGCCGTGGCTGTTCCTGGCAGTCCCGCTTGCGTTCCTCATCGTTCTCACCTACATCCCCGTCGCGAATATGTTCTGGTACAGCGTCACTGACTGGGACGGCCTTGATCCAGAAAAAAGCTTGGTCGGGCTCGACAACTACATCAAAATCTTCACTGAACCGGAGATCTTTCGCGTCTTTTTCGTCAGCCTCTTCTACCTTGCCGGCGCCATCGCCCAGCTCGGCTTAGCGCTGTTCTTCGCGGCCCTGCTGAGCTTTCAAACACGGTTCCGAAACTTCTTCAAGGGCGTTATCTTCTTCCCGTACCTGATCAACGGTGTCGCGATCGGGCTGATGTTTCTCTACTTCTTCCGTCCGGACGGGACGCTTGACGCCGTCCTCGGCGCTTTAGGCGTACAGAACACCCCGCAGTGGCTCGGCGATCCGTCGGTTGTCAACACGTCGCTGGCTGCAACCTCAGTGTGGCGATACATGGGGTTGAACTTCGTACTTTTCCTCGGCGCCATCCAATCCGTTCCTGCGGAACAGTACGAAGCGGCTGACCTGGACGGGGCGAACTCGTGGGACAAGTTCCGATACATCATCGTGCCGAGCATCCGGCGCATCCTGGGCCTGTCGTTCATTCTCGCCATCGCGGGTGCCCTCTCGGCGTTTGAAATGCCCTACATCATGACCGGAGGCGCAAACGGCTCTGAGACGTTCGTAATCCAAACCGTCGACACAGCATTCCGCTATTCCAAGGTAGGTCTCGCCTCGGCGATGGCTGTTGTCCTCCTCGCCATCGTCCTCATCATTACCGCAGTGCAACGACGCGTCTTCCCCGACGAGAAAGCGGGCCAGGAATGACCAGCACCCAGCCCAGCCCCGTGGACGCCACGGGACTGCCCGTGACGGACCACGCAATCGCAGCGTCTGGGAGCCCGGGTACGAAGAGCCCCCGGCGGCGACGCCGTGCCGGTGAAATTTTCGGCCCGCTCGGCAAGTACGCGTCCCTAGTCATCGCCTGCCTGTTCGCCCTCATCCCGATCGTGACGATATTCATGCTCGCCTTCAAGACCTCGGCGGAGTATCGGAGTACGGGTCCCCTCGTTCCCCCGAGCAACTGGTTCAACTTCGACAACTTCGTCATCGCCTTCACCCAGGGCGACATGATCACCGGATTCGTGAACACGGCAATCATCCTCGTGATCTCGATCACCGGTACCGTACTCATCGGCACCATGGCTGCGTACGCTATCGACCGGTTCCGATTCCACGGCCGGTCCCTGGTCACCGCACTGTTTCTGCTCGCAACCCTCGTCCCCGCCGTTACCACCCAGGTGGCGACCTTCCAGGTCATCAACGCCCTCGATCTTTTCAACACCCGATGGTCGGCCATCCTTCTGTTCACCGGCACTGATATCGTCGCGATCTACATTTTCCTGCAGTTCATGCAGTCGATCCCGATCTCCCTCGACGAGGCAGCCATGCTCGACGGTGCCAGTCGATTCACGGTGTACTGGAAAATCATCCTGCCGCTGCTAAGACCCGCCATTGCGACGGTCGTGATTATCAAGGGCATTGCCGTCTACAACGAGTTCTACATCCCCTTCCTCTACATGCCCTCACGGGATCTCGGCGTGATTTCCACCTCCCTCTTCCGATTCATGGGCCCATTCGGGGCGCAATGGGAAGTCATCGCCGCCGGAACCATCCTCGTCATCGTCCCCACCCTCATCGCCTTTCTCTTCCTCCAGCGTTTCATCTACAACGGACTCACCTCAGGAGCAACAAAGTGACCGACACCATCACCGATCCGACTCTCACAAGCGCGGCCGTGCGCCCCCTGCACGACGGCTGGAGCGTCCGCGCGCAGCGCGGCCCCATCCCTTCCTCGGTAGCCAGAAAGTCATTCCCCGCAACTGTCCCAGGACTGGTACACACCGATCTGCTTGCCGCGAACCTGATCCCCGACCCCTACCTCGATCAGAACGAGAAGAAGGTGACCTGGATCGGCGAAAGCGACTGGGAATACACCACATCATTCGAGTGGACTGCCGACGGGCACGACCGCCACGAGTTGGTCTTCGAGGGACTGGACACTATCGCCACGGTAACCCTCAACGGTCATCAGATCGCTACCACCCGCAACCAGCACCGCACCTACCGCCTCGCGATTGATGAGCTTCTCATCGATGGACCGAACGAGCTTTCCGTGTTCTTCGCCTCCCCCGTTGCTGAAGCCGACCGGGCCAGCCTCGAAATCGGCTACCGACCGCACACCTACACCCACCCCTTTAACGCCATCCGCAAGGCCGCCTGTAACTTCGGCTGGGACTGGGGATTGGATGCGGCATCCGTCGGCATCTGGAAGCCCGTATCTCTGCACGCCTGGAGCACCGCACGGTTGGCGACGGTGCGCCCCGTGGTGGTCGTCGACGAGTCGACCGGGCGAGTCAGCGTGAACGTGGCCATCGACCGCACCTCCGACGAACCAGTCGTCCTCACGGCAAGCATCGCCGGGGAGAGGTCCTCAGCCACCATCCCCGCTGGCAGCACGACAGCAACAGTCGAGATTGCCGTCGCCAACGTTGATCTGTGGTGGCCACGCGGATTCGGAGACCAGCCCCTGTATGACCTCGCCGTGGACGCGAGCGTAAAAGGCGCCTCCGTCGACACCTGGACCACCCGGATCGGCTTCCGCACCATCGAAGTGCAACTTGAGCCAGACGCTGAAGGTACATCCTTCCGATTTGTCGTGAACGGCGAACCGGTATGGATCCGAGGCGCGAACTGGATACCGGACGACGCCTTCATCACCCGCGTCGACCGCGCCCGCCTGGCACGGCGAATGGACCAGGCGGAATTCGCCAACATGAACCTGCTGCGCATCTGGGGTGGCGGCTACTTCGAGTCCGACGACTTCTACGAACTTTGCGACGAGCGCGGCATCCTGGTCTGGCAGGACTTCCTGTTTGCCTGCGCCTCTTACGCCGAGGAGGAGCCGCTGTGGAGCGAGGTCGAAGCTGAAGTCCGCGACAACGTGACTCGGATCATGCCGCACGCGAGCCTGGCTCTCTGGAACGGCAACAACGAGAACATCTGGGGCTACGAGGAATGGGGATGGGCCAAGCGCCTGCAGGGACGCACCTGGGGGCTAGGGTACTACCTCGACCTCCTCCCCCGCCTCGTCTCCGAACTCGACCCCGGCCGCGCGTACACGCCCGGAAGCCCCTGGTCGGGTGACCCGGAAATTTTTGCCAACGACTACGATCACGGATCAGTGCACCTGTGGGAGCTGTGGAACAGAGTTGACTACCCGGCCTACCGCGACATCCACTCCCGATTCGTCGCTGAGTTCGGCTGGCAAGGCCCGGCGTCCTGGTCGAGTATCCAACGGTCAATTTCTGACAACCCCCTCACCCCGGAGTCGCCCGGCATGATCCATCACCAAAAGGCGACGGACGGCAACGACAAGCTCACCGACGGCCTCGTCGCGCACCTACCCCTTCCGGACAACACCGAGGACTGGCACTGGGCCATGTCCCTCAACCAGGCGCTCGCAGTCACCCTCGCAATCGAGCACATGCGATCAGAGAGTCCTCGGTGCATGGGCTCTATCGTGTGGCAGCTCAACGACTGCTGGCCGGTCACGTCCTGGGCCGCCATCGACGGTTACGGTGTCGCCAAACCGCTGCTCTACGCGCTCAAGCACGTCTACCAGGACCGCCTTCTGACCGTCCAGCCACGCGCAGACTCTCTCGCAACCGTCGCCGTCAACGACAGCGCCGAGAACTGGGATGGTGAATACGTGATCCGTCGCCTACGGTTCGACGGGACCGTCCTCGCCGAGAACCGGCAGGATGTGCACGTCGACGCACGTTCCGCAGCGACGATCGCGATCGATGAAGAGACCAGCACACCTGAAGACGCTAACGGTGAGCTGTTGGTCGTCGACTTCGGTGACACGCGTGCATTCTGGTTCTTCGCCGAGTATCGCGATTCCGCCCTCGAAGCCGCCCGCCTGTCGACCACAGTCAAGACGGTCAACGGCGGTGTGGACGTCACGGTGACAGCGGACAACCTCGTCCGCGACATCACCCTGCTGATCGACAAGGTCGACCCCCAGGCAGTCGTCAACGATCAGCTCGTCACCCTGCTCCCAGGCGAGTCCGCCACCTTCCATGTCACTAGTGACCGCCCAATCGATACTCACCAACTGGTGTCAGACCGGGTACTCCGCACCGCCAACCAGCTCGTGGCCGACTGGGCATAGTTCACCGCCACACACGAGGCCTGCCGGATGCTCCCCATCCGGCAGGCCTCGTGTGCCCGATTCGCTACCACCTAAGGAACATCAAATGCCCAACTCACTCGCGCTTGCAATCGATATCGGCGGGACAAAGATCGAGACTGCTCTCGTCGACGATGACGGACACATCGTCGCCCAGAGTAGGCACCGCGTCCCGACTGGCCGGGATATGGATTCACACGGCCTCGGCCTTGCACTAGAGGGCTGCGTGATGGCCTCCACTGCGAAGTCGGGCGGCACGGTGATCGTCGGTGTCGGGATCGGATCCGCAGGCCCCGTCGATCTCGCCGCAGGAATGATCCTTCCCAAAAACCTGCCTCTTCTCCACGGCTTCCCAGTCCGCTCGTTCGTCGAAGACCTCGTCCCCGACCGTCCTGTCGAGTTGCGCCTCGACGGCACGTGCCTCGCCCTCGCCGAACACTGGATTGGTGCGACCCGCGGGACCTCATCGTCCATGAGCATTGTTGTGTCGACCGGTGTCGGCGGCGGCATCATGTTGGACGGCCGGATAGTCTTCGGCCGCTCCGGCAACGCTGGCCACATCGGGCAGATTCACCTTGACCGCTCGGACGACGGGACCTCGGACGGCGGAACACTCGAAGGGATCGCCTCCGGACTCAGAAGCGTTGACTGGGCTAGGAGGCACGGGTGGTCAGGGCAGACCGGTGAGGACCTTGGACGTTCAGCAGGCGTCGGCGACGCCATTGCTATCGCCGCGGTTCAGCGTTCGGCAGCAGCCGTGGGACGCGCTATTGCGAACGTCGCCACACTCCTTGACCTTGAGGCAGTGGCAATTGGCGGAGGGTTCTCCCATGTGTCCCCCTTCTACCTGGACATAGTCCGCGGATCGGCGCGCGACCATGCGGTGTTCGACTACTCCCGCGACGTCGCGATCCTCTCGTCAGGCTTAGGCAGCGACGGCCCCCTGATCGGCGCTGCGGCCCTCATCCACCGACCACATTTGATCGGTCACCCTGGCGAGGTCACGCTAGCCTCAACCCTCTGACTCTCCGCCATCCATCCCTGGGTAGATTCTGACATCCCACGACCGGTCACCAACAACATGCGGAGCACCATGGCACCCTTATGTGAGAT
Organism: Cryobacterium sp. Hz7; assembly: GCF_004402815.1. Classification (NCBI taxonomy): domain Bacteria; kingdom Bacillati; phylum Actinomycetota; class Actinomycetes; order Micrococcales; family Microbacteriaceae; genus Cryobacterium; species Cryobacterium sp. Hz7. The sequence continues at coordinate 71,464 of NZ_SOFB01000021.1, forward strand.
CCGACCCGACCAGCTCCTTCGCTCGGCCCTGCGTCCGGCGGCCGGACGGATAATGGTCGCAGCGTTAGCCTTTGTTGTGAAAGAAAGCCCTCTGTGGCTCCTTCCTCTTGTAACGGCGGAAGTCGTCGACGCCCTAGTTGACCAGAAGGCACCAGACGCGCTGATCCTGCCGGCCGCCGTCGGGGCGGCCACTATCATTGCGAACATCGCCGCCAACAACATCTACGTCCGACTGTATTCGTCCGCGGTGCGTTCGATGGGCTCTCGGCTCCGGGAAGCGCTGGCGGTGCGCCTTCAACTCATGTCTTTCGAATACCACGCCCGCGGCAGCGCGTCGATCGTGCAAACGAAGGTAGTACGCGACGTTGAAAACTTGGAGCTGATGCTTCAACAGGCATCCGGCCCACTTCTGAATGCCATAACCATCCTCATCGGCGCGGGTGTCGTAACCGCAGTTCGAGTGCCTCAATTTCTGGGGGTGTTCGCACTAACCATCCCCCTTGCAGCCGCTCTCATCATCTGGTTGCGACGCCGAACAGCCGAGAGCAACGCTTCGTTCCGACGCGACGTCGAGACCATGTCCTCGACCGTGGGAGAGATGTCCTCCCTGTTGGAAATCACTCGAGCCCACGGTCTGGAAGGCGTGTCCGTAGGGCGAGTCGTAGATGCCGCACGCCGTGTCGAGGCTGCGGGAGTCGCCCTGGATCGGCTCAACGGCCGTTTCGGCGCATTGTCATGGAGTAGCTACCAGCTCATCACCCTGGGGAGCCTATTCGGAGCAGCCATCGTCGCCATGACCGGTCTCCTTCCGATCACCGTAGGCGAAGTTGTCCTCCTCAGCTCCTACTTCGCTCTACTCACCGGATCCATCTCCGGCGCGTTCCAAACCGCGCCTATTATCACCCGAGGGCTAGAATCCCGGCGATCCATAGCTGAGGTCCTGACCGAACCGGACATCGAGGACAACGAGGGAAAGATGGTTGTCCACGCTACTTCCGGTCGGATCGACTTCGAATCGGTCACCTTCCGCTATGGCGAACACAATGTCCTCACCAATGTGAGCCTTCAGATCAGGCCGGGGGAGACGGTAGCGTTCGTCGGTCCTTCCGGGTCGGGAAAATCCACCCTCACACGCATCGCACTCGGGTTTCTGCGGCCAACCGACGGCCGCGTACTTCTCGATGGGCTCGACATCAGCACGCTCGACATGCGCACCGCCCGCCGTTTCATCTCCGTTGTCCCTCAGGAGCCCGTCCTGTTCAGAGGCACCATCAGAGACAACGTTCTCTACGGACTGCCCGAGACGAGCGACACACGCCTCGAGGATGCGCTTCTCGCCGCCAACGGACAATTCGTCCTCGACTTACCAGAGGGATGGCACACGCCCGTTGGAGAGCGCGGCGCACAGCTTTCCGGCGGTCAGCGCCAGCGGTTAGCAATTGCGCGCGCGCTGATCCGTAATCCGCGACTACTGATCCTAGACGAGGCGACCGCCTCACTCGACCCAAAAACGGAAGCCGAAGTCCGTGATGCCCTCGAACGCCTTCGTCACGGGCGGACCACCCTTATCGTCGCGCACCGGCTCAGCACCATCCGTGACGCGGACCGCATCGTAGTTCTCGACGCCGGCCGCATCGTCGAAGTGGGTACCCACCAACAGCTCCTTTCCGCGGGTGGAGCTTACGCAGAGATGTCGGCCGCGGCCTAACTAATTTTCCTCGAACCGGATTGCACAAACAGGGAGGCCCCAGCCTGGTGCACCCCCCGCTCGCGGCTACCACCGGCCAAAGCCTGAGACGTCAACCGGTGGGCCTGTCAGGGCAGAGTCACTTCACCCTGGTTCAGAACACGCGGATGAAAGTAGGAAATCTATATCGCCGCATTCGCGTTGTTCCCGCATAGCTGCTCAGACCAGATCATGAAGTAAGACCAGCGTGTCTGGCTCTGAAGCAGGGCACCATCCGGAACCTTCCCCATTTCCGCAATCGCCGCGTAGAGGCCGGCCGCGGCGAGCACAGCGCCGTCGCCGTGGATGAAGTAGGGCTGCTTCCCGTCATCCATCTGCTGCCACTCGTAGTAGCCGGCCATGGGCACCAGGCACCGTTGGCTGGCAAACGCGCTGCGGAACATGCCGTTGCTGGCCACCGATTCCAGGCGCGCGTTAATGGGCGCCGGTCCGCCCGGCTTCGCCCAACTTGGTTTCAATCCCCACGACGCTAGGTCCACGTCTCGCTGCACTGTTTCTTCGTGGATCCATTCGCGCACGATGGGTGCCGAGTCCGTGGGGGCGACGCTGTACGAGGGCTCCCAATCCGCCGCGTTGGAGTTGAAAGCGTCGAAGAGGCTCAGCAATTCGTCTGACGTGTTGGGGACTACGTATCTGCCGCACATGCTGTTGAAGCTAGCTCTCCCCCAGCCTCGTCAGCAATGGGATCGTCCGTCACCTTGTGAGCAGCATCACTGCAGGGGACCTCAAGCGAGCCGAACGATACGGCACTCGGGGCAGCACCAGTACGGGCCTTCATCGGTGCCCTCGATCACCATACGGACCAAGCATCGTTCGCAATTCGGCACGCCAAGGTCGTAGTCCATGACGGACACACTACGCGGGTACTTGTGCTTGGCCTTCGGTGATTCCCCCGCAGAACGCGGTGCTCCCGAGAAAAGTCGCGATGACGAAACGTGAAAACGAGCGTTCATCGGCCGATCATTTCCGCTACAGCGTGAGAGGCCATTCGTAACCCTTGCTGGCTGCAAGTGTCCGGAGCCGGAGAAACTCGGATCGCTCACGCCAATCATCGGGAAGCGCAACTGGGGGCAAGGACATCGCAGTCAAGGCGGCGGGATCGCTTGTATCGAGCAGGCCGAGTTGACGGACAACCATTGCCTGATATGCGGTCATCAAGCTGCGTGAGTCGTCCTTCTGCTTCTCTGCGATGTTCGCTGCCTCACGGTACAGCTTCATTCCGGTGTGGATTTGATTGGACGCGAGGTATGCAAGCCCCAGAGTTGCGGTGAGGACGAACTGTCCCTCCGCGTGAGGGGTGAGCAGTTCGATAGCTTCATCTGCCTCACCCACCATCGCGAGCACGTAAGCGGCGTTGTTGATTTGGCTAGGGTCGTTCGGATACTTCAGAAGTGCCGCTCGCGCGAATTCTGCAGCCTCTTCCCAGCGCTCCTGACCAATGCCTAGCGCGACAATGGCGGCGATCGAAGCATTCTGATCTTCTGGCTCAAGGGTGTACCACTCGACCGCCTTCTCTGCAGCGAGTTCGTTGTCGCCTTCAAGCGATGCAATTTGATGCTCGACAAAAGCCAAGCGCGCATCAAGCATCGTGTCTCGGACTGTTTCAAGTGCCTTACGTATCGCTGCAGCGTGACGTCTCCGGTTGGCGACTTGGGCGAGGCTCACAACAACCACTGCGCTGGTGGGGAACTGCGCGTTGAGGTGGAGCAGTCGAGAAACCGCAAGCTCGCGGTCGAGCTTGCCGTTCCATGCGCGAATGCGGATGAGATTGCTCTGGACCTCCGCAAAAGCCAGGTGATCCTCTTCTGCCTTCGCGGCCTCGCTCGCATGCTCAAGCACCCTGATCCCGGCATCAGTATCACCGCGGGCGAGTGTTGCTCGTGCCTTAAGAATGTAAAGGCGGGCGGAAGGCACCACGCCGAAGCGGTCCAGCAACGCGATCTCCCGATCAAAACGGTCGAAATCCGCCTCTGCAATAAGCAGTTCGAGATAGTGAAGGCCTACGTCCTGGCGACCCGGTGCTGAGCGTGTTGCCTGCAGAGCAGCAAAGATGGCTTTTCTCTTAGCGCCTATTCTCCAGAAGGCGATAGACAAATTGAGCGCTGAGTCTGCGTCGTCCGGAGCCGATCTCAGTGCAAGCCGAAGCGACGAGATCGCGTCGTAGTTGTTGCCTTCTACGACTTGAAGGAACCCGCGAACAGCGTCGCGACCTTGAGCGTCAGAGCCGTCGATGAAACGGTGCGCCTCATCTAACCGTCCGACACTCGCGAGCATCGCCCCGACGCTAAGTCCTACCTGTCCTACAAACGGCAAAGATCTGGCGAAAAGAACTCCTTCATCGATTCGCCCTGCGCGAAGGAGAATCTCTATTGCAAGACGCGCGGAAACGGGGTCGATGACGAGCCCCTGCTCGCGAGCGGAAGTGAGCGACAATTCGATGGCCTCGGTGGCTGTCCTGACAGATTCTGCGGTTTCGCCAAGTGTCTCGTATGCGGCCGCCAAGGCAGCCAGAGTGGTCGATGAACGCACCAAAGCGGCATTGCGAGTGGCAGCGTCCAGCGTCTCCGCGAGGCTGTCGTTGATTCGGTCATCAAGACGCTGTCCAGCCTTTGCTGGGTGAGAACTCCGCGCCTTAGACCCCGACCGTCCGCGGTCGGAGCCGGGGAGGGTGGGTTCAGCGGTTTCGGAGTCAAAAGATTTGTCCGCTCGAATTACTTCGAGCTGGCCGAGGCTGCTCATGAGGCTGCCCTTTCGAGTTTTCGTGCGATTCGGCGTTCTTCTCGAGCGTCGATCTCTAGTCGTCTGATCATGATGTCTGCACGCCTTAATACCCATTCGAGCGGCTCAAGGTGTCGATCCCGGTTGTAAGGCGAGTGAACGAGTCTCTCTGTCGGAAGAGGATCACAAAGGCTGGCGAGCAGAACTCGAGCATCATTCTGGATTGATTTCGGCATTACATCCAGGACTTCAGCGATCACTCGGCGGTACTGCAGATTCAGGGTGGTTAGGTCGCCCGTCTGCCCACGCTGGAAGTCAAGCTTCGCTTGGCGCAGTACGGCGAAGACGTTTCCGAGCGCGAGACTCGTGAGAGGTTGTCCTGTTGCCAATTCGACGAGAAGAGAACCGAGGCCGTAGTAGTCAGCGGCCATGAAGTCGCTGGCACTATCTCCACCTTGGAGCCAAAGGAACTCGGGCGCAGCGAAACGCAGGTCGCCCCGGCCTCGAAGGTAATCGTCCGTCAGCATAGTTGGGGGGCTTCGCAAGTCCTTAGCGCGCCCCAAATCGCCCAGCCGGAGTCTGGTCGTGCCGCCGCTCACCATAAGTAGGCAGTTGCTGCTCTTGAGGTCACGGTGAGCGACGCCGGCCAGATGCATCTGGTGGACACCCTTAACCGCTCCGCGAAAAATCCGAATGCGCTCGGTCCAGTCGAGTTCGGATCGCGCAACTGGGTCGAGGATCAATTCGTCAACGGACCCGGATGCCACGGCGAGCACATGAAAGCGGATAGGCATGGGCACGGTCACACCGTGCGCGACCATATCGATGCTCTCCTGGCCGCCATCCACATAGGTGATTACGCCGTCACAGCCGTTGAGCTTCTGAAGCAGAATCGCCTCGTTTTCGAAGTCCACGATCGCGCCAGGATCCGAAGATGGAAGCAATACCTTTACTGCGAATCGGGCGCTCGTCGCCAAGTTCTGGGCCTCAAAAACAAGTCCGAAAAATCCAGCTCCCAAGCAAACCTCGAGTTCATAACCGCCCAATCGTTGCCCAGTGAGGATTGACTTCCAGGCTTCGCGTTCCGCTTCGTTAGCCACTAGCTGCCGAACTTCTCACGCAGATTTGCTAGTTCCTCTGGATGGGCCAACAAGATCGCGACAACGTCAGCTGGCACCCGTCCTGTTGCGAGGTTGATCACCTCAGCTGGAACGTGATAATAGTCGGACAATCGCTGCGTTGCTGCCTCACCTACAGGCCTTTCGCCCCGTTCCATTCGAGAAAGCTGGGACGGTGCCACGCCGAGCTCAGACGCTGCAGAGCGCAGGGTGTGTCCCTGTTTGCGCCTCAATTCCCTAAGCAGGGAAGCAGCGCTCTCGCCCTTTGCCATATGAACACGATACGACCTGTTGCCATGATTGGCAACAGTGAGCATTCCTTTGAAGACCCACGTGCCTTTGAAGGCCTACCAGGTCGCCTGAAGACCGACCAGCTTGCCTCGTCGGAACCCGTGCGGCCAATCCGCAAGGCCGAGTGCGCGCGACTGAGACTGCCGTCGAACCCCGCATCTATCCCGCAAATTCAGTGACATCCAGCGAAAGCGGTTAGCAGCGGAAAACGGCACTGACCGGGGAAGACCGAAGATGCTGGCACTCCGCAGTAACCCCTGAAAGAGCCGTACTCTTACTCGAAAGGTCACCGGATCGACGCCGGTCGGGGCCACTGAAGGTCATTCCCAGGCTTCTACTGGGGTGGCCTTCTTTTTTTTTTTGCCTCGCAGCCCGGTATCCGTAGGCCGCCCGGGGAAGACTCCGGCTCGCAGCGCGTTCACCTCCCGAACCAAGCCCCCCCCCCCCGAAGAGGTCCTAGTAGCTCGCGTCCGAACGGGGGTACATTCCGTGCTGTGACACGCTGAGAAAACGTCAGATTGTTCGCAGATGTCGTGCGAGGATTCCCGGCAGCGGCGCACGCGGCAACCACCGCGGCAGGACTTCTCCGACCTGTAACCCGAACTGCAGGGAATCACCGTGAATACGCTTCTTTATCGTCGATTCCTCCGCCCCCTCGCGGAGCACCCGACCCTTTTCCTGCCACCCGAGGGGCCGTGATGGGAGTCGCGGCGTCGGCCGAGATCGATCCAAGCGCCGTCATCGGCCCCGGTTGCACGATCCGCCCGCTCGTGCAGGTGCGCGAATACGCGCGGCTCGGCCCCGAGTGCGTTCTCGCCCGCGGCGCCTATATCGGACCCGGCGTCGTGGTTGGGCGGCACTGTACGATCCAGGACTACGCGGTCATCTACGAGCCTTCCCTATTGGAGGACGGGGTTTTCGTGGGCGCCGCGGCGGTCTTCACCAATGACACGCATCCTCGGGCCGTGAATCCCGACGGAACGCTCAGGGCCACCGACGACCGCGACCTCGTGGGGGTGACCGTGCGTACCGGCGCGTCGATCGGCGCCCACGCGGTCTGCATCGCCCCGCTCACGATCGGACGGTGGGCCATGGTGGCAGCCGGTGCGGTCGTCACCGAGAATGTCCCCGACTACGCCCTGGTGGTCGGCGTGCCGGCTCGGCGCACCGGCTGGGTCGGACGCAGCGGCCTGCCCCTGCGGGCCGAGGGAGACAACCGCTTTGTGTGTCCGGTCACCGGCGAAGATTACACCGAACACGACGGCATACTCACGCGCAACTGACCCGCCCGCTCTACAGCACCGCGTCGGCCGGCGCGAACGTGTCGCAGCTACCGGCGCCGTCGTCGAAGCCGGTCTGGAACCACCGCTGGCGCTGTTCGCTGGAGCCGTGGGTCCAGGCCTCCGGGTTGACCTGGCCCTGCATGGACTCCTGGATGCGGTCGTCGCCGATTGCGGATGCCGCACTGAGCGCATCTTGAATCTGTGCCGGGGTGATGGGCTTCAGGAAGGGCACTCCGCCGGTGTCGCGGGTGTCGGAGGCGGCCCCGGCCCAGGCGCCGGCGAAACAATCGGCCTGAAGTTCGACGCGCACCGCGTTGGAGCCGGCCCCGGTCTGTCCATCCTGGGAGGCCGCGAGGGTTCCATCGAGATTCTGGATGTGGTGGCCCCATTCGTGCGCCACGACGTACATTTCGGCGAGCGGGCCGCCCGACGAGCCAAAGCGGGTGCGCAGGTCGCCGAAGAACGCGGTGTCGATGTAGATGGTCGCATCCGGCGGGCAGTAGAATGGCCCGGTGGCGCTGGTGGCCCCGCCGCACCCGGTTCCGACGCTGTCGGTGAACAGCGCAACCGGCGGCCGCTGGTATTCGGCTCCGCGGGCGGGCAGCTCCTCAGCCCAGAATACGTCGAGAGACGCCGCCGCGCCCTTGATCCGGCACTCGACGTCTTCGTTCGCCTGGGCGCCGGTCGTGCACTCGGACAGATTCGACACGCTGCCGCTGTCGACGGGCTGCGTGCCGCCGCCGGCCAGGCTGCTCAGGTCGACACCCAGGAGCTGTGAGAGCAGAAAGAGGGCGATCGCACCCACGCCGCCGCCCACTGCGATTCCCGCGGTGCGGCCCCTTTTGCTGACCCGGCCGCCGCCGATGTTCGCGTTGTCGTTGAATGTCATGAGAAAAAGCTACCCGTCGAAGTGGTCCGCTGCCGCGATGATGGCGTCCGGGTTGTCGAGCTCGCTAATGGAACATTAGGTGCCCTGCGCACGATGTGCCCGCCCACCGAGATGAGTGAGCTCCGCCCGTCCCCCATTCGGGGTCCGAGCCGACTTGGGCGTTCGGGGGTATGGTCAGCTCGCAAGCAGTTGAAGATTCATCACTTGTTTGTTTGGTCGGGTTGTCTCGTTCCCTAGACAGGCTTTCCCGGGCGAATCCCATCCCGCTCTGTACACCCGAAATGCAGAGGATTCACGTGAAGACGTCCGCGACGTGTCGACCTATTCGTCGACCAATATTCACCGGCCCCACCCAGGCCGAGCGCCGAGCGCTCCACCGCCCCTTGCTGGCGGGGTGAGCAGACGGTGACGGACCCTCAACCGCGCCTGCCCTTCGCGGGGCGCCTTCCCACCGCCCAGCCGAAGCTCGCCCTGGTGCCGGCACCGGCGCTGAAGAACCCAGTCAGCGTCGACGCGAAGTCGTCCGGCCTGGTCTGGGCCAAACAGTTTCGGATGAAACTCCTGATGAGCGACGTGGGCATCGTCACGACCGCGGTCGCGACGGCCCTGATCGTCAGGTTCGGCGGTGAGGGTGCCCAAGCATCCGTCGGCGGATATCGGGCCGACTACTGGTTGGTCGCCCTGCTCATCATGCTCAGCTGGATCGCGACCCTGGGGGTCTTCCACACTCGGGACTCCCGCGTCATCGGGATCGGGGCCACCGAGTACAAACAGGTGATCAACGCGAGCGCGATCACGTTTGGCCTCCTCGCAATCGGTTTCCTGGCATTCCAGGTCGACGTCGCACGCGGCTTCTTCGTGCTCGCACTCCCCCTCGGCATGTGCGGCCTTGTGCTGGAACGCTGGCTCTGGCGCCGGTGGTTGCTGCGCCAGAGGCTTTTCGGCCACTACCTCGCGCGAGTCATCGTGGTCGGAAATCGAGCCGACGTCGAATACGTGGTCGGCCAGATTGAGAATGCCGGCGCCACCTACTACGTGGTGGGGGTGGCACTCGCGAGCGACTCGAAGTCCCCGGTGAAAACCGAAAGCCGAACGATTCCGGTGGTTTCCGACCCGGCACACGTCGCCATCGCGGCCGCCGATCTTGCCGTCGATACCGTGATCGTCGCCGGCCAGCCCAGCTGGGGGAGCGAGTACATCCGCACCCTCGGCTGGCAGTTGGAGGGGACATCCGCAGACCTGGTGCTGTCCAACCAACTCACGGATGTCGCCGGTCCGCGCATCCATTTCCGGCCGGTCGAAGGCTTGCCCCTGATCCACGTTGAGATCCCACAATTCGAGGGGACAAAGCACGTCCTCAAACGCTTCCTGGACATCGGCGTGTCCGGGATCGCACTCCTTGTCTTCTGGCCGCTCCTGGTGGCCATCGCGATTGCGGTGAAGCTCGACTCCCCGGGTCCCGTCCTCTTCCACCAGGAGCGGTGCGGGCGCAATGAGCGCACCTTTCAAATGGTCAAATTCCGCTCCATGGTGCAGACGGCCGAGGACGACCTGGCAGGCCTGCTCGATCAGAACGAGGCATCCGGAGCGCTCTTCAAGATTCGCAATGATCCGCGCATCACCCGGGTGGGACGTGTGCTCCGCAAGTACTCGCTCGACGAGCTTCCCCAGCTCTGGAACATCCTGGTCGGGAACATGAGCCTCGTGGGTCCGCGACCGCCGCTTCCGGTGGAGGTCGAAGCCTACGAGATCCACGTGCACCGGCGTCTATATATCAAGCCGGGTCTGACGGGGATGTGGCAGATCAACGGCCGGTCGAATCTGAGCTGGGAGGACAGCGTGCGGCTCGACCTCTACTACGTCGAGAACTGGTCGCTGGCCGGTGACCTGATCATCATCTGGCGCACCTTCAAAACCGTCATGCGCCCGGTGGGTGCGTACTGATGAAGAATGCGAAAAACCGATCAACGGAGGAATCACCGTGACAAGGACAGTCGGCTACGCTGGCGGGGCTTTCGACCTCTTCCACATCGGTCACCTCAACATCCTTAGAAACGCGAAGAGCCAATGCGACTATTTGATCGCCGGCGTGATGTCTGACGAGATGCTCCTGGTGACCAAGGGTTCACTACCCGTCGTGCCGTTGGCCGAGAGGCTTGAGATCGTTCGCCACATCGCCTTTGTCAATGAAGCGGTAGCTGAAATCGCCGACAACAAGATGGATACCTGGCGCTCTCTTCGCTTTGACGTCTATTTCAAAGGCGACGACTGGAAGGGCACCGAGAAAGGTCGCCGTCTTGAGCGCCAATTCGCCGAGGTGGGCGTAGAAGTCATCTTTTTCCCGTACACCATCTCGACCTCGAGCACGGCCCTTCGCCTTGCGCTGACGGCCATGTCCACCAACGCGCCCGACAACCAACCGGTTCATGACTTCAGCAACAGCGAGCGATAGGACAACCATGATTCCGAAACGGGCACTCATCACCGGTGTAACCGGCCAGGACGGCTCCTACCTGGCCGAGTTCCTCCTGTCGATGGGCTACGAGGTGCACGGACTCAAACGCCGCTCATCGCAGCTCAACACACAGCGAATCGATCACATTTATCAGGATCCGCACGAGCGCAACGCGCGCTTCTTCCTCCATTTCGGGGATCTCTCCGACTCATCGAACCTCACCCGCATCATTCAGGAGGTGCAGCCGGACGAGATCTACAACCTGGGTGCACAATCCCATGTGGCCGTGAGCTTCGAAATGCCCGAATACACCGCTGACATCGATGCCCTAGGCACCCTGCGCCTGCTTGAGGCGGTGCGATTGCTGGGAATGACGGACCGGGTGAGGTTCTACCAGGCCTCGACATCTGAACTGTACGGACTGGTCAGGGAGACACCCCAGAGTGAGATCACGCCCTTCCATCCCCGTTCTCCGTATGCGGTCGCCAAGCTGTACGCCTACTGGATGACCGTGAATTACCGAGAGTCTTACGGGATGTACGCCTGCAACGGGATTCTTTTCAATCACGAATCCCCGCGTCGCGGTGAGACGTTCGTGACTAGGAAAATCACTCGGGCCCTCGCTAACATCGCCCAGGGTCTCGAGTCCGGCCTGTTCCTCGGAAACCTAAACTCTCTCCGCGACTGGGGCCATGCACGCGACTACGTTCGGCTCCAATGGATGATGCTCCAGCAGGACGCACCGGAAGACTTCGTGATCGCCACGGGAGTCCAATATTCTGTGCGCGAATTCGTCGAATGGTCGGCGAGCGAGCTCGGCATCACCTTGAGATTCGAGGGTGAGGGCCTGAATGAGATCGGCATCGTCGACAGCGTCGTCGGAGAACTCTCCCCTGCCGTTCGCCCGGGAGACGTCATCGTGCGAGTCGATCCCCGGTACTTCAGGCCAGCCGAAGTCGACACTCTGCTCGGCGACTCGACACGCGCGCGCCTGAAGCTTGGCTGGCTGCCGGAGATCAGCGTGCGGGAGATGTGCGCGGAGATGGTCGCCTCCGACCTGATGATCGCGCAGAAAACCGCCCTCCTGAAAAGTCACGGTTTTCCCTCCCTCGTGTCCCTGGAAAGCTGGTGAACCGCAACACCGGCGCTGCTGTCTACGTCGCGGGACACAACGGGATGGTGGGCTCGGCGATCGTGCGCAGACTCACGTCGTTGGGTTACGTCAACATCGTGACCGCCAGTCATTCGGAACTCGACCTCGTCGACCAGCGAGCCGTTCGGGCCTTCTTCGAGGGCAATCACATCGATCAGGCCTATCTCGCTGCCGCGAAAGTCGGCGGGATTGAAGCCAACGACTCCTCGCCGGCGGATTTCATCTACGACAACCTCCTGATCGAGGCCAACATCATCAAGTCCGCGCACGACTTCGGCGTTCCGAGGCTCCTATTCCTCGGCTCGTCCTGCATCTATCCCAAGTTTGCCCACCAACCGATGGCCGAAGACGCGCTCCTGACCGGCACGCTCGAAGCCACCAACGAACCGTACGCCATCGCCAAGATCGCCGGAATCAAACTGTGCGAGAGCTTCAATCGCCAGTACGGGCGGGACTACCGAAGCGTGATGCCCACGAATCTCTATGGTCCCGGAGACAACTATCACGCATCCTTCAGCCATGTCATCCCCGGTTTACTCAGGCGTTTCCACGACGCACGAGAAGGCGGGGAGGATAAGGTCGTCATCTGGGGCAGCGGCAGCCCGCGACGGGAATTCCTTCATGTAGACGATATGGCGGCGGCCAGCGTGCACATCATGGAACTGGACCGGGAGGTGTACCAGGCCAGCACTACGCCGATGCTGTCGCACGTCAACGTCGGGACCGGCTCTGACTGCAGCATCAACGACCTGGCATCGGCGGTCGCCAAAGTCACCCGCTTCACCGGCCGTCTGACCTTCGACAACAGCAAGCCCGATGGTGCTCCTCGCAAGTTGATGGACGTTACCCGCATCCAGGCGCTGGGCTGGAAGCCGACGATCGATCTCGAGGACGGCCTCGAAGACGCTTACGCCTGGTTTGTTTCCCATCAAGCAGATTTTCGCGGGCGGTGAGCGGGCAGATGAGGGTCACCATCATTGGACTCAACTATTCCCCCGAGCCGACCGGCATCGCCGTCTACACCGCTGGGCTCTCGGAAGCACTGGCCGCGACCGGTCACCCGGTCACTGTGATCACCGGCAATCCGCATTACCCGCAATGGCGGATCTACGACGGCTACGACGGCCACAACCGCGTACACGGGCGCGAGCATGCGCACGAAAGAATCAGAGGTGTCAATGTCACCAGGGCCCCTCACGGTGTGCCGTCGAAACCGCGCCTGTGGAACCGCCTGGGTATGGAACTCAGCTTCGGGATTCGGGCAGTGTTCAGCAAGTGGGACAAGCCCGACGTCGCCGTGCTGGTTACACCAGCCTTATTCTCCGTGGGCGCGGCAATGCTGCGCGCGCGCCTGGTCCATACCAACACCTGTATTTGGGTGCAGGACATTTATAGCCTCGGAGTGTCCGAGAGTGGAACAGGGGGCCGCCTGGCCACCTGGTTGCTCCGCGGGATCGAGCGGTCCATCCTCCGCAGTGCGAACACAGTCGTCGTGATCCACGAGCGGTTCAAGCGCTATCTGGTTGAGGAGCTGGCCATCGACGCCGACTCCGTAGAGGTCATTCGCAATTGGTGTCACACCGACTACCCGAACGGCCACCGTCGGGAAGATGTGCGCACCACTCGAGGCTGGAAATCGGATGATATCGTCGTTCTCCACGCGGGGAACATGGGTGCCAAACAGGCTCTCGAGAACGTTGTCCACGCTTCAGAGATCGCAGAGAAGCGGGGATCGAGAGTGAGATTCGTTCTCCTCGGCGACGGAAACAAGCGGCATCAACTCGAAGCCATGGGCGGAAACCGCCGTCTCGAATTCATCGATCCCCTACCCGAAGAAGCGTTCCAGGCGACCCTCTCAGCCGCAGACATCCTGCTCGTCAATGAGCGGCCTGGCTTGACGGAAATGTGCGTACCGAGCAAACTCACGACGTACTTCAACACGGGGTTACCCGTCATCGCGGCAACTGATGAATCCAGTGTCACCGCCGATGAGCTGGCGTTGGCCGGCGGCGGAATCAGAATCAACGCCGCGGTCCCCGGCGACCTTGTGGACGCGGCCGAGATGCTCGGTGGCGATGCGGAGTCTTCGGCCGCGTACGGGGCGGCCGGGCGGAAGTTCTCGGCCGACTTCCTGTCCTCAGACGCTGCAATCGGCCGGATTCGGCGAATTCTGGAGAAGGGAGCCGTTGACGGCGGTGTCGAGAGAAATCGGTTGGCGAGGCCGATTCTGACCGGGGCGACGGATGCAATCGAACCGAAGTGAAGCGGAAATGGACAGCCCGGAACGAATGGACATCAACTGACGAGGATTGACCTGAATTCGACCGGCGGTCCATCCTGGTAGTTCTTGCATAGCCAGAAATAGCCTCCCCGGTAGCTCGCATCATCGATGTCCATCGACCAGCCGTCACCGTCAAGTCGCAGGATCCGAATACTGTTTGCGAGGACTTCGATCTGGAGACGCACCCACTCCGAAGCCCGTGGTGGGGCGGTCAGCACCGCTCTCAATCGCGTGCCCTCGGTCGTCCCCGCGACCCGGCTGAATAATTCAAGGGAGCCGTTCGCCCGGAGAATCATGTGGTACCCGGACACATCGCTGGCCACCCTGACTCGGTAAGGGCGGTCGTCGGCGGCACCGAAGGCGAGCCCGGCGTGCTGCTCCTCCCTTGGAAGCGATTCCGGCCAACGGAGCTCGCACGTGATCCGGTATGATCCGGGACCCACCGGGCACATTGAGCCCATCAAGTAGCTCTGCACGTCCCGGTGGTCCAGTGCCACGGATGCGGCGCCCGCGTCGATCAGGGGCTGCACCAGAGTGCCCTCGTCAATGGTCCAGGGCAGGTCGCCGGCGGCCCGCAGCCCGGTTCCGAAGGCGTCACCCTGACTCCCAGCGGTCGTCCCGGTCACGTAGGGCAGATTAGAGCACATCATCCCGGCCACGCCGAGGTCGCTCATCCGGTCACGCATCGAGCGATAGTGCACCTCCCACGCGATAACCGGTTTGCCGAAGCCCACCAACACGGCCACCTGCACATCCGTCGCCCTGTGTGACACCCCGAGCAAATCGAAACGAGGCGCGAGTTCATTTGCACGCTCGAAAAGTTCCGGAGTGAAGTATCCCCAGGTTGTGTAACCGTGCCCGTCGACCAGTGTGTATTGCGTTGCACCTGCCCATTGTTTCCAGACGAAATGCTCCGTGGAGTGCGAGTAGCTGTCCATGACCTTGAGCAGGGCTTCCGTATTCGTGCCTTGCTTGTCTTCGAGAAAGATCACGTGCGTTGTGGCGAAGGCATCCAGTACGTCGGCGAGCAACGGCAGCGGCTCCCGTTCTGCCGCAGGGCCGAGCCAGGCTCTCGCGTCGCTGCGAAGTTGCGACAGTTCCTCCCAGGTGACTTCCGCGATCGGGAGGTCGACACCCGTCATCCGCTTGGTCGTCAGATCGTGATGGCACACCAACACGCCGTCTGAGGTGGCGCTGACCGAGACTTCGATCGCTTTGGCCCCGCTGTCGATCACGCGGCTGTACGAATCGAAGCTGTGCTCGACCCAGTTGTCTCCGGAGCCACGGTGAGCTATGTAGAACGGTGTCGTTCCGAGGAGATCTCCGATTGCATATCGTGCCGCAGCAGTCGGGAGTACGGAGACCGGGGGAGCGGGCGTGGCTTGGCAAGCCGACAGCAGCAGTGTTGAGGCGCCGGCCAGGAGGAACTGTCTTCGGTTTATTGGCGGCAGGAACGGAGCGCGGCTGATGTCAGCCGTGCTCTGCACGTCGGTACCGCTGGACATTCAGCTCGCTGTGTAGGTCAGGGTGAGCAGCGGGCGATAGGTGACGTTGGTGCTGTTGGTCGACCACAGCCGGAGGTTGTCCGGGCCGGCACTGACCAGCGCGACGGACACCGTAGAACCAGAGAGAGCGCTCAGCTGCCCCGCATCGAGCGGGACCGAGTAAGCCGTGTTCGTCGCCGATGCGCCGGTGAGACTCCCCAGATCCGCTCCCAGACCGGTGGGTCGGTTGTTCCAGTTCACCGTGCCCTCTGTCCAATTCCCACTCAGCAGCTTAAATGTCTGGGCATCCACCGAGGCGGCGGTCGAGTCGGTCGAGGTTCGAATCCGCAGGGTCGCCCCGCTGAGCACAGTGCCCACCGGCGCAGCCGGGACTGCAAACTTTAGGTACGACTCGATCAGCGACGTGCCCGCCCCCCGGGACGACAACTGGTTACTGGACCCGAAGTTGGTCGTGGGAAGCACCTGGTACGTCGTCGAGTCTTCGCTGGCACCGGTCGTAAGGACCACCGGTCCCACAGGGGCAGCCTGAACCGTCGCCTCCGCGGCACCAGAGGCGGCACTCACATTGCCGGCGGCATCACGCGCCACCACCTTGTAGAAGTAAACCCCCGCAGCCAGACCGGGATCCGAATACGACGCACCCGAGACATCCGCGATCTTGCTTGACGCATCAGCGACGAGCTCGGCCGTAGTCCCTCGGTACACCGAGTAACCCGTCACCGTGACATTGTCTGTCGACGCCGTCCAGGCCACCGAAACCGCACTCCCCGACACCGACGCCGTCAGACCAGTCGGAACGCTTGGTGCGACAGTGTCGGGGGTCGCCACCGTCGCGGGAACCGACGCGGAAGCCGGACTGGCGTTGCCTCTGGCGTCGTAGGCGATCACGACGTAATGATACGTACCGTCGGCGAGCCCAGGATCCGTATAGGACGAAGCTGTCACGTCGGCGATCTTGTTGGTGGCGTCAGCGACGAAGCCGGATGCAGACCCGCGGTGCACCGCGTAGCCGGTGACGCCGACATTGTCTGTTGACGGAATCCAGGCCAACGCGACGGAGCCGTTTGAGACGGTTGACGTCAGGCCGGAGGGAGCGCTCGGCGCCATGACGTCGGGAGCGGTGTTGGAGCCCAGCTCATAGTGAGCCGCGACGGCCGCCGCGCTCAGGGCCGACGGATAGACCGCCATCTCGTCGAGCGTGCCCGCAAAGTAGGGACTCGCGGGCTGCGAGGGCCAGCTGTTGAGGTTGCCACCACCGGCACGCCAGTAGCCGTCAAACGCCTGGTTGAAGTTGGTAGGGTTCGAGCCGACCTCTGTGCCATCCAGGTAGAGCTTCATCCCATCGGGTCCCTGCGTGCCCACTACGTGATGCCAGGCGTTGTTGTTGAATCCCGCCGGCGATTCGATGAGTTGGAAGCCCCCGACGTACACGCCGAAGATGATGCTCCCGGAATTGGTCATGTAGATCTGCTTGTCGTAATTCGAACCCTGCCCGGTTGCGACGTTCTCAAAGCCGACGATCTTCCCGCCGGATGCCGTGTCCGTCTTGAACCAAGCTTCCGTGGAGAACTGGGCAACCGATGAGCGTGCGGTCTTGGTCGCAATGCCGCCGTCCTGAGTTCCGCTGGTCTGCACGGCAGTCCCGACCTTGATCGCCTTCGGCTGCTGCAGCTGGACTGCAGCGCCGTAATCTCCTTCGCTCTGGGCGTCAGACGATGAGTCTTTCGCCGTGCTTCCAGAGGTTTCGTCGAGGCGCCAGTACACATCAGGCTCGTCCGTGTAGATCCTGGCTCCATACGCGTCTGTCGGGGTCGGCGGAACGGCGAGGGTTCCCCCAGCGAGAGTGTAGTGCTGGGCGATCTGCGCGGCGCTCAGGGCGGATGCATAGACCGCGGTGTCGTCTATCTGGCCGCCGAAGAAAGCGCTAGACGGCTGGCTGGGCCAGCCATTCAGGTTGTCGCCACCGACATGCCAGTTACCGCTGTATTGCTGGCTGGTGCTGGTGGCGTTCTGGCCCACCCGGACGCCGTCCACGAACAACTTCATCCCGGACCCGCTCTGGGTTGCCACGATGTGGTGCCACTTATCATCATTGTACGACGAGGCCGTCTTGATCGTTTCGGTGCGACCGATGTAGACACCGAAGGTCAGGCGACCCTGGTTATCCATGTAGATGTGTTTATCGTAATTCCCGCTCAGGTTCGTGTTGCCAGTCCCGGTGCTCGGCCGACCATCCCCGAATCCGATGATCTTCCCCCCTTGGGTGGATGTCGTCTTGATCCAGGTTTCGATCGAGTAAGTGGTGGGTGCCGGTTTCTGCTGGTCGCTCCAGATGTAGCCATCAGTCCCATTGAACGTAGCGGAGGTGTTGGTGTCACCGACGATCGCGCCAGGCGCCCGGTAGGTGACGCCGTTCTTGTATAGGCCGTTCAGGCCGGTGACCGTCGCACCGGACTTGTCCTGTGCCCAGGGACCGGAAACCTCATCCAGACGCCAATACAGCCTGGCTCCGTCCTGGATCACCTGAGTGGGATAGTCAACCCCCTTGGTGACGGCGCGGGCTGCTACTGACGCCGACAGCGGACTGGTGTTGACCCCGTCATTCGCCGTCACCCGGTAGGTGTAATTCGTGCCCGCGGCGACATTCGTGTCAACGACGGTCACCTGGGGACGGGTCCACCACAGGGAACTGGCAGAGCCGGTCCAGATTGGGGTCGCTCCGCCGTTCCGGTAGACGTTGTACGTCAAGGCACTGTCGTCAGGGTCGACCACGGTGCGGAAGCGAATCTGATTGGCGCCCGAAGTGAGCGCCTCGGCTGCAACGACCGGGGTGGGCGGCGCACCGACGTCATCCGGACCGAAGCGTGTGAGTCCCTGTTGGACTACGCCGTTGATGACAGTGAACTCACCGCCGTACCAGAGGTACTTCTTTCCCGTTGTGGCGCCGGTGGCAATGGTGAGAGCACGCGGGCCGATTCCTTCGCCCGTACCGTCATTGGAAGTCGGGAACCAGCCCAGCAAAGCCGCGTCCGAGGTGTTCTGTGCCATCAAAAACATCCGTCTCCCGTCAGGAAAGGCGTTGTTCGATGAGCAGTCGTGCGCGTGACTCGCGGAATACAGGGTGCCCTGGTATTCGAGCACCGCCTGCGTTGCGCCCAGGCAGTTGTCCCGCCAAGTCTGGTCGAGTGTGCTCCAATTGACGGCGAAGCGACCGTCGAAGACTCCGCCCCCCGTTCCTTCGTTGCCCCCGTAGAACGCCGTGCCGTCCGACCACAAGGTCTTGGTCACCGAGGTACGCGGGATGAAGCCGAGAGGGTAATTACGCACGTTTGCGCCGGTGGTCGCATCGACGACCGCGATGGAGTGGGAATCCTGGTCATTGACCGTGAAAAAGTCCCCACCGATGGCTACCCTGCTGCGGTCGGGAGAGACGGCCACGGCCCGCCCGACAGTGTCAGCCGCCGGGGCCCAGGGCAGAAGCGCGCCCGACGTCGCGTCCACCGCTGCAAAGCGCTTGCGCGCCTGGCCGCCGACGGTCTGGAACTCCCCAGCCAGGTACAGGGTGGACGAGGTGGCAGCCATGCCGCGGACGAGGGAAGACACCCCCGCCACCCGGAACGGCTTGACGGTGCAGGCGACCGGGTCGATCGCGGCTACCCGCGCGGCGTTCACCCCGCCGACGGAGGAGAAATTGCCCCCGATGTAGATGGTGTTGCCGTCGGGTGAGGCAACCACCGACCGCACGGTCGGCGTGGCCCCATTAAGGGTCATGGCGAACTGACAGCTGTCAGGGGCTCCTGTCTCCGCGTTGAAAATCGCAAGCGTTCCCTGGTTCCTCGGCACTCCCGCACCGCCGCTGGGCGGCCTGATCTCAGAAAATGTTCCGCCCGCCACGACTTTTCCGTGCACCGTTCCGACTCCGTAGACAACGCCGTTCGTCTGCCAGGTCGACAGGTTGTCCGCACTGAAGGCGACGCCGCCGGAGAGCGCCGACGCCGGTTGTGGCACGGGACTCGCTATGACGAGTCCGGCCACGACAGCCACGGTCGTTAAAATTGCGGCAAGCTTACGCATAGCTACCTATCCCTCGGGTGAACAGCCTCATCGCCGAAAAGCTCTGATGACCGCGAATGAACTATGGAATCCAGCCTCACGCGGCCTTGGAGCGCTTTGGGTAAGAAAGCATTGCTCACGTTTAGCGAAAAGTGGGATCGGCGGAAACGTACGCCCTGTGCGCCACACCCGCAATGCCCCGGAGGAGTGACGTCCGACGAGGGGCTAACATGTGCCGAGGACGGGGCACGCTGCCCACGCTCAATCAATCCGAGGATGGCCCGTGATGACACAGTTTCGTGAAGCTCACGCACAGCTTGCGAGTGCGCAGAAGGCACAGACCGGGGTGTCGCTGTACACGCGATACGTCAATCGACCGTTGGGGCGCGTGCTGGCCTCGGTGTGTTTTGGGCTCAGGATGACGCCCAATCAGGTGACCGGGCTGTCGGCCCTTGCGACCGGGGCGGGTCTTGTTCTCCTAATCAGCGGAGAACCAAGCCCGATCCGAGCCGTCGGCGTTGCGGTCCTCCTCGTTCTCGGCTTTGCGCTGGATTCGGCAGACGGTCAGGTCGCGCGCCTGACCGGCCGAGGTTCCCCCGCAGGCGAGTGGCTCGACCACGTCGTGGACGCCGGCAAGATCGTCGCCGTCCACGCAGCGATCCTCATCACGGCGTACCGCTTCTGGTCCACGGAGCCGATCTGGTATCTCGTGCCCCTCGCATTCCAGGTCGTGTCCGTTGTCACCTTCGTGGGTGGCCTGCTGACTGAGCTGCTCCTGCGCCGTTCAGCCAACGCAACCTCCACGACCTCGGCCATCGGCGAGGGCGGGGCTCGTCGCCCCTCGAGAGCCAGGGCCATTGCTCTGCTGCCGGCCGACTACGGGATCCTCTCGCTCAGCTTCATCCTCACTGGCTGGCCCGGTGCTTTCGTGGTGGTCTACAGCCTTCTCTTGGCCGCCAACGCGCTGATCATGGCGTTACTGCTCGGCAAATGGTTCCGGGCACTGTCTGCCCGCGGCTAAAGCGCGTCTTCCACCGTTTCTCCCGTAGCCGGGATGAAGACCCGACTGGTTCCCGTGGTCGAACGCTCGAACCACTCACCGTCGATCGGCCCGCGGAGCGCGGCCGGAACACCCGCCCATAGTCCGGGCAACCCGCCCGATCTCGCACGGGCGAGCACCGATCCTCCCGCCAGGACCGACCGATCCGGCAAGATAGCGCCGCCGAAGAGCAGACAGCGCGCTCCGACGAAACTCCGGGCTCCAATTCGCACCGGATATGCCGCCTGAGCATTTCGTCGAACGTCGATGCTGTGCGTCACAATCTTGGTTTCGTGCCCGGCGACACTGGAGTACTCGCCGATCACTATGGAGCCGGAGCAATCGAACTGATGCCGGCTCGTAATTTTTGAATGAGGCCCCATTTCCAGTGCCGCGCCGTCCGGGTAGAGCCGCTTGTACACGGGGTGGGATGAAAAAACGTTCAAGCGGCCGATGGTTGCGTGATCACCGATTGACACCCGGCGCATGTTCTTGAGCAGGTTCCATCGGCCTATCCGGCTGTTCGCTCCCATCGAGACCTGTGTGACCCGAAGGACGAGACAGGATCGCGCCATTGCGGTCGGATGAATGTCGTGGCCGATCGAGCGAAGGAGCCGGTTCTTAGCCGTGCTCGCCGGCAGCGCCCAAGCCAGCGCCCTCATCGCGTCTTTGATCTGACTCAAGAGCCGCTCACCCCGATTTCCGGAACCATTGTCACGTCGAGCGCATCCTCGCTGCGCTGGGCGATTGCGCGGCGCATGCCCATGAGTTCAAGCAGAAGCCTGAGCGAAAGCCCAGCGAAGATACCACAGAGCGCCCCCTCTGCCCCCCAGGACACGGCTCCGATCGCGACGCAGGGTAGACCGACCAGAGTTCCGATGGCCGTCGCCCCGGTCACCACATCGAGTCTGCGCAATGCCGCCAGGCAGGCCTTGCTGACGACCGCCTCGATCAGGCTCACTCCGGTGATCAGCGCCATCAGTATCAAGGTGACAAAGGACGGTTTGATCTGGCCGCCGCCGAGCCAACGCACCAGTTCCGGGGCTACGGCCAGCATGAGACCGGCGAGCGCAACCGCGAACACCACGGCGGCGACCAGCCCCGTCCTGACTCGGCGGACGAGGTCCTGCCTTCGAGCTTTGGGCACCCAGCCCTGGAGGATCGTGACGAATGGGCCGAGTCCCACGATCACCTGGCGCTGCACCTTCTCGACAACGGCGTAAACCGGCTGCGCGCCCGGGGCGATCAACGACACAATGACAATCGGGGTCGAGGTATACAGCGAGGAAAGCACGGTCGAGGTGACACCCAGCCGCTGCGAAGAAAGCACCATCCCTATCCGCCTGCGCGGAAGCGACCGGAGTCGACGGAGTCTCCACGGTTGCAGGATCCATATGGTGGAGGCCACGAATGCCGTCACCATACCGATCAGCTGCCAGAGCACACCCACGAGAGCACTCGACCCGTGAGTCATGTAGAAAATGCCGATGCCGGTCCCGAGAACCCGCGGGACGGTTTCGAAAACCAAGAGTCGGTACGGTTGCATGAGACCGACGAACCACCAGTTCGCGGTCAGTCCCACGGTCGCCGTGGACAGGGCACCGACTCCGGCGAAGATGGCGTAGTCGCGACCGACACCCCAGGCCACCGAAAATACAAGAAGGCCGACGGGCACAATGATCAGCAGCTTGCAGATAACCGACTCCGCATATGCGGTGAGTCGCATGTTCGCGTCTGCCCTCGCCACGGAGGCCGGCCCGGAGAGACCCCAGCCGTAAGCCACGATAACCGCACCCACGCCGCCGATGGACTGGCCTGCCGCAATCATTCCCCACGCTGCCGCGCCGCTTGCCATGACCATTGAGGGGATGACCGCAAGCGAGACGACAGCCAGGAGCACCATCGAAATCGAGTATCCGACGATGGTGTTCATGCTGGCGCGAACGCGCCTCAGCCGTCTACCCCTCGGCGCACCTGCCTTCATCGGACCCTCATCTCGCCTGCCCACGCTCAGTTCGACGGGGTTGCATGCGAACAAGCTAGCAGCAACATGGTTCAACGGGATATCTAGCCGCTGATCGGTTGTCTGCGTACACTGACCGTCATGTCAGTCAGCGACGCGAGACCACCGATGGCCCAACCGTCAGGTCTCCCTCGCCGGAACCTGGCCGGATTCTCCGGCGCAGGCTACGAACGGGGGCGGAATTCGCTCTGGCAGATCGCCTGGCTTCTCCTCTCCGGACTCGTTGTTGTCCGGTGGTGGTGCCCGCCCCGTCTCCGCGTGGCGCTCCTTCGGCTTTTCGGCGCCACGATCGGTGACAATGTTTTGATCCGCCATCGCGTGCGCATCCACTGGCCATGGAAACTGGTCGTCGGTGACAACTCGTGGATCGGTGAAGAGGTCTGGATTCTGAATCTCGAGCCGGTGATCATTGGCAGTGACGTGTGCATTTCCCAGGGTGTCATGCTGTGCACGGGCAGCCATGACCGCACCTCGCAGACATTCGAATTCGACAATGCGCCGATTATCGTGGAAGACGGCGCCTGGATCGCGGCCAGGGCAACAGTTCTCCGAGGAAGCCGGATCGGCCATGACAGCGTTATCGGCGCGACGGCTCTGGTCTCTGGGAAGGTGCCCGCCGGCGCGTTCCTGCGCGCGCCGCGCGCGGAACGACCGGAACACACACAGAACCGGGACCAGACCTGAATGCGTGTGCTCTCCATCGTGACGCTCGTCAGTCCCAACGGTGAGTATGGAGGTCCCGTTCGCGTCGCGTTGAACCAGGCCAAAGCCCTCCGTGAAGCAGGCCACGACGTAGTGGTAGCCGGCGGCGCCCGCGGATTCGGCGAAGCGGCCCCCCATGAATTCGACGGGGTGCCGCTCCGTCTGTTCCCCGCCCGAACGATCATCCCAGGTATCGGTTTCGCCGGCCTGTGCGCACCCGCCCTGCAGCACTGGCTCAAGCAGGCCGCGCGCTCGTTCGACGTTGTGCACATTCATGCCGCCCGTGACCTCGTCACGCTCCCTGCGGCGCGCTGGTTGCGCAAGGCCGGGATACCGTACGTGGTGCAGACTCACGGAATGATCGACCCTTCAGACAGTCCATTGGCGATTCCTCTGGACGCGTTCGTCACCCGACCGGCTCTGAGGGGGGCGAAGGTGGTGTTCTACCTCACCGACCAGGAACGGAATGATCTCAGTGCCGTTGCGGGCACGGCGCTCAATCTGAAGCATCTCGCCAATGGCGTACCGGCGCCGGGGAGCGCGAACGGTCCCGCTGCGGGCACGGAAGTTCTCTATCTAGCCCGACTCGCCCGCCGGAAACGCCCGCAGCTCTTCGTGAAAATGGCGCTCGCACTCGCTGATGAATTCCCGACGGTGTCGTTCACCCTGGTCGGTCCCGATGAGGGAGAGGGGCCAGCGGTACAGCGCCTCATCGACGCGGCCGATAGTAAAGGCATACTGTCCTGGGAGGGACCCCTGGCCCCGGGTGCAACCAACGAACGGTTGTCGCGGGCCGCCGTATACGTTCTGCCTTCCATCGATGAACCGTATCCGATGTCAGTTCTCGAAGCCATGTCACTCGGCGTGCCGGTGGTCATCACGGATAGCTGCGGACTCGCTCCGGCGGTCACTGAGATCGGATGCGGAATTGTGGTGGATGACACTCTCGAGGCTCTCGTCGGCGCCGTTGCAACGGTTCTACGCGACGACGTTCTGACTCACAGCATGGGCCGCGCCGGCGCGCTGGCTAGCCGGAACCGGTTCGGGATGCAGGCGATCGCTGAAGCTCTGGCCACTTCGTACCGCTGAGCGAGTCACTTCTGGGGGGCCTGCCCGACTGTCGGACGAAAAGCAGACACGCCAACGCGACCGCCACCACTCCCGTCGCCTGGAGCAGTGAACCGCGCAAGAGAATTGTCATATAGACCGGAAAGATCGCGCCGACAATGGCCCAATAGCCCGCGGCATTGAACGCGGGGAGAAGTCGACTGTCCATGACACGCAGGGAGTAGCCCAGCAGGAGAAAACCCACGATAAGGACGCTGATACCTCCATTGACCAGGAATTCCGCCCAGAGCGGGGCAGAGAGGTTCTGAAAACTGTAGCCGCGATATTGGGCGAGCAGAATTCCCGTGTCCACAGGCTTGTCCGGCCAGACGCCTCGGGGCACCCAGAAGAGAACACTGCCGAGCGCCTGGCGCCCCGGCTCAATCAGCCCGTCAAGACCGTACGAAAATGCGTTGGCGACTTGCCAGAATGCGTCATAGTCAGGGTTCCCCTCGTACTCCCCGAAGAAACCGTTGCGCACCAAGTTGACTTCCGGGCGCCGGAAGGCATCCGCCAGAGGGAACAGAAAAATCAATCCGACGAGTGCTGCAGTCAGGGTCGCTCGAACACGCGCGACGGTGAGCAGGGCTCCCGCGAAAACGGCGAGGGCGAAGAGGACAGTGCCCAGGCTGTAGCGTGCACTGCTGACCGGATTCACGACGGTGAGAAGGAGTGCAATCCCGACAACGATCAGGCCGCGATAGGCCATCGACAGCGGCCCCGTCGTCCTCCGCCTCAGCTGCACGAGCGCACCGATGCCCACCAACAACGGATAGATAGCACCGGCGTACATGATCGAGCGCACCGCGGGATCCGTCCACGCCGCTGAACGCGCGGCAAAGGCTTGATCCCTGCTACCGAAAAGCGATCCCGCACCGACCCTGGAGATGAAATACAAGCTGAGTACGATGCCCGCGCCGACGAGCACCAGGGTCGGCCAGGTTCGCACCTGGGTCACCACCCGAACGGGGGCACTCCCCCGTTCTCGAATCCCGGTCGTCAGCTTGCTGCGCTCATGCCCGTAGGCACCCAATCGCCCGATTTCATAGCAGGCGACGCCGAGACAGACCAAGGCGGCCGTGGGGAGCTCGAGCGACTCGTCGATACCTTGCGTCGTCCGCGAGATGAGACCACTTCGGATCTGGACGGTTGGAGCAATCCCCATGAAGACGTAGACGAACATCCAGAAGAAGAAGTCGAACAGCATCGGACGGCCGACAACGATGATGAGGGCGAGTCGCAGACCCGCCCACACGACGAGGATCAGAGTCAGAATCCACGCCTGTCCTCTGCCGACGTCTGGCACCTGTACCAGGAGAGCCAGCGGCACGACAGCGGCAAGGATTGCACCGAGAACGGTGACCCCGAGGACGGTGCGAAAAGTCGTTGCCGACCCCGACGTCCCGACGGTTGCGCCGGGTCCAGGTTCCGTCACGAAAGCGCAGTTTTCACACGAACTGCAATTGCGGCATGACCTGCTTCGTTCACACTGACACCGTCACTTGCGACCATCGATGGATCGAGAACATTCGGTTCGAGCAGACTAACGTACGTGGCGCCGACGCGCGCCGCGGCGGCGCGAACCTCACTGTCCAATTCGGCTGCCCGACTATCGTCCATACCGTTGAGCGCCGCCGGGCCGACTACGACCAGAGTAGCATCGGGCACTCCGACGCGCAGGGCGGCAAGTGCGGCATTGATGGTTGCCACTGCTTCAGGCAGATCCACATTCGTGCCGGCCCGCTCCGCCGCCACCACGACGACGGAGGGATTCAGGCCGACGGTCTTGGCCACCAAGTCCTGGTAGCTCGGACACGGCGAGGGCCCACAGGTTCCGGGTGTGACTCCAAACGCGATGTCACCTTCTTTTGTCGCGAGATTGACCTCTTGCCAGCCCTTGTCTGCAGCGAGCCCAGTCGACCAACGGGTGGCCTGGCCGCTGACTCCGGCTCCCGAGGTTGATGCCCCACCGAGGAACACGGCCGTAGGAGCACGTGGAACGGCGGTGATGGTGGGGTATGGGTCTTTCGGCGCTCCTGCGTCTTCCGTGCCGACCGGTTGCAGCGCGAGGAGTGCAAGCCCGATGGCACCCACGAAAAGCACGGCGACGACGAGAAATTTCCACCACCGAGGCCGCATGAGACGTCGGGCTATCATGTGCTCATAGTGGCACGCATATGCCCCCCCTACGTGGGTCGCTGTGATAATGAGGTTCTTGATAGAGTCTCAGTATTGGCTGGTCAATCCGGTGCCGCTCGACACGGTGAAGGGCGAACGCGTGGATCAACGTGGATTCTGGAACCTCTTGCGATCTCGATGGGTTGCGCTCGTCACATTCACCATTCTTGGCGTCATCGCCGCTTCGGTCTACGTGCTGACCACCGAGCCTGAGTACTCCGCGGAAGCGGAGTTATTCGTTTCGGCAATCGGTAGCGATAGCACCAGTGACCTCGCGCAGGGCAGCAATTATTCACAACAGCAGGCCCGCAATTACAGCATCATGGCGACCCGCCAGATCGTCTTGGACCCTGTGATAACCGCGCTTGGATTGAAAACCACTGTCGGTGAACTTGGTGATCGGGTATCTGCCTCGGTGCCACTGAACACGTCTCTCATTTCGATCGCTGTCACGGATACCTCGCCGGACCGCGCCGCCGCCACTGCCGACGCGGTGGCGACGAGTCTGGTCAATACGGTGATCCGTCTGGTCCCGAAAAGGAGCGACGGCACTACACCACTACGCCTCGAGTCCGTGCAGAGTGCGACGACACCCACCGCGCCTTCCGCCCCCAGCCCGTCGATCGCACTGGCATCCGGATTGCTGGGCGGCTTCGTTGCCGGGCTCGGCTTCATTCTCCTGCGGGAGCTGACGAGCGCAAAAGTGAGAACCGCGGAACAGCTCAGGCAGTTCGGTCTGACACTTCTCGGGACGATTGTGTACGACCGCGGGAGTGTCAACAACCCGCTGGTCCCGCAACGAGGCTTCAGCCCCATTCGGGCCGAGGAATTCAAGCAGGTCAGAACGAACCTGCATTTCCTCCAGGCGAATGAGCGCCACAAGGTGTTCGTCGTCACCTCGTCCATTCCCGGCGAAGGAAAATCCGTCACGGCGGCGAACCTCGCCATCACACTCGCGGCCTCCGGCAGCCTGGTGTGTCTGGTCGAAGCGGACCTGCGGAGACCGTCCCTGGCCGACTATTTCGACCTCGAGGGATCGGTCGGTCTTTCGACTATTCTGGCCCACGACGCCGACGTGGATGATGTCCTCCAATCCTGGGGGCCGGACGGCCTCCAGATCCTGTTGTCAGGGCAGGTTCCCCCGAACCCGAGCGAACTGCTTTCCTCCACACACGCCCAACAGGTTTTCGCCTCGCTGCGCGACCGGTTCAACGTCGTCGTCATCGACTGCCCGCCTCTCCTGCCCGTGACTGACGCAGCTATCCTCGGAAGGTATTTCGGCGGGGCAGTTCTCGTCGTCGGGTCGGGAAAGGTCGAAACGCGGGAACTCCGGAAAGCCGTCGAGAGCCTCAAAACGGCAGGGACTCCGCTGCTCGGCGCGATCCTGAACCTGGCACCCGCTCGGCTTCTCGGTCGAAATCGAGGCAGGTATTACATGCCGCACACGGCGGCGGAGCAGGAGCCGTCACGTCAGGAACAACCCGTCCGCAGCCACGAGGAAGAAGTCGCACTCCGCAAACGGTAGCGATGTCACACGATCTACTCGACACAAAAGGGTGCTGCCGACCCGCAGGCAGTTCGGCAGCACCCGGCTATGTTCCGATGATCCTGGTTACTGGGTCCTGCTGCTTGCGGCGTAATACTGCAGATCCTGCACGACAGGGCGCGCAACGACTGTGTACGGAGAGGTGACCGCGGCGATCTGCGCCCCGTTCCGGTCTGCACTCGCACCGACCGTGCCCAGCGCCAGCGGGAACGTCCTGCTTGATTCTCCTGCCGGCGCCTCGAACGATGTCTTTTTTCCTCCGATTGAGACCGTGACCGTCGCCGGTGCCGTGAGGAATGTGAGCACTCCGACGGTATCCCGAGGCTTCATGGCTGTTCCGCTCAACGTGGGCGACATGAGCTGCTGCGGCGTGGTCGGCGTCGCTGCATAGGGCTGAATCCGGTGCGTCAAGTAGATCGAGTCGTTGACGATAGCCGGCGCCGAGCCCTTCTTGAACTGGCTCAGGTAGTACGCGTTGATATCCAGGAAGGCCTCGCCGTGCGCTGCCGAAGGAGCAAACGACGTCCCCTCGGAGTAGTCGTTCCACGTGACCAGTTGCACCAATTCAGAACCGTTCGACAGCGCCCGTTTCCAGGACGCCTTCAGGGTTTCCGTATTGCCGGCTTCGTCATAGAGGTAGCTTCGGGGCCGGACGTCCTGGACGGCAACGGGAGACATCCACTTCACGCCGAGTGCTCGTGCCTTCGCCGCGTAGTCGGGACCGTTCTCGATGGTCACCGGCGTCCGGGTTCCCCAGTTGCTCAACGCATAACTGATCGGTGCAAAACTCTTCAGGTTCTCGTCACTGGCATGAAGGAATACGGCGATGAACGCCGTCTTGATTCCATACTGCGAAGCCAACGTCGACTTCAACTGCCCCCACCAGACCGCGTTCTGACGCTCGGCGGCGAAGGAGGAGAGAACGAATTCGCCTGTACTCAGACGATAGGTGGCCGGGGACTTGTATAATTCGGCAAGTTTCGCCGCGATTGTCGCGATGCTGGCCTTTCCGGCGCTGGCCGTCATATCTAGGTTCGGGACAATGGTGAAGTTTCTGCCGGACTGCTCCGCGCCCTGCACCAAATCGAGTGTTCGCTCCCAGTTGAGGCCGGACAGACTCATGATGTCGACGGTGAAGCCATCGATACCGGCATCTGCCGCGTCGGTGACTTCCTCTTTCATATCAGTGAGTTTCCAATCCCCCGAACGCGGAGCGCGAGCCTCAGGGCGGTCGCGCAGCAATCCGCCGTAGTTGGCGTGGATGCCTCCCTCGCCCTGCGAGGTGAGGTAGTTGATCGCATAGTAATCCGATGCGGGTGCCTTGTTCTCGATGGAGATGGGGTACGGCGGAAAGTAGTGTGCAAAGACCTTTTTGCCGGTGGTGTTCGACCCGGGAACCGCGAATGACAGGTTGTCGGATCCGGTCGCCGAGCCGGTGGCCGAGCCGGTCGCCGCGCCGGTCGCCGAGCCGGTTGCCGCGAGGACGAGCTTCAGCGTGGGGCGCGCCTCCCCTTTGCCTACGAACGAGGTGCTCACAAACTTCTGGGCGAAGCGCACCTCGAACGCAGTCGACCCGGACAACGCTGTACCGTTCAGACCCGAGAGCGGCACAGAAATTGTCTGTCCGGTCAGAGCCCGAACCGATGCCCCACTCAGTTCCGTGTCGATGTGGGCCGGGCGGTTCGACTCAGTCAGAGACGACGCGCTCCAGTCCGAGGAGACCGGATAGACCTGCACGCCAGGTGCGGTAGAGGTGGTGCTGGCGACTTTCAAGTCCAATGTCGCCGACACGACGCTCATGCCCGTGTACTGTGCCGTGTCGAATTTGAGGAAGGTCTTGTCAGCCAGCGACGTGGCGCTGACGTACGGCGTGGCGTTCTGGGGTGTGCTGGGTTCGCGGATAGTGGTCCAGGTGGCCTCCCCCGCTTTCACTGCGATCGGGGCAGCGGCGACAGCCTGGGGAGAGGTCACCGCCGACGCGGGCAACGGAACGAAAGCCGATAGGGCCAGCACTGTCGCCGCAAGGACGGCCGTGAGTTGCCATAGCTTGGCGAGACGTGGCTTGCCATTGGGGTGCCGGTTCAGGAATTTGATCGGGGATTTTTGGGCAGCATAAAGAGCAGACATACAACATCTCAAGATTGTGCGCGATCGAGAGCGCGAGGAATGTGACCCCCGAAGAGGGGCCACCTGAGCAATATTCGAATGCTATCGAAGGGTAGTGCGATTACCAAATAAGACGAGAGTGTCAAGGGCCTGGACAGACCACCGGCAGGGATTATTTCGACGGGAGCGAGCACATATTCAGGACCGCCGTCCGACCGGTCTGGGCCTGCTGTCGCCGGGATTCTCCCGGCCGGCCTCAGGCCGCGAAGCGGTCCGTCGCCTCGATGATCGCGTCCAGGTTGCCCGGCTCGTCGAAGGAGTGACCGGCATCCGGGATCAGCCTGAAATCGGCCTCCGGCCAGTTCTGGTGCAGCTCCCAGGCGGTGAACGCGGGGGTGCACATGTCATAGCGGCCCTGCACGATGACGCCGGGAATGTCTTTCAGCCGGTCCGCGTCGCGGATCAGCTGGTTCGGCTCGAACCAGCCCGAGTTGGTGAAGTAATGGTTCTCGATCCGGGCGAAGGCCACCGCGAACGCCGGCTCGGTGAAACGCGCGATCGTGTCGGGTTGCTGCAGCAGCGTGATGGTCGAGGACTCCCAGGTGGACCAGGCCACGCCGGCCCGCTCGCGCACGTACTGGTCGGGGTCGTGCAGCAGGCGCTTATAGGCCTCGATCAGGTGGCCGCGCTCCTCCACCGGAACCGGGGCGATGAAGCTCTCCCAGAGGTCCGGGTAGATCGCCGACGCGCCGCCCTCGTAGAACCAGTCGAGTTCCATCGGGCGCAGCGTGAAAATGCCCCGCAACACGAGTTCGGTGACCCGGTCCGGGTGTGTCTCGGCGTACGCGAGGCTGAGGGTGCTGCCCCAGGACCCGCCGCAGACCAGCCAACGCTCGATCCCGAGGTGCTCGCGCAGTTTCTCGAGGTCGGACACGAGGTGCCAGGTGGTGTTGGTGGTGAGGTCGGCGTCCGCCGCGCTCGCGTGCGGCGTGCTCTGACCGCAGCCACGCTGGTCGAAAAGGATGATGCGGTACTTCTTCGGGTCGAAGACGCGGCGTTGCTTCGGGCTCGATCCGCCGCCCGGCCCTCCGTGCAGGTAGACGGCCGGCTTGCCGTCGGGGTTGCCGGATGCCTCCCAGTAGATGGTCTGCCCGTCACCGACCTCGAGGAGTCCGGTTTCGTAGGGTTCGATCTCGGGGTAGAAGGTGCGCATACCCCCGAGCCTATTCGAGCCGGTGGGCCAGAATGACGACCTGCACTCGGTCACGCAGCTCAAGCTTGGCCAGGATGCGTCCGACGTGGCTCTTGACGGTGGACTCGGACAGGAAGAAACGTTCGGCGAGCTCCGGGTTCGACAGACCCTCCGCGACCGCGAAGAAGACCTCTCGCTCCCGCTCGGTGAGCAGGCCGAGTCGGCCGGCGTCGGCATCCGCTTCGGTACCGTCGGCCTCCCGATCTGCTCCCGGAAGCTTCGCTCCGAACAGGTCCAGCATGCGCCGGGTCACCCGCGCCGAAACGGAGGCGTCGCCCGAGGCCACGGCCCGGATTGCCGCGGTGAGTTCAGGGGGCTGGGCGTCTTTCAGCAGGAACCCGCGCGCGCCCGCGCGGAGGCCACCGAACGCGTACTCGTCGAGGTCGAAAGTGGTGAGAATGATGATCCGGCTGTCGGGGCACGCGGCGGTGATCCGCCGTGTGGCGTCGATGCCGTCGATTCCGGGCATCCGCACATCCATCAGGATGACGTCGGGATGCAGGTCGGTGGCGAGTGCGATCGCCTCGGCGCCGTCGCCGGCCTCGGCCACCACGGTGAAATCGTCCTCGGCCTCGAGCACCATCCGGAAGCCCGTGCGCAGCAGCGCCTGGTCGTCGACGAGCAAAATCCGGATCGGCGTCATGCCCGTTCCCCCGTCTCGTCGACCGTCATCGTCGCGCGCACCTGCCAGCCGCCGCCGGGACGGCACCCGGCCACGAGGGTGCCGTCGTAGAGCGCGACGCGCTCGCGCAGCCCGATGATGCCCCGCCCGGCAGCCGACGACGGCAATGTGGCCGACGCGTTCCGGCCGTCGTCGGCGATGACCACCTCGAGCCGCCCCGGTACCCGGATCAGTCGCACGGTCACCGCGGTCGGATGCGCCGAATACCGCAGCGCGTTGGTCAGCGATTCCTGCACGATCCGGTAGACCGTCAACTGCAGACCCTGGCTCCCGGGAATGCGCCCGGTGAGTTCCAGCCGGGCGGGCAGTCCGGCGGCGTGGAACGATTCGACCAGGTCGACGAGCTGGTCGGCGCCGGGTTGGGGCCGGAGGGGGATATCCGTCCCCTCGGGGTCGCCCTGCTCCTGAGGACCCTCACTCAGCACGCCGAGCAGCCGGCGCATCTCGGACATCGAGCCGCGGCCGGTCCGGGCCACCTCGCGCAGCGCAGCGCGCGAACGTTCCGGGTCTTTGACGAGCAGCGCGTCGGCGCCGTCGGCGAGCGCGACCATGACCGAGAGGCTGTGCGCGATGATGTCGTGCATTTCCCGGGCGATGCGCCCGCGTTCGGTGATGCGGGCGAGCTGGGCCTGCTGGTCGCGCTCTCGGGCCAGCTGTGCGGCCAGTTCGACCAGCGCGGCCACATAACGCTTGCGATCGCCGACCGTGACACCGATCAGGGTGGCCGCGAGCATGAGGACCGCGGATTGGGAGGCGACCGCAAGCCAGGATGCGTAGCTGCTCGCGCCCAGAAAAGCACCTAGGGCGCCGATGCCGATCGCCACGGCGAGGCCGAACCAGGCGCTTCGCACGCCACGGTAGACCGCGGCAGTGTAGAGCGCGATCAGCACGGGCAGGGTGTCGCCCTGGCCGGGGAACGCGACGACCAGTCCTGCGCAGGTCACCCCGAGCACGAGAAGCGGGGCATGCCGCCGGACCAGCAGTGCGGCCGTGATGACCATCACCACCGCGGCGGTGATGATGGCCTGCGGCGGCAGGCCGGGCCCGGCCTGCCGTGTCAGGTCGATCAGGAAAACGACGGCCATCGGCACGAAATAGGCGCTCGCGACCAGCGCATCGCTGAGCCACGGATGCCGCGCCCAGAACCGCCCGGCCACCCCCGGCGGTGTCGGCAGACGCAGTTCGCCCTCGGTCGGCACAAGCGGCCGACCGAGGGCGAGGAGTGATTCGGTCATTCAGAGGACTTTACGCGTCCCTCCGCTTCAACACCACAGCGGCACCGACCAAGCTGACCGCGAGCCAGCCGAGCAGCACCAGCAGGTTGACCCACCATTCGATCGGCACCGGGCTGAACGACATCAACCCGAACATGTTGATGCCCGCGTTCGACACCAGATACGGCAGCACCGCGGCGGCCCACGGGGCAGCGATCACCTGGAACACCATCGGGAGCAACAGCACGATGCCGAGCACGACCGCGATGCCGCCGGCCCCGCTGCGCACGATGGTGCCGATGCCGAGGGCGAAGACCGCGATCAGGGCCAGGTAGAGCGCACCGCCGAGTACCGGCAGGAACACGGCTGGATCCGCGAAGCTGACGCCCAAGCCCTGCCGGGAAAGCACCAGCGACGCCACCAGATAGGAACCGAGGTTGGCGGCCAGCCCAACCACGAAGGTCGTGACGAACAGCACGGCGGCCTTCGCCGCAAGGGCGGGCAGCCGGCGCGGCACCGCTGTCAACGTGGACCGAATCATGCCGGTGGAGTATTCGCCGCTGATGGTCAGTGCGCCGAGGACGGCCACGATGAGTTGGCCGAAGAACACCCCGAATGTCGCGGTCTGGGCGATGAAAGTCGCCTGGTCGGCCGCGGGGATCATCGAGGCGTCCGCACCCTGCAGGTCGAGCGTCGAGGACATGACCGCCGCGAGGGCGAGCGAAACCAGTACGAGCAGGGCGTACGACCAGGCCGTCGAGCGCACGCTGCGCAGCTTGATCCACTCCGACCGCAGCAGGCCCGCCGCGCTCAGGCCGTGCACAGCGGATGCGGCGCCGGGCACGGTGCCGTCCGCGGCCGGGGAGGAGGAAGCAGCGGGCGCGGGCGTCTTGGTCGCGGTTGTCTCGGTCATCGTCATGCCTCCTGCAGTTGCGCGGAGCCGCTGGCGCGGTACTCCACCTCGTCTTGGGTCAGGGCCAGGTAAGCCTCTTCCAGTGACGCGCTCACGCCGGTCAGCTCGTGCAGCACGATGCCCGCGGCGGCGGCCTGTTCGCCGATGTCACCGGCCGAAATACCGGCTACCTCGAGCAGGTCCGGCTCTCCGGTGGTGACGGTGACGTCGGGCTGGGCGAGCAGGGCCGCAAGCTGGGCGGACTGAGGGGTGCGCACGCGCACCCGGTGCGTGCTGGCCATGCCGATAATCTCGGAGACCGGGGCATTCACGATCATCTTTCCCCGGCCCAGCATGATCAGGTGGTCGGCCGTGAGAGCCATTTCGCTCATCATGTGCGAGGACAGCAGCACGGTTCGGCCCTCCGCGGCGAGGTACCGCATCAGCTGGCGCACCCACTGCACGCCCTCGGGGTCGAGCCCGTTGACGGGCTCGTCGAGAATCAGCACCGCAGGGTCGCCGAGCAGCGCCGCCGCGATGCCGAGGCGCTGGCCCATGCCGAGGGAGAAGCCGCCGACGCGCGTGCGGGCGACGGCTCCAATCCCGGTGAGCTCGATCACCTCGTCGACCCGGGCGGCCGGGATGCCGTGGGTGGCCGCCAGGGCCAGCAGGTGGTTGCGGGCCGAGCGGCCGGTGTGCACGGCCCTCGCGTCGAGCAGCACGCCCACCTCGCACAGCGGCGCCCGGTGCTCGCTGTAATGCTTGCCGTTGACCGTGACCGATCCGGCGGTCGGCCGGTCCAGTCCGACGATCATGCGCATGATGGTGCTCTTGCCGGCGCCGTTCGGACCCAGCAGGCCGGTCACCTTGCCGGGCTGCACGGTGAAGTCGATCGCGTCGACCGCGGTCTTGCCGCCGTGCCGTTTGGTCAGGGACTGTGCCTGAATCATCCGTCTCCTCGTTGTACATCGGTGGGGCCGGTCTCACCGTGTGAAATCGGCCCGTCATCGACGCTACGGGGGACGGATGCTGCACGCATCGGCCCAGCGGACGCTTGTGCGCCCGCCGGCCTCGTACCTGGGTACGACACGAGGGTGCCCGTTCCGGTAGAGAGCGGCCGGCGGAACGGGCACTCTCCACCGGATCGGGGCTACCTCTTGGCGGGAGTCTTCTCGGCGCGGGGAGCGGTGCCGTTGGCACGCTGGGTTTGGTAGTAGTCCCTGGCCTCGTTCTGGCGCTCCTGCTCGGCACCGCTGGCGATTGCCGACCGGAGGTGGTCCTGGCTGTAACCGAAGGCGTCGACCAGGTCGACGGAGTGGGGGCGGAGCCGGGCGATGATGCGGTCGATGTAGGCCGTGACCGACTGTGCCCGCTTGGCCGACAGGCGCCCGTGGATCAGGTACCAGGCCAGGTGCTTCTCCACCAGTCCGAGGCCGAACAGGTCGCGCAGCCAGGTCAGGACCTGCTTCGTGCCGGCGTCTTCAGCGGTCTCGACCGCCCGGGTGAACGCCTCCCACTGCAGCAGCTCGCCGTGCGAACGGGCCGCCTCGATCAGCTGGTCCTGGTTGGCGTTGAAGAGGGCCGCGGCATCCTTCGGTGCCAGCTTGCCGGCCGAGCGGAGCTTGCCCGCGATCTCGGCGATCATGGTTTCGACCCGGTCGGTGAGCAGCTCCCGCTGCACCGTGGTGTCGCGGAGGTGGCCCACGGAGCGAGCGGTGGAGCCGAAGTCGGAGACCGCCTGGCCCAGGGTGCGGAGCCCGGTACCGTGGTAGGCGCGGCCGGCAGCTTGCTGCACGACGTAGCGGGCGAGCACGCCCGGGCCGGCTGAGGCGAACTTGCGGCTGTAGTCGGTGAGCAGACGCTTCGCGACGAGCTGCAGGAGCACGTTGTTGTCGCCCTCGAAGGTGGCGAAGACGTCCAGGTCGGCGCGCAGGCCGACCAGCCGGTTCTCGGCCAGGAATCCGGCGCCGCCGCAGGCTTCGCGGGCCTCCTGCAGGGTGTCGAGAGCGTGCCAGGTCGAGAGCGGCTTGAGGGCGGCGGCGAGGGTTTCGAGGTCTTGCCGGTCGGCATCCGTGTCGGCCTGGCCGCTGAAGACCTGATCGAACTTGACCAGGAACTCGTCGTGGGCGAACGTGTGCGCGTAGGTCGTGGCCAGGCGCGGCAGCAGACGGCGCTGGTGGCGCTGGTAGTCGAGGATGACCTCCTCGTCGGTGTCGCTACCGGCGTTGAACTGGCGGCGCTGGCTGCCGTAGGTGATGGCGATCGTGAGGGCCATCGCCGAAGCCTGGGTGGCGGCGCCGTCGAGCGAGACGCGGCCCTGCACGAGGGTGCCGAGCATGGTGAAAAAGCGGCGGCCGGGGCTGGAGATCGGGCTGGTGTAGGTCCCGTCCTCGGCGACGTCGCCGTAGCGGTTGAGCAGGTTTTCGCGGGGAATGCGCACCCCGTCGAAGTGGAGCCGCCCGTTGTCGATGCCGTTGAGGCCGCCCTTGAGGCCGTCGTCCTCGCCACCGATGCCGGGGAGGAAATCCCCGGACTCGTCGCGGATCGGCACCCAGAATGCGTGCACCCCATGGTTGACGCCCGCCGTGATCAGCTGGGCGAAGAGAACGGCGGCGATGCCGTCTTTCGCGGCGTTTCCGAGGTAGTCCTTCCACGCCGCGCGGAACGGGGTGTCGATAACGAATTCCTGCGTCGCAGGGTCGTAGGTCGAAGTCGTGCCGATGGCCGCGACATCCGAGCCGTGTCCGGTCTCGGTCATCGCGAAGACGCCCGGGACCTGCATGGTCATGATGCCCGGCAGGTAGGCGTCGTGGTGCTTCTTGGTGCCTAGGTGCAGCACGGCCGCGCCGAACAGACCCCACTGCACGCCCGCCTTGATCTGCAGGCTGGGGTCGGCGGTGACGAGTTCCTCGAACCCGGCGATGTTTCCGCCGTGGTCGTCGGCGCCGCCCAGGTGCGTCGGGAACGCGCGGTGCACGTGCCCGTTCTCGGCCAGGATCAGGAGCTGGCCCAGCACGCGTTCGCGGTGCTCGGCCATGGATTGACCCTCGATGCGCTGCAGTTCGGGCTTGGCCGTGAGCTCGCGCGCCCGCAGGCGCACGTCGGCCCAGGTGCCGAGCAGCTGCCGGTGCAGCGACTCGATGTTGACCGTGGGGGCACCGGCCTGGCCGGCGATCATGACCGGGCCGGTGTCGACGCCGGGCGCCACGGGGGGCGTGACGGCGACGGTCGTGGCCAGGGTCGCGTCCGTCTTCTTGTCCGTCTTGGCGGGGGTAGTGCTGTTGGAGCGCTGAGCAGTGTCAACCATCATTGGTCCTTCGTCTTCGCGCGAACTCGAAATTTTCTTACACGTTAGGCGGCTCTCACGAAGCGGGGAAATAGTGCGTGACGGGCCTACAACGAAGGATGCTCCGCCCGGCATTCGTCTTGTAGGTTTCCACAGCGGTAAAGGGTCTGACGGCACCGTTACCCACAAACGGGGCACCACCTCTGCCGGAGCGACGGCCCGGCCGCTCCTAACGAATTCGACGGAGATTTTGCCCTAGAAGCCCTAAAACAAGCCCAAAACGTGGCTTTAGCTCAAAATCTCCGTCGAATTCGTTGGGGCACAGGTCGTCGGGGTGCGGGCGGTGACGTGGAAGAGGTGCCAGTGGCGAGGGCCGAATGCGGACTGACCGGGGCGGTCGTCTTCGACGAGGCCGACGACGTGCAGACCGGCCAGGAGCGCCTCGACCTGGCCGCGATCATGGAAGTTCATGTCTGCGCGGCCGGCCCATTCATCGTGGGGGCCGAAGAATTCTCCGGCGAACCAGGCGCCGGGCTTCAGCGCCGCGCGGATGCCCGCCCACAGGTCGGGGAACACTGCGGGGTCGCAGAAGGGCAGGGAAAACCCCGCATAGACGAGGTCTGCGGCGGGCAACTCGGGGAGATCCTCGAAGCGGGACCGGTGAAAGACCAGGCGGGACTGCTCCGCGGCGCGAAGGCCCGTCCAGACCCTGGCCTCAGAGCCCGGGTCGGCGTCGAACGCGTGTACAGTCCAGCCGGCGGCGAGCAGGTGCCGGGTCTCGGTGCCCGCACCGCAGCCCAAGTCGATCGCAGTGCCGGGTGGGGCGGGTGGCGCGTCGGCGCAGAGGTCGAGGGCACGGAGGTCGAGGGCACGGAGCAGCACCGCACGCGGTGGGCGAGCGGCCTGAGCGTTGAAGTACTCGGTCCAGTCCATGACTCAGTTCTACCCGGTCCTGCGGGATGCCGCGGGTTGGGTCCGGGACGGGAGGCGTCAGGTTCCGGCGGACACGACCTCGAGGAGGGCGGCGCCGTAGGCGTCGAGCTTCTTGGCACCGACGCCGGAGATGCCGTCGAGGTCGGCCAGGGTGGCCGGCTTCGTCGCGGCGATCGCCAGCAGGGTTGCGTCGCCGAAGATGATGTAGGCCGGCACGCCCTGCTCTTTGGACTGGGCGGAGCGCCAGACCCGCAGCGCCGCGAACAGGGTCTCCTGCTCGGGGCTGAGATCGGCCGCGGCCGCCTTCGCGGCGCTCTTGCGGGCCCCGGCCGCGGGGCGGGCGACCCGTTCGGGCTCGGTGCGGAGCTCCACTGTGCGGCGGCCAGCGAGGACCTCTGCGGCGGCATCCGTCAGCACCAGGGTGCCGTATTCGCCGGAGGTGGCCAGGAAACCCTGGGCGAGGAGCTGCCGCACGACGCCGCGCCACTGCTGGTCGCTGAGGTCGGCACCGATGCCCCAGGTGGCCAGCTGGTCGTGGCTGTGCTGAGTGGTGCGCGGGGTCACCTTGCCGCGCAGGATGTCGATGAGCTGCCCGGCGCCGAAGCGCTGATTGCGCTCGCGCAGCAGGCGCACCACGGTGGAGAGCAGTTTCTGGGCAGGGACGGTGCCGTCCCAGCCGACGGGGGGTTCGAGGCAGGTGTCGCAGTTGCCGCACGGCTCGCTGGACTGGCCGAAGTAGCGCAGCAGGTTGACCCGGCGGCAGCTGACGGTCTCGCAGAGCGCGAGCATGGCGTCGAGGTGGGCGGAGAGCTTGCGCCGGTGGCCGAGGTCGCCGGGCGACTCGTCGATCATGCGGCGCTGCTGCACGACGTCTTGCAGGCCATAGGTGAGCCAGCCGGTGGAGGGCAGGCCGTCGCGGCCCGCGCGGCCGGTCTCCTGGTAGTAGCCCTCGACGGACTTGGGCAGGTCGATGTGGGCGACGAAACGCACATCCGGTTTGTCGATGCCCATGCCGAACGCGATCGTGGCGACGATGATGACGCCCTCCTCACGGAGGAACCGGGACTGGGTGCGGGCGCGCAACCCCTGGTCGAGGCCCGCGTGGTAGGGCAGCGCGTTGAGCCCGTTCTGGCGCAGAAATTCGGCGGTCGCCTCGACGGTCTTGCGACTGAGGGCATAGACGATGCCGGCATCCGAGGGGTGCTCGGCCTTGATGAAGGCCAGGAGCTGCTTGCGCGGCTCGGCCTTGCCGACGATGCGGTATTGGATGTTGGGCCGGTCGAAGCTGGCGACGAAGTGCCGGGCATCGCCCATCTGTAGCCGGGTGGTGATCTCTTTATGGGTGGCGTCGGTGGCCGTGGCGGTGAGAGCGATGCGGGGAACATCGGGCCAGCGGTCGGCCAGGTCGGACAGGGCCAGGTAGTCGGGCCGGAAGTCGTGCCCCCACTGCGACACGCAGTGGGCCTCGTCGATGGCGAAGAGGGCGATGGTGCCGCGGTCGAGGAAACGCTTGGTGGCCTCGGAGGAGAGTCGCTCGGGGGCGACGTAGAGCAGGTCGAGGTTGCCGGCGAGGTAGTCGCGCTCGACCGCGCCCCGAGCGGCGGAGTCCTGGCTGGAGTTGAGGAACGCGGCGCGCACGCCCACGGCGGTGAGCGCGTCGACCTGGTCTTGCATGAGGGCGATCAGCGGCGAGATGACGATGCCGGTGCCCTCCCGCACGAGCGAGGGGATCTGATAGCACAGGCTCTTACCCCCACCGGTGGGCATCAGCACGACGGCGTCGTTGCCGTTGATGACCTGGTCGATGATGGCGGCCTGCTCGCCGCGGAAGGAGTCGTAGCCGAAGACAGTGCGCAGGGCCTCGCCGGCCGTCGCGAACTTCGCGGTGGCGCGGTGGGGCGGGGTTGCGGGTACGCGCAGGGCGGATGCGCCGGCACCGGCGCGGCCTGCCGGGCCCGCCAGGTCCGGGGCCGGTTCCCACTCCCTGGCTCCGCCGGCATAGCCGTCGGGCGGTGGCGGGGCGTCGAATTCGTCGGGTGGTTCGAACTCGTCAGGATTCCACGGTATTTCGGCGTTCCAACTCACCCGGCAACTCTACCTGCGCCCTCCGATGGTGCGAGTCGGCTACGCGGGCTGGTCGGGCTGCTCGGGCTGATTCGGTGGGCGAGGCGCGCGTCGGCGGATGGCGAGGAGGGTTCCAGCCACGGCGAGGAGGACGGCACCGAGGGCGGCGGCGATCCAGACGGCGACGAGGGGGGCTTCGGCGAGGGCGACGGCGCTTGTGTCGGTGGAATCCGGGGAAGCAGCATCCGCGGCGGCGTCCGCGGTCTCGGCGCAGACCGGTTTGGCCGGGGACCCTTCAGCCAATTCCTGGTCGGCGGCCGGTTGCCAGGTGAAGGTGAAGTCGTCGGACACCGGATGCCCGTCGGTCGAGACCACCTGCCAGGTCACCGTGTACTCGCCCGGCTGGCCCAGCTGGGCCTTGGTCTCGACGGTCGGGCCGAGCAGGCTGATACAGCCGTCACCGTAGTAGAGAGGCGTGGCCACACGCGCGGGCCCGCTGATGAGCATCCCGCTGCCCGCTCCCCCGCCGCCGAGGTCAAGCAGGGCGTCGTTCGTCGTCACGGTGAACAGCGAAGGCTGTTCAGTCACGACGGCCCCCGCTGCCGGGGAGGACCCGCCCACGGAGTCGTGGGCCGACGCCGGGGCGGCGGACCACCACGGCGGCGCGACCACCACGGCGGCGCCCAGCGCGAGCGCTGCCCACTGCCGCGCCCTGTTCCCTCGTTTCACAGCGACCTGTCTCCCCGCCTCACACAGTTGTGGGTTTTAGGATACCGGCCACTCGCTAAGCTCGTTTTCTATGCTTATCGCGGTCCTCGGCCTCACCGGCGCACTCATCTTCGGGAGTGCCGACTTCCTTGGCGGGCTCGCCGCCAAGCGCATGAGTTCCCTGCTCGTGACGGCCGTCGCCGCGGCATCCGGGCTCGTGGCCCTGCTGCTCGCCCTACCGTTTGTGGTGGGGGTCTGGTCGCCGTCGGCCGTGCTGTGGGGCGGATTGTCCGGAGTCAGCGGCGCAATCGCGATCTCGCTGCTCTACGCCTGCCTCGCGATCGGGCCGATGAGCATCCTCTCGCCGCTCACGGCCGTGGTGTCGGCGGTCGTGCCGATGACGGTGGGGCTGGCCGGCGGCGACCGCCTCGCCCCGATCGGCTACTGGGCGCTCGGCCTGGCGCTCGTGGCGGTGGTGCTCGTGGGTTTCGTGCCCGAGCGCGGCGCCGTGCGGCCGAGCCTGCTCGGCGTGCTGATGGCCCTCGGCTCCGGCACGATGATCGGCGCCTTCATGGTGATGATCGACCTGACCCCGGCGGACAGCGGGCTCGTACCGCTGGTGATGAACCGCGCGGTGAATGCGGCGATCATGTTCTCCGTGGTCGGGCTGCTCGCCCTGCTCGCGTTGCGGCGGCGACGTTCACTGGTGACGACCGCGCCGATGACGGGCTCGTTCAGACCGGTGACGGATGCCGCGCCGCAGCCCCGCTCGACGCTCACCATCGGGCTGCGGCTGGCCGTGGCCTGCGGCGTGATCGACGTCGTGGCCAATGTGTTGCTGCTGCTCGGCATGCGCGCCGGGGACCTCAGCGTGATGAGCGTACTCACGGCAATGTACCCGGCCGGCACGATCCTGCTCGCCGCCGTGGTGCTCCGGGAACGGATCGCGCCGGTGCAGTGGTTGGGCCTCGCGCTGGCCCTCGGCGCGGCTGGGATGCTCGCGCTGGCCTAACGGACCCGGCGCCGACTGGCATCCTTTCACCGCCGACACCGTCACCCACTCGTTACGAACGACTGCCTCGGGACCCTTGCCGCGCGCGGCGATGCCACGGTACTGTCAGGCCCACACCTGAATTAGTGAACGACTGGTCGGTCACTAATTATCTGTTCCTCTGAAGGAGATTCCAATGAAGAAGTCTCGTCTGCGTTTCATCGCGCCGATTGCCGTTATCACAGCCCTTGCGCTGGCCGGATGCAGCACCTCGAACCTGGGGGGAACGGCCAAGGACGACCCTGCAGCGGAGGCCGGCCCGATCAAGATCGGCGCGGTTCTCGACGTCACCGGCGTCGGCGCCAGCCTCGGCGTGCCGGAGCAGAACACGCTCACAATGCTGGCCAAGCAGCTCAACGACGACGGCGGCATCGACGGCCGCGACGTCGAGCTCACCATCATCGACAATCAGTCGACCGAGGACGGCGCGGCCAAGGCCACGAGCAAGCTGATCGAGAGCGACAAGGTCGACATCATCATCGGTGCCTCACGCACCGGGCCCAGCCTGGCCATGCGCCCCATCGCGGAAGCCGCGAAGATCCCGATGATCTCCGTCGCGGCCAACGTGGCCATCGTCGAGGGCTCGAAGTGGGTCTTCAAGACCGCACAGAACGACGTGGTCGTGCTCGAGCGCATCCTCGACGACGCCGAGGCGAAGGGATATACCAAGCTGGCCCTCGTGCGCGACGCGAGCGGTTTCGGCGAAGGGGTCGCGGAGTACATCACAGACCTCGGCGCCGAGCGCGGCATCACCCTGGTCATGACGGAGGCCTTCGAGCCGAGCGCGACCGACTTCACCCCGCAGATGACCAACGTGCGCGGCTCGGACTCCGACGCCGTCATCATCTGGGGCATCAACCCCTCGGCCGGCCTGGCCCAGAAGGCCTATGTGCAGCTCAGCGTGAACAAGCCGGTCTACCACTCGCACGGCATCTCGAACCAGGCATTCTTCGACGCCGCCGGTGACGCCGCCAACGGCGTCATCGCCCCGATGGGCCGCCTGCTCGTCGCCGACCAGCTGGCGGCCGACAACACCCAGCGCGAGGTCATCGAGCAGTTCCAGGCGGACTACAACGCGGCCTACGGCGAGCAGCCGTCCGGTTTCGCGGGCCACGCGTTCGACGCCTGGCACATCGCCGTCAACGCGATCGAGGCCGCCGGCACCGACGCGGATGCCCTGCGCGACGAACTCGAGAGCGCCCAGTGGACTGGGATCTCCGGAGTCTTCCAGATGACCGCGAAGAACCACTCCGGCCTCGACGCCACCGCCCTCATCCTGGCTGAGGCCGAGGATGGTCGCTGGAACCTCCTCAAGGACTGATCGTGCTCACTGATTTCCTGCAGTTGACGGTGGCAGGGCTTTCAC
Source organism: Cryobacterium sp. Hz7 (assembly GCF_004402815.1). Classification (NCBI taxonomy): domain Bacteria; kingdom Bacillati; phylum Actinomycetota; class Actinomycetes; order Micrococcales; family Microbacteriaceae; genus Cryobacterium; species Cryobacterium sp. Hz7. The sequence continues at coordinate 115,106 of NZ_SOFB01000021.1, forward strand.
AGGGCTCTGTGTACGCCCTGCTCGCCGTCGGCCTGATCGCCGTCTACACGGTTCGCCACGTCATCAACATCGCCCAGGGCGAGTTCGCGATGCTGGCCGGACTGGGGAGTGCCTGGCTCGCCGCGGCCGGGATGCCGCTCCTTCTCGCGATCCTGGTCGCCATCCTCTCGGTGACCCTGGTGGCCATTGCGATGGAACGGCTGATCATCGCACGGGTGAAGAAGCTGACCCCGCTCACGTCCATCATCCTGACCCTCGGCGTCTCGACTCTGCTGCAGGCGATCATGCTGCTGGCCTGGGGGCCCGAGGCCAAGGGGGTGCCCCTGTTCCCGGGGACCAACATCCTGATCGGCGGGGTGAGCATCCGTTCTCAAGAATTCTGGATGATCGGCGCCCTCGTCGTGGTCGGCGGTGGAATTGTGCTCTTCTACGAGAAGTCACGCTGGGGCAAGGCCCTGCGGGCGTGTGCGGAGCAGCCCGTTGCGGCGCGCATCGTGGGGATCTCACCGGTCACCGCGTCAATGCTGGCCTTCGCGATTGCGGGTTTCGTCGGGGGTGTCGCCGGCGTGGTGGCTTCCCCGATCTACCTCTCGCTCTGGTCGGGCGGCGTACTGCTCGGCCTCAAGGGCTTCGTCGCCGCCGTCCTCGGCGGCTTCGTCTCCTTTCGTGCCGCGATCGTCGGGGCTCTCCTGCTCGGCGTGATCGAGGCCTACGTGGCCGGGTACGTCTCGTCCGGCCTGAGGGACGGCGCCGCCTTCCTCATCCTCATCCTTGTGCTCGTCGTTCGCCCCCAGGGCCTCGTTCTCAAGCCCACAGCGGTCAGGGTGTAGCGAAATGACACATGCAACCACACCTACCCTCGCCGGGACGCGCTCCCTCCGCACGCGTTTCTGGGCGAACAACAAGAGCACGCTGATCGGCTGCGGCGTGCTCGTCGCGCTGATGATCGTGGTCCCTTTCACGGCCAGTTCCTCGGTCATGAACATCGTCGTGTTCGCCATGATCTTCGCCCTGCCGGCCATCGGGCTCAACCTGCTGATGGGTCTGGCCGGGCAGGTCAGTCTCGGGCAGGCCGCGTTTTTCGCGATCGGCGCGTACACCCACGCAATCCTGCTGACCAAGCTCGATCTGCCCGGCCCGGTCGCGGCCACCGTCGGTGTTCTCGCCGCGATGCTGGTCGCCCTGCTCGTAGGCCTTCCGCTGATGCGCCTGCGCGGCCACTACCTCGCGCTGGCGACGCTGGGGCTCGGCTTCATCGTGATGATCGGCGTGCGCGAATGGGATGTCACCGGACGAACCACGGGCATCTACGGCATCTCGCGACCCACGGTGCTCGGGATCCCGATCGACAACAGCGGCTTCTTCCTCTGGTTCGTGACGCCGTTCGCGGTGATCGGGCTCATCCTGGCCCTCAACCTCACCCACAGCCGCGCCGGTCGCGCCCTCTCGGCCGTCAACGACTCCGAACTCGCCGCCGAGAGCCTCGGCGTCAACACCTATGCGCTGCGGCTGAAAGTCTTCGTGCTCTCCGCCGGCTTCGCGGGCCTCGGCGGGGTGTTCTACGCCTACCAGGTCGCGATCGTGAGCCCCGCCACCGCCGAATTCCACCTGTCGGTCTCGATCCTGCTGATGGTCGTCATCGGGGGCCTGGGATCGGTCTGGGGCGCCGTCGCGGGCGCCTTCCTTGTGCAATTCCTCGGCGAGGGCATGCGCGACGTCATCCCGGCCATCTTCCCCGGCGCCACCGGAGAGGTGCAGTTGCTCGGTTACGGTATCGTCCTGATCCTGGTGATCCTGCTCCTGCCCGGCGGCCTCCACCAGGCGGCGACCACGCTGTGGCAGAAGTTGCCGTTCGCCGGGAAGCGCCCACCCGGCGACGCGCATGCGCACGTCCCGGAGGACGACACGACGATCCCGCAGCTCCCGGCGGTCAGCACCCCGGTCGCGGCCGGTGAGCCGATCCTCGTCCTCGAGGGACTGAGCAAACGATATGGCGGCGTCGTCGCCGTCAACGATGTAAACCTCACCGTGCCGGCCGGCAGCATCCTGGGTCTGATCGGCCCCAACGGTGCCGGCAAGACGACCTGCTTCAACATGATCTCCGGAGCACTGACCCCAAGCGAGGGCACCGTCACGTTCCTCGACCAGGTGATCTCCGGCCGCAAACCGCACGTCGCCGCCGCGCACGGGCTGACCCGCACGTTCCAGAACCTGCAGGTCTTCACCTCGACGGATGTCGTCGGCAACGTGTACATGGGCAGGTACCGCAAGGGAAGCGCGGGCGTCCTCCGCGGAATGCTGGGGCTGCAGTCGGGTGAGCAGAGCGCCCACCGCGCCGCGTCCTACGAGATCCTGCAGTCGATGAAACTCTCGGATGCCGCGGACGACTCAGCCTCGGATCTGTCGTTCGGCAAGCAGCGAATCATGGAGGTCTGCCGGGCTCTGGCCGCCGAGCCGGCCCTGCTCCTCCTCGACGAGCCGATGGCCGGCCTATCCGGCGCTGAGCGCGAGGTGATGGCCGAGCTGCTGCGGCGGCTGCGGACCGCCGGGCTCACGATCGTGCTCGTCGAGCACGATGTGGCGCAGGTCATGTCCCTCGCCGACCATGTCGCGGTGCTCGACGACGGTGTGCTCATCGCCTACGGCGACCCGGAGTCCGTGCGCAATGACCCCGCCGTGGTCGTTGCCTACCTGGGCACGGACCTCGACGAGGCCGAAGCGGAACTGAACGAATTGGAGGAGCACGCATGACGCTGATCGTTTCCGGACTGGACGCCGGCTATGGCAAGCTCGCGGTGCTGCACGAGGTCAGCTTCGAGGTGGCGCGTGGGGAGATCGTGGCTGTGGTGGGCTCGAACGGGGCCGGTAAGACGACCCTGCTGCGAGCCGTCAGCGGCCTCATCCGGCCCACCGGGGGCAGCGTGACCCTCGAGGGTCGCACGATCACCGGGAAGCCCACGGAGAAGATGGCCGGATTCGGCCTGACCCATGTGCCCGAGAACCGGCTGTGCTTCCCGACCCTCTCGGTGCGTGACAACCTCATGCTGGGTGCCTGGACGAAGAAGGGCCACGGCGACGTCGACTCGATCCTCAAGCTGTTCCCCCGGCTGCGCACCCGGATGGGTCAGGCCGCCGGAACCCTCTCGGGTGGCGAGCAGCAGATGGTGGCCATCGGGCGCGGCCTGATGGCGAACCCGACGGCGATCATGCTGGACGAGCCGTCCATCGGCCTCGCGCCGAAGGTGGTCGCGGAGATCATGGACGTGCTCTCCCGGCTCTGCGTCGAGAAGCAGCTCGCGGTTCTCCTCGTGGAACAGAATGTGCGCGCCTCGTTCAAGATCGCGCACCGGGCAGTGGTCATGCACCGCGGACGGGTGGCACTCACGGGAACCCCGGCCGAACTCGTGGAACTCCCCGAGGTGCACAACGCCTACCTGGGTGGCGCAGCCGCGTAGCGGCATCCGTTGCCCGCTCCAGGAGCGGCACGCAGGTGTTGCGCCGCTAAGCGCGTGGCGTGCCAGCCGCGCAGCGGCGTAGAACCCGCGCCGCGGACCTGGTCGGCAAATGCTGCGGATGTGGTCGCTGCGGGCGACCGCGGCGACCGGCCCTAACGAATTCGACGGAGATTTTGGCTCTCCTGCTGCTTCTGTGGGTTAAACCCGGCCGGGGAGCACTGGTTTGTGGCCGCCGAGGCTGAGCATGGCGAGGGCGATGAGGGCGTCGGGTGATTTGAAGCCG
>NZ_SOFB01000037.1:0-85581 GCF_004402815.1 Cryobacterium sp. Hz7
CTCTCCGCCCACGCGGCGCCCAAGTTTCCGACCGAAGAAGAACAGGCGCGCATGGCGGCCGGGCAGCTGATCCCGGGGGCGGAGGCCGCGGCCCTCAGCGACGACCGTAACGGGAGTCAGAAACGCGCCGACATCCTCCGCGGTGTGTTCGAAGCCGCCACCCGTGACGCGGGGACCCCGACCATGGGCGGCGCCGCCCCCACCGTCATGATCCACGTCAACCAGGCCGACCTTACCGCGGGCCGCGGGGTGGGTTGGATCGACGGCGTCGAAGCGCCGATCTCGCTGACAAGTGTGAAGCAGGCGCTCTGCGCCGGCGGATTTCAGGAGATCCGGTTCGGGCCGCACAACGAGGTGCTCAGCCTCAGCACCGAGAATCGTTTCTTCAACCGGGCCCAACGCCGCGCCATCGCCGCCCGCGACGGCGGCTGCGTCATCCCCGGCTGCACCGTGCCCGCCGCCTGGTGCGAAGTACACCACGTCATCCCCTGGCACCGCGGCGGAAAAACCGAGATCGACAACGGGGTCCTCCTGTGCTGGTACCACCACCACAGCATTGACACGTCCGGCTGGAACATCCGCATGATCCGGGGCACACCCCAAATCCGGGCACCCTACTGCTACGACCCCACCCGCACCTGGCGGCCTGGGGGAGGGAACCGGTTGGGGGCTCGACAGGCTCCACCAACGTTGGCGTGATTTTTCGGGATCGGGTCACCAAATGGCCCAGACACGGACGTTGGTTAGAGCCTCCGGAATCAAGTCACAGGTGCGTTCCGGGACAGAAAAACCCCCGCACCCAGTGAGAAAAACCGGGATGCGGAGGAACGAGAAGCGCGGGTAGTTTACGTAATTCCCACAGGCCACTCATAGAGCTAAAGGGAGCTGCGACGAATAGTTTCGATTCCATCACATCGCCGAATTAATTCCATCTCAGTGCCCGACCGGTCGCCGTCCTAGCGATGCCGGCCCTCCATGTAGCGAACGGTGGGTTGCGCCGAGGAAGAAGCAGCGGATTGCAAGGCATACGCAGCCGCAGATTCCGCAGGCGTTGCCGGTAATGATCCTGTCTTACGGGCACAGGTAAAGCAGTCTCATTTCAGCTGGCTCGTCTGAGCATCGTCGAAGGATGGAGCGTTTCGTCAGCCGCGAAGATGTTCCGGGTCTCGTAGCCGAACGCGAAACGGTGGGCCGACCGATTCGCCCAGCACTGCGTACTAAGGATGCAGGATCGCTCCGCCCGACGGTGGCGGCCACCGCTACGTCGGACGCCAACAGGGCGGCGCGAACCGGGCGGCGACTTCCCGGCGCGCCGGACTTCGGGCAGCTAACCGCACGGCCCGGCTGGGCACCTCGTTCATGCATACCGTCATCGATGACAACTCCAGCGTCGCCTACGCGGAGATCTGCGCTGACGAGAAAGCCGACACCGCCATCGGGGTGTTGCGACGGGCGGCGGCTGGGCCTACCGACGCTTCTACACCTCAGACACCGAACGCCGCGCAGCCTTGGAGCCCTGGCTGCACTACTACAGTCACCACAGACTCCACTCAGCAACCGGAAACGAACCATCCCACAGCCGCATAACCAACCTCCCTGGGCATTGCACCTATGTCGTCCTCAAATTAGAGCAAAAGTCCAGCAACGCGAGCTAGCTTGACCGTGGGAGCTGCACTCGGTGCGTCTCCGTCTTCGTGCCCGGAAAGGCCGTTCTCATGCCAGACAACACCGTCACTGGTCGCCGCATTTCTACCTCCGTCCTCGTCATCGGGACCGGGGGTTCCGGCCTGCGCGCCGCAATCGAACTCTCCGAACGCGGAGTCGACGTTCTCGCCGTCGGCAAACGCCCCAAGAACGACGCACACACCTCGTTGGCGGCTGGCGGAATCAATGCGGCTTTGGCCACGATGGATGCCGAAGACAGTTGGCAACAGCACGCAGCCGATACCATTCAGGAGAGCTACTTTCTCGCCAACCCACACACGGCCGAGATTGTGACGAAGAACGCTGGCCGAGGCATCCAGGATCTCGAGCGCTGGGGTATGCCGTTCGCGCGCGAGGCTGATGGTCGTATCAGCCAGCGATATTTTGGAGCCCATAAGTACCGTCGGACCGCGTTCGCCGGCGACTACACGGGACTCGAGATTCAGCGCACCCTGGTCGCCCGAGCCGCCCAGCTCGAGGTTCCCATCCTGGATTCGGTGTACATAACCCGCATCTTGGTGCGCGACAACGTGGTGTTCGGTGCGTACGGCTTTGATCTACGCGACGGCAGCCGGGTGACGATCATCGCAGACGCGGTCATCATCGCCGCTGGCGGACATAACCGCATCTGGCGTCGCACCTCCAGCCGGCGGGACGAGAACACGGGCGACTCCTTCAAGCTGGCGGTGGATGCCGGCGGTCGACTGCGCGACGCAGAGCTGGTCCAGTTCCACCCGAGTGGCATCCTCGAGCCGGAAAATGCCGCGGGCACCCTGATCAGCGAGGCCGCCAGGGGCGAGGGCGGGGTGCTGCGAAACGTACTCGGCGAGCGGTTCATGGCCAACTACGACCCTGAGCGAATGGAGCTGTCGACCCGCGACAGGGTCGCGCTGGCCGCATACACCGAGATCAAGGAGGGACGCGGCACTGCGAAGGGCGGCGTGCTGCTCGACATCTCCCACCTGCCCCGCGAGACGATCATGACGCGCCTGCCCCGCGTCTACCAGACCATGCTGGAACTGCAGGTGCTGGATGTCACCACCACTGCCATCGAGATCGCCCCGACCGCGCACTATTCCATGGGCGGCGTGTGGGTGCGACCGGACGACCACTCCACCGATGTCGTGGGGATGTACGCGATCGGCGAGGCCTCCAGCGGGCTGCACGGAGCAAATCGACTGGGCGGAAACTCGCTCATCGAGCTCCTCGTCTTCGGCCGGATCGTCGGTCAGGCTGCAGCGGAATACAGCGCAGGCATCACCTCCCAGAACCGCTCACAAGAAGCAATCGACGCCGCGGAACGCGAGGTGACCGACACTCTTGCCTCGGACGGAGAAGAGAATGTGCGAGCCCTGCAGCGAGACATCCGCAACACCATGACCGACTTCGGTGGGGTCGTACGCGACGAGGCGGGGCTGCTCGAGGGCCTACGCGAGCTGGACGAACTCGACGATCGCCAGAAACGAATCGGCGTGCATCCGGATGTCGCCGGCTTCTCCGGCCTCGCGCATGCCTTCGACCTGCGCGCCTCCCTCATGGCCGCCCGAGCAACCCTGGCCTGCGCTCTGGAGCGCCGGGAGAGCCGCGGTGCTCACAACAGAAGCGATTACCCGGACATGGACCCCGCCTTGCAGGTGAACCTGGTGTGGTCAGCCGATGGCTCGATCGCCCATGAGCAGATCCCGCCGGTTCCCGCCGAGATCGCGGCACTGATGGAAAACGTCAGCCAGACCGGCAAATTGCTCGAATAACGGCAGGGCCAGCGCAACTAGGTGTACTGCCCAGAGAGGTTGGTTGGGGTTGTGTGGTGACACGCCCTGAGCTTCGGGCGTGAGGAAGGCCTCCGGTTGTGAAGTGAAGATCTTCAAGTGCTCGCTTCACAAGACCGGAGGCCTTTGCGTCGCTGGCCGTGACACTCGCACTCGTCTCGGCCAATATCCGAAAGATTTTGACGTTCATCCAGAGCGAGCTCGCCCGAGTGCCCCTCACCACGAAGAACAAATCCTTCGCGAGCACATACTATTCCAGCGCTGAAATCACTGCGGCGACGCCACCCACCGACACAGCGCCGTCACCACCCAGCTAAGCCGTCCGGTCGTCAACAATTCCGTTACCTGCATTAAAAGCCGATTCGCCCTGCCAAAAACAGGGCGAAGCGGTGTTTAACCGCCGACCACGCCCAGATCGCAGCGTGTCTTGGGACGAGCACTCTCAGAATCGGCGCCTTAATGCAGAAAACCGGCGATGCGATCGCCGGTTTTTTGTTGCCGCAGGAATTTCGTAAACTAATCGCCGGAATTACGTAAACTCCTCAGCGCGGAGACGGTGGGATTTGAACCCACGGTACCCCGTGAAGGGTACTCCACCTTAGCAGGGTGGTGCACTAAGCCGTACTATGCGACGTCTCCTTGGGGTCTGCAGCGCAAACCCACGTAGGCAAGCATAACGGTACTGACGGCATCCGCACGAACCGAGGACTGCGGGCGCCGCCCGGAGACTACTGGTCCTCGAGCGACCGGCCTGCAGAGCAGGTGACGTCTCCGGCGGTCTGGCCCTGGACTGAATCGGAAAGCACTGCGGTCGGGGGCGTCGCGGCCGGATCCGGGACCGGTGCGGCCGGATCGGTCGTGGCATCGGGATCCGGGATCGCAGCCGGGTCCTCCGCAGCCGGGTCTCCGGCCAGTTGGAGCGAGTCGTCATCTTCGACGGCGGTGAACAGGTCGTCGAAGTCCGGCTGGATCGGTTCCACGCCGCCGTCAACATTGCCGGTCGGGGCCTGCACGAAGACCACCTTGCTGAGGTCGATGTCCTTCAGGGCCACGGCGATCGACGCCAGGGTGGAGACGTCGTTGAGACTCGTGGACAGGTTCATGTTGGCCGTGACGGCCTTGGCCAGCGAGTACACCTTGACGGGATCGGAGAGTGTGGACGCACTCTTCACGGTTCGTACGAGGGAGGACAGGAACACCTGCTGGTTGCTGATCCGCGTCAGGTCGCTGCCGTCGCCGACGCCGTGGCGGGTGCGCAGGAACTGCAGCGCCTCCAGACCCTCGAGCGTGTGCATTCCGGCCGGAAGGTAGGTGTTCGTGTACTCGTCTTCGATGTCTTCGGCGACACAGACCGGCACGCCGCCGACGGCCGTCGACATGGCCATGACGCCGTCGAACTGTACCTCTGCCGCATAGGGGATGCTCAAACCGGTGAGCTTCTCGACCGTGAGCACGGTGCAAGCCAAGCCACCGTAGGTGAGCGTTGTGTTGATTTTCTGGCTGCTCATCGCGTCGAAGGTGCCGCCGTCAGGGTCCGGGCACTCGGGGATGGGAACATACATGTCCCGGGGGAAGCTGATCACGGAGGCGTTGGTGTGGTCTTCGGAGATGTGCAGCAGCATGGTGACATCGTTGAGGTCGCCGGTGGAATCCTCCGGCCCGAACGAGGCATCCTGACCCTTTCGGCTGTCACTGCCGACCACCAGCAGGTTCACGCCGCCCGGGATCGCATCGATCTTGGGGGCGGGACCCTCGGTCTCGTTGGCCAGGGGCACGCTCTCCTGCACACTCGACGCGACATCGTAGGTCGCGATCGCGGCGACGGATGCGCCACTCACGAGCAGCACGGCCAGTGACGCGGCGAGCACCTTGGCCACGGTCACGAACGGGTTGGAGCGGTGCAGCCGGCCGTGGCGGGCGATGGTACTGAGTTTTTTCGATCGTGTCGAGCGGGGGCGTAATTCGTCGCTCACTCAGGTCCCTTCGTTTGTGCAGGCCGTGGAGAATTGAGGTGCGGAGGGCGTGGGATTCGAACCCACGAGACATCTCTGCCCACCAGTTTTCAAGACTGGCTCCATCGGCCGCTCGGACAGCCCTCCCGGTTCGCTGCCCGCGGCGCTGGTATAACACGCGGTCGCGGACTAACGAATACCGACCGATTCTAGCCGCTTGCAGGCTCACCACAGTGCCAGAGGATGCTGGCAGCGGGCTGGGCACCGCCTACAGGCTGCTCAGAACGAGCGCGAGCCCATCTTCGTGAACGGCGCCGGTGATCTCGCCGGCCGCCGCGAGCACCTCGTGCGGAGCCTGCCCCATGGCCACTCCCCGACCCTGGACCGACGCCCACTGCAGCATCTCGATGTCGTTGCGCCCGTCGCCGACGGCCATCACGCGGCTCCGCGGAATCCCGAACTCGGCGCGCACCCGCTCCATGGCGGTGGCCTTGTTCACGCCGTCGGGGGCGATATCGAGCCAGGCAGTCCAGCCGATCGCGTAGCTCACCCGGTTCAGCCCCATCCGGTCGACGATCTGAAGAAAATCCTCCATGTCGTGGTCAGGCGAGATGACGACCACCCGGGTGGCGTCCTGGCGCAGCAGATCGTCGAACTCGACGTGCTCGCTATCCAGCCCGATCGTGGCATCCGGGAACGGCTCCGTGTAGCGGTAGAAGCCGCGCTCGTCTTCGACGGCGTACCTGGCACCGACCAGGTGCGAGCGGATCTGCATCAACACATCGGTCGGATCGAAGGTCTCGACCCATTCGCGCCGGTACCCGGTGGGGGAAGCCGGGTCGCGGTGCAGGGTGATCGCACCGTTCGAGCAGACCACGAAGCGCGGGGTGATGTCCAGGCGCTCGAGCACGGGGAGCGTGGCGGCGGACGAGCGCCCGGTGGCGAGCATGACCTCATGACCGGCCGCGGCGAGCCGCCGCACCTGGTCGAGGACGCCGTCGCTGATCGTGCCGTTCTCGTGCATGGTGGTGCCGTCGATGTCGAGGGCCACCAGCCAGGGGGCATCCGTCGGCGTCGTCATGCGCCCACCGGCCGAATGACGTCGAGGCCGCCCAGCCATGGGCGCAGCGCCTCGGGTATGAGTACCGAGCCATCCGCCTGTTGGTGCGTTTCGAGCAGGGCCACAATCCAGCGGGTCGTCGCCAGGGTGCCGTTGAGGGTTGCGACCGGCGTGGTCTTGCCCGACTCGGTGCGGTAACGGATATCGAGCCGGCGCGCCTGGTAGGTCGTGCAGTTGCTCGTGCTGGTCAGTTCGCGGTAGGCGTTCTGGGTGGGGACCCACGCCTCGATGTCGAACTTGCGGGCGGCGCTGGAGCCGAGGTCGCCGGCGGCCACGTCGATGACGCGGTAGCTGAGGCCGAGCGCCTGGAGCATGTCCTCCTGCAGGGCGACGAGGCGGTCGTGCTCGGCCTCGGCATTCTCCGGCAGCACGTAGGTGAACATCTCCAGCTTGTTGAACTGGTGCACCCGGATGATGCCGCGGGTGTCCTTGCCGCCCGAACCGGCCTCGCGCCGATAGCAGGTGGACCAGCCGGCGTAGCGGAGCGGTCCGCCGGACAGGTCCAGGATCTCGTCCGAGTGGTAGCCGGCGAGCGCGACCTCGCTGGTGCCGGTGAGGTAGAAGTCGTCGGCGGGGAGGAAGTAGACCTCGTCGGCGTGCTCGCCGAGGAACCCGGTGCCGTCCATGATCTCGGGCCGCACCAGGGTGGGCGTGATCAGGGGGATGAAGCCGGCCGCCAGCGCCCGGTCGAGCGCCATGTTCATCAGCGCGATCTCGAGGCGGGCGCCGATGCCGCGCAGGAAGTAGAACCGGGCGCCGGACACTTTGGCCCCTCGGGCCATGTCGATGGCACCGAGCAGTTCGCCCAGCTCGAGGTGGTCGCGCGGCTCGAAGTCGAAGGCGGGCACGGCGCCATGGGTGCGGAGGGTGACGAAGTTCTCTTCACCGCCGGCCGGTACGCCGTCGATGACGGGGTTCGCGAGGGTGCGCACGACCGCGGTGAACAGCGCCTCGGCCTCGCTCGAGGCGGCCGCGGCGGACTTGACGTCGGCAGCGAGGCTCTGTGCCTGGGCGACGAGGACCTTCTTCTCCGCGGGAGGCGCGGAGGCCACTTGCTTGCCGAACTGGTTCTGGGCGGCACGCAGCGCCTCGAACGCCCGGATAGTGGCGCGACGCTCCGCGTCGGCGGCGAGCGCGTCGTCGACCGCCTCGACCGACGCACCGCGCGCTTTCTGCGAACGCTTGATGAGGTCAGGATTCTCTCGCAGCAGCACAGGATCAATCACCGAATTAGTCTACAAGCGCATGGTCCGGCACCTTGCTAGCCTTACCGCGTGGATACTCCCAATCAACCGACAGTTGTTCGGCGGGCGGCAATCATCTACAACCCCACCAAAGTCGACCTGGACCGCCTGCGGGCGAGCGTGGCCCGCGCGGAGACCGCGTCGGACTGGGCCGGCTCGCTCTGGCTCCCGACCGCCGCGGACGACGCCGGCAGGCAGGCCGCCCGGCTCGCCCTGGCGAAGGGTGCGTCCCTGGTGCTCGTGGCGGGCGGCGACGGCACGATTCGCGCGATCGCCGACGTGCTCCGTGGCTCCGGTGTGCCCCTGGCCATCGTGCCCCTCGGCACCGGCAATCTGCTGGCCCGCAACCTGGGCCTGCCGCTGTCGAACCTTGACGAGGCCACCATGGTTGCCTTCACGGGCGGAAACAAGCCGATCGACGTGGGTGTGGCATCCGTGCGCACCGACGACGGCGCCCTGGCCGACCACGTCTTCCTCGTGATGGCGGGCATCGGCATCGACGCCCAGATGGTCGTGAGCACGCGGCCCGAACTGAAGCGGGCGGTGGGCTGGCTGGCCTACGTCGACGCCGTGGCGCGCGTGCTCCCCCGGGTCAAGCCGTTCCAGATCCGGTACAGCCTGAACGGGCGCCCGCACCGGCCGGCGCACGTGAGCACCATCCTGATCGGCAATTGCGGCCTGCTGCCGGGAAATATCCAGATTCTGCCGGATGCCCGCCTCGACGACGGCATCCTCGACATCGCCATGCTGCAGCCCAAGGGTGTGCTCGGCTGGCTCACAATCTGGCGCCGGGTGACGTGGGAGAACGGCGTTCTGCGCCGCTCGGCGGCCGGGCGTCGCATCATCGAGCGAACCGAATCGACCACTGCACGGGTGCTGACGACGCTGCACGCCGCCGATATCCGGATCGTGCTGGTCGAGGCGCAGGAGTTCGAGGTGGACGGCGACGCGCTCGGCCCGGTGCGCTCGGTGTCCCTGCGCACCGACCCTGCCGCCCTCGTCCTGCGGGTTCCCGTCGCGGCCTGAGGGCCGGGCCGGGCTGGTGGGACCGTCAGACCGCGGGCTCGCCGAGCAGGCCGCGCAGCCAGGCGCGCGCACCGATGAAAACGTTGTCGTTGTAGCGCGAGGTGAACTCGATCGGCTGCTTGTCGGCCCGCGGGTACGAGCCGAGGAAGATCACCTGGGGGCTGAACCGGCGCAGGCCGAGCAGCGCGTCGGCCACGCGTTCGTCGTGGATATGACCGTCGGCATCGATCACGAACCGGTAGCGCCCCAGGGCGTCGCCGATGGGGCGCGACTGGATCAGGCTGAGGTTGACGCCCCGGGTGGCGAACTGCTCGAGCATCTCGAGCAGGGCGCCTGAGCGGTCTTCGGGCAGCTCCACGATCAGGCTGGTCTTGTCGGCGCCAGTGCGGGGCGGCACGGTGGTGGTTCGGCTGACGAGCACGAAGCGGGTGACCGCGTTGGCGTTGTCGCCGATACTGCGGGCGAGCACGACCACATCGTGGTGCTTCTCGATGCCGGGCGGGGCGATGGCAGCATCCGCCTGCCCTGATTCGACCAGCGACGCGGCGGCGGCCACGTTGCTCGACGCCGGAAGGTGGCCGTGGTGCGGCAGATTGGATTCCAGCCAGCGGCGGCACTGCGCATAGGCGACCGGATGCGCGTTGACGATCTTCACATCGGCCAGCGCGGTGCCCGGGCGAGCCACCAGGACGAAGTTCACCGGAACCAGGTACTCGCCGATGATGCGCAGGTCGGGCACGCTCGCGAGGGCATCCTGCGTGGCGGACACGCCACCGTCGACGGAGTTCTCGATCGCGATCATCGCGGCCACACTGCGGCCGGACACGACGTCGTCGAACGCCTCGCCGACATTGTTCACGGCCCGCCACGGCTTGCCCTGGGCTTCGACGACCTGGGTGAGGGCTGCCTCGGTGAAGGTGCCAGTCGGCCCAAGGAAGCTGTAGCTGACATTGCGCGACTCGGACATGCAGATCAGCCTAGTTGCAGTGCAAGACTGGACACCATGAACGAACGTGCGGGCACAGCGGCCCTGGAATCTGACCTTGTCGATGTCGAAGCGCTGGTGAAGGCGTACTACGACCTGAAACCGGATGTCACGGTGCCCGGCCAGCGAGTGGCCTTCGGCACCTCCGGTCACCGAGGGAGCTCCCTCAACACGGCCTTCAATGAAGACCACATCATCGCGACCACGCAGGCGATCGTTGAATTCCGCGCCATGCAGGGCATCACCGGGCCGCTCTTCATCGGCACCGACCCGCACGCCCTGAGCGCGCCAGCCTATACGACCGCCCTCGAAGTGCTCGTCGCGAACGGCGTGCGCGTGCTGGTCGACGAGTTCGACGACTATGTGCCTACTCCGGCCCTCTCGCACGCGATCCTGGCCTACAACCGGGCCGGGAACAGCGACGAGGCCGATGGGATCGTGGTCACCCCGAGCCACAACCCGCCCTCCGACGGCGGCTTCAAATACAACCCACCGCACGGCGGACCGGCCGACAGCGACGCCACCTCGTGGATCGCCGCTCGGGCCAACGAACTCATCGCCGCCGGGCTCAATGATGTCAAAAAGAGCGAGCCCAGCGCGGTCGAGACCTACGACTTCCGCGGTGGGTACGTGAATGACCTTGAGAACATCATCGACATGGCCGCCATCAAGGCCAGCGGCATTCGTATCGGAGCCGACCCGCTCGGCGGCGCGAGCGTGGGCTACTGGGGTGCGATTCGCGACCGCTACGAGCTCAACCTGACCGTGATCAACCCCCACGTCGACCCCACCTGGCGCTTCATGACCCTGGACTGGGACGGCAAGATCCGGATGGATCCGTCGAGCCCGTCCGTGATGGCATCCGTCGCCGCCCACAAGGACGAGTTCGACATCGTCACCGGCAACGACGCCGACGCCGACCGGCACGGTATCGTCACCCCCGACGGCGGGCTGATGAACCCGAACCACTTCCTGGCCGTGGCCATCGACTACTTGTACAGCCACCGCGAAGGCTGGCGGGCGGATGCCGCGATCGGCAAGACGCTCGTCTCCTCCACCATGATCGACCGCGTCGCGGGTTTCCTCGGCCGCGACCTCTGGGAGGTGCCGGTCGGATTCAAGTGGTTCGTTCCGGGCCTGATCGACGGCTCGGTCGCCTTCGGCGGCGAGGAGAGCGCCGGCGCCAGCTTCGTGCGCTTCGACGGAACCGTCTGGACCACCGATAAAGACGGCATCCTGCTGGCCCTGCTCGCCTCGGAGATTCTCGCCGTGACCGGCAAGACGCCCAGCCAACGCTACGCCGAGCTGGCCGAGCACTTCGGCGACCCGGCCTACGCTCGCGTGGACGCGGCCGCGACGCCCGCCCAGAAGGCGCAGCTGTCAGGGCTCGACGGAGCCGCCATCACTGCCACCGAACTCGCCGGCGAGAAGATCATCGCCAAGCTGAGTCACGCTCCCGGCAACGGTGCGGCAATCGGCGGCGTCAAGGTCGTCACCGAGAACGCCTGGTTCGCGGCCCGGCCGAGTGGCACCGAGGACGTTTACAAGATCTACGCCGAGTCCTTCACTGGCCCGGAACACCTGAAGCAGGTGCAGATCGAGGCCAAGGCCATCGTCGACGGCGCCATCGCCTGACGCGTCTGATCCGGACCGGCTTGACCACCGCGGCGGTCGAGCCTGTCGGGACCGGAGATCAGCGGTAGGGAGTGCTTCGGTATCTAGGGAATGCTCCAGTAGTACGCCGTGGCGCCCGGGTGCTTCTCGGTGATCGCGTAGTCAACCGACCGGAAGTCGGTGTCGTCGGTGTGGCCGGCATAGTAGATCTGGATGTCGTCGCCCGACCCCTCGATCCGGGTGACGACCCCGGTGTGGTCGCGGTCCCCGGAGTTGTCCCAGTCGAACTGGGCGACGTCGCCGAGCTTGACCTGGTCGCGCTGGTCATCCGTCAGGGCGGTGGCGCGGCCGGACTGCGCGACGTAGTCCCGGAACGCGGTTGAGCTGATCCACGGTGACGAGGTGTCGAAGTCGGAGCCGATTCCCTCTGCGTACCACTGGTCGTCCATGGTCCAGCCCCGCTCAATCAGGGATTGGCTGGTGAAATTGACGCAGTCGTTGTCGGTGATGACGCCGTAGCCATCCGTGTTGTAGTCGGTCCAGTGGGCGAGCATGTAACTCACCTGCGCCTGCACCTGGACGTCGATGGGAACCGGCTCTGCGGCCTCCGCGGGGGCGACCCGATCTGTGGCCGTCGCGTCAGACGCGGCCGCATCGGCCTTCGGCGCCGTTTGCGTGGAGTCAGCAGCCGGGGTCGGAGTCGCCGAGACGACGGGTTCATCCCCAGTCACCCCGGCCACGGCGGCCGTTCCGGCCACGAGGCCGCCCAGAACGAGCACGGCAGCGACGATGCGGAAGCGTCGGGTCAGAACCACAGATTTCTCTCTTCGTTCGGGGTGCCACCGGGGTGTGTGGCAGACACGCCCTGTTCGGGGGACGGTTCCCAGATAATCACACTTATCCGGGAAATGCCCCGGTGGACGACACACCGGCCCTGCGCCGATCAGGAAACGGGATTGGGGAACGAGATCAGTGGTAGCCGGGAGCCGCCGGGAGCCCGAAGAATTCCTCGAGGGTGGCGGTTCCGGTGGCGTGCATCTCCGTGGCCAGTTCCGTTCCGATGTAGCGGAAGTGCCAGGGCTCGTAGCCGTAGCCGGTGATGGCCACCTTGTCGGCCGGGTAGCGCAGCAGGAACCCGAAACGCCAGGCATTCCCGGCAAGCCACTGCCCCTGTGGGGTGTCGCCGAAGCAGGCATCCAGCGAACAGATCCGGGGCAGTGCGCTGATGTCGATGGCCAGACCGGTCTGGTGCTCGCTGTTTCCCGGCCGGGCCGTGCTGGTGTCGGCGAACGCCTGTCCGTTCGCGGCGACATCCGCGTCGTAGACCATCACCTGGGCCGCGAAGCTCCGGTAGGCGCTGTGGGACTGCAGCTTCAGCCCGGTCTCCGCCTCGAACGCGGAGAACAGGGCCACGGTTGCGTCCGACGCCTCCCGGCGAAGTTGCGGGCTCCAGACGTGAGCCACCGGGACGTCGACGAGGTCGGTCGGAGCGTAGTCGGTGGGGTTCAGCGGGCGGGTCTTGTCAACGACGACCCAGAGGCTGGCCGGGTCGTCGAGTGAGCGCGCGGAACGGTCAAAGGCAGGCATCACGGCCGGCTCCGGGGAACCTGTCGGGGCGGAACGAGGCGGGGTGGGGGTGGCGCTCGGTTCGACACGGGCAATCAGCGTCGGAGCGACGGCGGAACCGACGACGGGCGGCGCGGTTTCCCCGGTCAGGGCTCCGGCCGCCACCGCACCGGCGGCGAGTACAGAGATGGCGATGGACAGCACGACGATACGCCTCCGCCGTAACGGATGCGCGACCCCCACTGCCCGATCTGCCCACACGATGCTGAGCCTAGACCGGAGCGGGTTCCCCCAGCCTCCGACGGCCCGCAGGCGCTTGAAGATTGTTTGCCCATCGTGTAACTTTGCGCACAATGCAAACTTCTCCCGCTCTCGCCGCCCCGCCGCTGATGTCCCACCGGCAGATTCTCTTCGTCATCTTCGGACTGATGGCCGGAATGTTCCTCTCCGCCCTCGATCAGACCATTGTCGGAACATCGATGCGCACCATCGCCGACGACCTCGACGGCATGGCGCTGCAGGCCTGGGTGACGACCGCCTACCTGATCGTGTCGTGCATCAGCACGCCGATCTACGGCAAACTCAGCGACATTTTCGGGCGCCGCCCGCTGTTCCTGATCGCGATCACGATCTTCCTCATCGGCTCGCTCCTGGCCGGCCTGGCGAACTCGATGTACGAGCTCGCGATCTTCCGGGCCATCCAGGGGCTCGGCGCCGGCGGCCTGATGGCTCTCCCCCTGACGATCATGGGCGACATGCTGGCACCCCGGGAGCGGGCGAAATACCAGGGGTACTTCCTGGCCGTCTTCGGGGTCTCCAGCGTGATCGGCCCGCTCATCGGCGGCGTCCTGTCGGGCTCGGACACGATCCTCGGAATCACGGGCTGGCGGTGGGTCTTCCTGATCAACCTCCCGATCGGCATCATCGCCCTCGCAATCGTGCTGAAGTTTCTACACGTTCCCCACTTCGCCCGGCCCGTTCGCATCGACTGGTGGGGAGCGGTGACCGTGATCCTTGCTGCCGTGCCGCTGCTGCTCGTGGCCGAGCAGGGCCGCACCTGGGGCTGGGGTTCGATCCCCTCGATCGCCTGCTACGTGATCGGACTCTTCAGCATCGCGGCCTTCATCCTCGCCGAGCGGCTGATGGGCGACGACGCGCTCATCCCGCTGAAACTGTTCCGTTCGTCCACGTTCAGGATGGCGACCATCCTGGGCGTCTTCGTCGGCTTCGGCATGTTCGGCGCCATGATGACGGTGCCGCTCTACCTGCAGCTCGTGAACGGGGCCACCCCGACGGAGAGCGGGTTCCTGATGCTGCCGATGATCGCGGGCCTGATGATCTCCTCCATTGTGAGCGGCCAGCTGATCGCCCGTACCGGCCGCTACAAGGTTTTCCCCACCATCGGCACTGCCTTCATGTCGGCAGGCTTCCTGCTCTTCACATTCGCCACCGCCGACAAGCCGGTCGGATTCATGATGGCCGGGATGCTCCTGATCGGCCTCGGCCTCGGCCAGCTGATGCAGACGCTCACCATCGCCAGCCAGAATTCGGTCGGCCCTCGGGATATCGGCGTGGCCACATCCGCCGCGACGTTTTTCCGCCAGATCGGCGGCACGCTCGGCACCGCCGTGCTCTTTTCGGTGCTGTTCACCCGCATCCCCGACACGATCGGCGCGGCCTTCGACAACCCGACCATCGTCTCCGGGGTCAGGGACGCTGCAACGGACCCGGCCGTGCAGGCCGACCCGGCGAACACCGGCATCCTGGCCCTGTTGGCCAACCCGGGCAGCGTGGGCGGCGCCCTCGACGGCGACACCTCGTTCCTCAACACGGCCGACCCGCGGCTCGCAGAGCCGTTCCTCGTCGGCTTCAACGACGCATCCGTCACCGTCTTCTGGGTGAGCCTGGCCGTCGTGCTGGTCGCATTCGTACTGAGCTTCTTCCTCACGGCGCCGCCGCTGCGCAACACCTCCGCCCTGCAGGAGGCCGCGGACGAGAACGCGGCCGAGCTGACCGCGCAGGCCGAGCTGACCCGGGACGCGCAGCGGGCCGCCGACAGGATGGGCGCCCTGGTCGAGCCGGGGATCGACGTCGACGAGTTCGAGCGCGAGGCCCGCACCCAGCCCCGCTAGCACCCGAACGAATTCGACGGAGATTTTGCTCCTACCGCCCCATTTAGGCCTCAAATCGTCACTTTGTGGCAAAATCTCCGTCGAATGCGCACAGGGCGCGCAGTCACGGATGGCCCGGTCCGGGCGTTGGGGAATTGTGGGGGCCGTCGGGGCGTTGTATTGGTAATGCGCATTGTTATTGCAGGTGGACATGGAAAAATCGCCCGGCAGCTCACGCGGGAGCTCACGAAGAACGGCCACGAGGTCCTCGGGCTGATCCGCACGGAGGAACAGAGGGCGGACCTCGTCGCTGACGGAGCCGTTCCGGTGGTGTTCGACCTCGAAAAGACCTCATCGGCCGAGGCGGCGCACCTCTTGGCCGGTGCCGACGTCGCGGTGTTCGCCGCGGGTGCCGGAGCCGACGGCAGCGAGGAGCGCCGTCAGGCCGTCGACTTCGGCGGCTCCGTGCGACTGGCCGACGCGGCTGAGTCCGCCGGCGTGGCGCGCTTCATCCAGATCTCGTCGACCGGCACCGAGAAGGTGCGGGACGGTCAGACCCCGGCGGATGTACCGGCGGACTTCCTGGGCTACCTGCAGGCCAAACTGGCGGCCGAGGAAGACCTGATCGCTCGGCCCCTGGCTTGGACGATCGTTCGCCCCGGCGGCCTCGTCGACGACGCAGGAACCGGACTGGTGCGCCTGAACCCGGCCGGCCCCGGCCTGCCGGAAGATCGCGCGACTGTGCCCCGCGCGGACGTCGCGGCCGTGCTGGCCGCACTCATCGAGACCGGCGCCGCCGAGCGCCGGGTGCTGCACTTGGTCTCCGGCGACGAACCCGTCGCTGTCGCCGTAGCCGCGTTCGCCTAAGGCTTCGGCCGCCAGGCGGGCCCCCGCCGGTCGACCCGGTGCACCTTCAGCCGACCCAGCGCCGGCCCTCCGCACAACACCGCGGGGGGCCGGCGCTTGAATGCGCGGTAGATGTCTGGCAGTCTGTGAGAGCGCTCTCATCAGTGAGATGGTGGAGCCTTCGCCGGCCGGAACATCCGCCGGAGTGAATCCAATGGAGGATCGCATGCCCCTCGAGACCATCATTCAGCCCACCGGCCGGGGCGAGATCCCGTTCGACCCCGCAGATGGCACTGACCCTGCGGAGGGCACCGTCCGGGGCGGACCGGTCGATCTGGACGGGCGCCGGTTCTACCGGATCGAGGCCTACGACCAGATGCCGCCGTTCTTCATGACCCTCGTCGGTGCGAGCAACGTCTGGCTCTTCATCTCGAGCACGGGCGGCCTGACGGCAGGACGGGTCGACGCCGATCGGGCCCTGTTCCCGTATTACACCGACGACAAGGTCACCGAGAGCGGCGGCCGAACCGGTGGGCTCAGCGTGCTGCTCGTTCGACGCCCCGACGGGACCGGGATTCACTGGCAGCCGTTCGCGGAGGTGCGTCCCGGCGATCAGGCCGTGCAGCGCACGCTGTACAAGGACGCCCTCGGCACGACCCTGGTCTTCGAGGAGACCCGCCCGGATCTCGGCCTGCGCCTGCGCGTGACCTGGCAGACGAGTGCCCGCTTCGGCGTCGTGCGCAGCTGCGCCCTGACCTCGCTCACCGACCAGAAGCTCACCGGCGAGCAGCTCGGCGAAACGCTCGACGTCGACCTCCTCGACGGCCTGGTGAACATCCTTCCCGCCGGAGCCCTCAAGAAGACGCAGAACGAGCTGAGCGTGCTGCTGGACGCCTACAAGCGGGCCGAACTCGACTCTTCGACGGGCCTCGGGCTGCTGACGCTGAACGCGACGCTCTCCGACCTCGCCGAGCCCAGCGAGTCGCTGCAGGCCAACGTGGCCTGGCAGGTAGGGCTGGGCAACGCCGAGCACCTGCTCTCGATCAGCCAGGTGGCTGCCTTCGCCCGAGGCCGGGGCATCACCGCCGAGACGGATGTCCGCGGCCAGCGCGGCGCTTACCTCGTGCACGCGCGGATCACGCTGGCCCCCGGAAGCACGCAGCGCTGGCAGATCGTCGCCGACGTCAACCAGGACGCGGCCGATGTCGTCGCCCTGCGCGAGAAGCTGCGAGATCCTGCCGGGCTCGCCGAGGAGCTCGCGGCCGACATCGTCGGCACCCGGTCCGACCTGGAGACGATCCTCGCGGCCACCGACGCCGCCCAGCACAGCGGCGACGAGCTCGCGACCATCCACCACACCGCCAACGTGCTTTTCAACACGATGCGCGGCGGCGTTCCGGCCGAGGGCTACACGGTGGAGTTGAGCGACGTGCGGGCGTTCATCATTCAGCGGAGTAAGTCGACCGCCCAGCGCTGCGCCGGCGTGCTGGCGGCGCTGCCCGAGCGGCTGCGCGCCGACGAACTCATCGCCATCGCCCAGGAGCACGGCGACGTAGACCTGTGGCGCCTCGCCACGGAATACCTGCCGCTCACGTTCAGCCGCCGGCACGGCGATCCGAGCCGGCCGTGGAATCAGTTCCGGATCGTTCTGAAAGACGAGAGTGGCATCCGTCGCCTGGAATACCAAGGCAACTGGCGGGACATCTTCCAGAACTGGGAGGCGCTGGCCTGGTCATTCCCCGAATACGTGGAGTCGATGGTCACGATCTTCCTTGACGCCACGACCGCCGACGGCTACAACCCGTACCGGATCTCTCGCGAGGGCATCGACTGGGAGGTCCCCGAGCCCGAAGACCCCTGGGCCAACATCGGTTACTGGAGCGACCACCAGATCATCTACCTGCTCAAGTTGCTCGAGACCTCCCGCCGATTCCACCCGGGGCGCCTCGACGCGCTCATCAACCGGGCGGCCTTCACCCACGCCGACGTGCCGTACCGGATCGCCGCCTATGCGGACATCCTCACGGACCCGTACAACACCATCACCTTCGACGACGAGCGGCAGCGCACGATCATGCGGCGGGTCGCCGAGGAGGGCTCGGACGGTCGGCTCGTGCACGGTGCCGACGGCGACCTCGTGCGAGTAACGCTGGCCGAGAAGGTGCTGCTGCTCCTGCTGGCCAAGCTCGTCAATCTGGTGCCGGACGGCGGCATCTGGATGACGACCCAGCGCCCGGAATGGAACGACGCCAACAACGCGCTCGTCGGCCGTGGCCTGTCGGTGGTCACCCTCGCCTATCTGCGCCGCTACCTCGTCTTCGTGCAGGACCTCCTGACGGTCGACGTCGAGCTCTCGAGCGAGCTCGCCGGACTGCTCACCGCGGTGCGCGACGTGCTCTTCGAGCATGCGGACGGCTTGGCCGTCGGGTTCGATTCCACTCGCCGCCGGGCCGTGATGGACGGCCTGGGCGAGGCAGGGACCGCCTATCGCGAGCGGGTCTACGCCGGGTTCGATGGGGAGCGGTCGGCGGTCGCCGCGGGAGACGTCGCCGAGCTGCTCGATCTGGCTCGGCGCTTCATCGAGTCCGGCCTGCATGCCAGCCGGCGGGACGACGGGCTCGTGCACTCCTACAACGTGCTGGAGTTCGGGGACGATGGGGCCGATGTGCGACGGCTCGCGGAGATGCTCGAGGGCCAGGTCGCCATCCTTTCCTCCGGCCTGCTCGGCCCGGAAGAGACGCTGGACCTGCTCGGTGCCCTGCGCACGAGCCGGCTGTACCGCGCCGACCAGCACAGCTACATCCTCTATCCCGACAAGGACCTTTCGTCCTTTCTCGCCCGCAACACCTTCAGTGCGGCACGGGCCGCCGACTGCCCTCTCGCCCTGCGCCTCATCGCTGCCGGCGACCGCAGCATTGTTGTGCGGGATGTTCACGGCGACCTGCACTTCGCCGCCCACATCCGAAACGCCAGGGGCGTTTCGGAGGCGCTCGACCGGCTCAGCGTCGACCCGACGCTGCAGGGCGCCGTGGAACAGGACCGGGCCGAACTGCTCACCATCTTCGAGGAAGTCTTCCGGCATGCGGAATTCACCGGGCGCTCCGGCTCGTTCTTCGCCTACGAGGGCCTCGGCAGCATCTACTGGCACATGGTCGCGAAGCTGCTGCTCGCGGTGCAGGAGACACTCGACCGGGCCGTCGCCGAGCAGGCGGATGAAACTTCGATCCAGGGGCTGATGGCGGCGTACGAGGACGTGCGTGCCGGCATCGGCTACCGCAAGGATCCGCTCACCTACGGTGCGTTCCCCACCGATCCTTACTCGCACACGCCCGCCGGCCAGGGCGCCCGGCAGCCGGGGATGACCGGGCAGGTCAAAGAGGAGGTGCTCACCCGCCTGGGCGAGCTCGGCCTGCGGGTCGAAGACGGTCGCATCCGTTTGCGGCCCACCCTGCTGCGGGCCGGCGAGTGGACCACGGCTCCCGGCACGTTCGCCTACCGGGATGTTCTCGGCGAGCAGCACAGCGTCGAGCTACCCGCGGACACGCTCGCGTTCACGTTCTGTCAGGTCCCGGTCGTGTTCCACCGCGGCGGCCCGCTCGAGATGGTCGCACACCTCGCCGACGGCGCCCAGGTGCCCGGTCCCGGCGGCACGCTCGACGCCGACGTGAGCGCGAGCGTCTTCCGCCGCGACGGCCGGGTGCGCTCCCTCACGGTGACCGTACCGGACCAAGACGGACTCTGACCGCCGAGCCAGGAGAGAGCGCTCTCTTGACAAACCATCGATGCGCGCACTAACGTAAGCACCACCACGTGAGAGCGCTCTCACGGCACAATGAGAGCGACCTTGCATCCACCCATCAGCACGCACACAAGGGAGTGACCGTGAAGCGTTTCCCGCGCACCACACTTGCAGTAACAGTCGCCGGAGCAGCATCCTTCGCACTGGTTCTATCCGGTTGTTCAGCGAACGCCGGCGGAGAGCAGTCGACCGACGAAAACGTCAAACTGACCGTCGCGACGTTCAACGAATTCGGCTATGACGACCTGTTCGCCGAGTACGAGAAGGCCAACCCGAACGTCACCATCACGCACAAGAAGGCCGCCACCTCCAACGAGGCCCGCGACAACCTCACGACCCGTCTCGCCGCAGGCAGCGGCCTGAGCGACATCGAGGCCATCGAGGTCGACTGGCTGCCGGAACTGCTCCAATACTCCGACCAGTTCATCGACCTCGCCTCTGACGACGTCGACGAGCGCTGGCTCGACTGGAAGACCGAGGCCGCGACGGATGCCGACGGCCGCCTGATCGCCTACGGCACCGACATCGGTCCGGAAGCCGTCTGCTACCGCTCCGACCTGTTCGCCGCCGCCGGTCTTCCGACCGACCGCGCCGAGGTTGCCGCACTCCTCGGCACCAGCTGGGAGAGCTACTACGCAGCCGGTGAGAAGTTCGCTGCTGCCGGCACGAACGTGCCATGGTTCGACTCTGCCGGAGCCACCTGGCAGGGCGTCGTCAACCAGATCCCCAACGCCTATGAAGAAGAAGACGGCACCATCATCGCCACCGGGAACCCGGAGGTGAAGAAGGCCTACACGAGCGTGCTCGAGGCCAGCAGCACGCTGTCCGCGCACCTCGGACAGTGGAGCGACGACTGGACCGCCAGCTTCCAGAACGACGGCTTCGCCACGATGCTCTGCCCGGGCTGGATGCTCGGCGTGATCTCCGGCAACGCTGAAGGCGTCGCCGGCTGGGACATCGCCGACACGTTCCCCGGCGGCGGCGGCAACTGGGGCGGCTCGTACCTGACCGTTCCCGAGCAATCCAAGAACCAGGCCGAGGCCCAGAAGCTCGCTTCCTGGCTGACCGCCCCGGAGCAGCAGCTCAAGGCGTTCGCGTCCAAGGGCACGTTTCCGAGCCAGCTCGAAGCCCTCGAGAGCGACGAACTCCTCGGCGCCACGAACGAGTTCTTCAACAACGCGCCGACCGGTGAGATCCTTGCCAACCGCGCCGCCGCTGTCGACGTGACCCCGTACAAGGGCGAGTTCTACTTCGCGATCAACGACGCCATGCAGCAGGCGCTCACCCGCGTCGAAGACGGCACCATGACGGCTGACGAGTCGTGGGCTCAGTGGGTCACCGACGTCGAGTCGCTCGGCTAACCAGCACCATCCCGCCGGTCGGGCCTGTCGAGACCACCTGGTCCCGGCCGGCCCGACCCCGGTCTCGACCGGCTCACCCGGGCCTCGCCAAGCTCAACCACCGAAGGACTTTCATGACTACCGTTGCCGCTGTCGAGGTGAATGCCCGCAGCATCCGCCGCATCGCCCTCAGCCACACACTGAGCCGCTGGGATGTGCGCTTCTCGCCCTACCTCTACATCTCCCCCTTCTTCCTCGTCTTCGCCGTCATGGGCCTCTTCCCGCTGCTGTACACGGCGTGGGTGTCGGTGCACGACTGGAACCTCATCGGCGGCCAGGGCGACTTCGTCGGCCTGGAGAACTTCGTCACGGTGCTGAGCCAGGGATACTTCTGGAACTCCCTGCGCAACACCTTCAGCATCTTCCTGCTCTCGAGCATCCCCCAGATCATCGTCGCGCTCGGCATCGCCGCCGTGCTCGACTTCAACCTGCGCGGAAAGACCTTCTGGCGCATGGGCGTGCTCCTTCCCTACGTCGTGGCCCCGGTCGCCGTCGCACTCATCTTCAACGACCTCTTCGGCGACAAGTTCGGCTTGATCAACAGCGCGATCATGAGCCTGGGCCTCGAGCCCGTGCGCTGGCACGTCGACGTGATCCCCAGCCACCTCGCCATCGCCACAATGGTGAACTTCCGCTGGACCGGTTACAACGCCCTTATCTTCCTCGCCGCCATGCAGGCCGTCCCGCGCGATTACTACGAGGCCGCCATCATCGACGGCGCCAACCGCTGGCGCACCTTCGGGTCGATCACCCTGCCGCTGCTGCGACCGATCATCATCTTCGTCATCCTGACCTCGACGATCGGCGGGCTGCAGATCTTCGACGAGGCACGCATGTTCGACAACGTCGGCCAGGGCGGAGCCAGTCGCCAGTGGCAGACGCTCACCCTGTACATCTACGAACTCGGCTGGAACCAGCGCAACTTCGGCCGGGCGTCCGCCGTGGCCTGGCTCCTGTTCCTGATCATCATCCTCATCGCTGTCATCAACTTCCTCATCACCCGTCGCATCGCGGGCACCGGCGACCGCAAGCTGCGCGTCCGCGCGAAAGGCATCTCATGAGCAAGACCATCATCGGCGGGCACGACCGTCGGCCGTCCCTCTGGGTCTACGGCATCCTGATCGCGGTTATCCTCGGCTCGGCCTTCCCGATCTGGTGGTCGTTCCTGATCGGCAGCCAGGATGCCTCCGCGCTGAACCAGAACGGGATGATGTGGATCCCGGGCGGTAACTTCATCGCCAACGCGGCCACGGTCATCGACAGCATCCCGTTCTGGACGGCGCTCGGCAACAGCATCATCGTGTCGTCCGTGGTGTCGCTCAGCGTCGTGATGTTCTCGACGCTCGCCGGCTACGCCTTCGCCAAGCTGAAGTTCCGCGGCCGGGAAGGTCTGCTCATCTTCGTGATCGCGACCATGGCCGTGCCGACCCAGCTCGGCGTCGTGCCCCTGTTCATCGTCATGTCGAGGCTCGGCTGGACCGGCAGCCTCTGGGCCGTCATCGCGCCCGCCATGGTGACCGCGTTCGGCGTGTTCTGGATGACCCAGTACCTGCGCGACGCACTGCCCGACGAGCTGATCGAGGCGGTGCGCATGGACGGAGCGTCGATGATCCGCAGCTTCTGGCACATCGGTCTCCCGGCCGCCCGCCCGGCCGCGGCGATGCTCGCCCTGTTCACGTTCATCGGCACCTGGACCAACTTCTTCTGGCCGTTCATCGTGCTCGGCCCCGGCAACCCGACCCTCCCGGTTGCACTGCAGCAGCTGCAGGCCGCCTTCTACGTCGACTACTCGCTCGTGCTGGCCGGCGTGGTGCTCTCGATCATCCCGCTGATCCTGGTCTTCATCTTCCTGGGTAAGCAGCTCGTGGCCGGAATCATGCAGGGCGCGGTCAAGGGATGACCTCGTTCGGAACACTCGAAACAATCACCGAGAATATGGGTATGACCTCACACGTTCGTTCCTTCCCGCCCGAGTTCCTCTTCGGGGCGGCGACGGCCGCCTACCAGATCGAGGGCGCCGCCCATGAGGACGGCCGCACGGATTCCATCTGGGACACGTTCAGCCGCGTGCCGGGTGCTGTCCTCAAGGCCGACAACGGCGACGTCGCCTGCGACCACTACCACCGCTATCAGGGCGACGTCGCCCTGATGAAGGACCTGGGGCTGCAGACCTACCGCTTCTCCACCTCCTGGGCCCGGGTGCGTCCCGACGGCGGGCCGGTCAACCCGAAGGGCGTGGACTTCTACTCCCGCCTGGTCGACGAGCTCCTCGGCGCCGGCATCAAGCCGTGGCTGACCCTCTACCACTGGGACCTGCCGCAGGCCCTCGAGGAGAAGGGTGGCTGGACCAACCGCGACACCGCCGCACGCTTCCGGGACTACGCCCTCACCGTGCACGACACCCTCGGCGACCGCGTGGGCGTGTGGACCACTCTCAACGAGCCGTGGTGCTCCTCCTTCCTCAGCTACACCGCCGGCGCCCACGCGCCCGGGCGCCAGAGCCCCCGGGACGGCCTGGCCGCCGCACACCACCTGCTCCTGGGGCACGGCCTCGCCGTCGAGGCGCTGCGCGAACGCGACTCGAAGCTCGAGCTCGGCATCACGCTCAACCTCACCGTCGCCAAGCCGGTCGATCCGACGCATGCGGGCGACGTGGATGCCGCGCGCCGCATCGACGGGCAGTTCAACCGGATCTTCCTCGACCCGGTCTTCCGCGGCTTCTACCCGGAGGATGTGCTCCAGGACGTGGCCGAGTACGGGCTGACCGATTTCATCCACGAGGGAGACCTGGCCCAGATCAACCAGCCGATCGACACCCTCGGCGTGAACTATTACCACGGCGACCTGGTCAGTGATCGCCCGGCCGAACATCCGTTGCTCGCCCAGGCCCCGACCGACCGCCCCACCCGGTCGCCGTTCCCGGCGGCCGACGGCGTCTACGACCACCCGCAGGGGCTGCCGCTGACCGCCATGGAGTGGGAGGTGCAGCCCGACGGGCTACGCGAACTGCTCGTTCGCGTGAACACCGACTACGCCGCCCCGACCGGCACGAGCCTCTACGTCACCGAGAACGGCGCGGCGTTCGACGACGTCGTCGCCGCGGACGGCAGTGTTCCGGATGCCCGGCGCACCGTATTCCTGACCGACCACCTGGGCGCCATCCTCGACGCGATCGATGAGGGAGTCGACGTCAAGGGCTACTTCTACTGGTCGCTGATGGACAACTACGAGTGGGCCTGGGGCTACGAGAAGCGCTTCGGCATCGTGCGGGTCGATTACGAGACCCAGGAGCGCACCGTCAAGGACAGCGGACGTTCTTACGCCGAGATCATCCGCAACCGCGCCCTCTCCTGAACCGGAACCGCGAGGGATGCGGGCAAAATATAATGGCGTCATGATAACGAGTGTGCGCCAGGTCCGTCCTTCGCAGCCCACCCTGGAAATGGTGGCCGAGGTGGCCGGGGTTTCCCGGGCCACCGTGAGCCGGGTCGTGAACGGGTCTACCAGGGTCAGCCCAGAGATCGTCGCCTCGGTGACGGAGGCCATCAACCAGCTCAACTATGTTCCGAACCGGGCGGCCCGCTCGCTCGCGAGCCGGCAGACCGAGGCCGTGGCCCTGGTCGTGCCTGAGGATATGACCCGGTTCTTCGGTGACCCCTACTTCGCCGCGGTCGTGCAGGGCATCACCCGCCGACTCGACCAAAGTGATTACACGCTCAACCTGCTCGTTGCGTCGAGCGACCCACGGCACAAGACTCTGCGCTACCTGCGCTCGGGCAACGTCGACGGGGCGCTCATCATCTCGCACCACACCGGCGACGACTTCGTGGCCGAACTCGACAAGACCATGCCGGTGGTCTTCGGCGGCCGGCCGTCGAACGCGGACAACCTCGCCGCCTACTTCGTTGACGTCGACAACGCGGCGGGCGCCGAGACGGGCACCCAGCACCTCGTCGACATCGGGCGCCGCCGCATCGGCTCGATCGCCGGCGCGGTGGACATGCCGGCCGGCATCGACCGCCTCACCGGGTTCGAGCGCACGCTGGAGCGGGCCGGGCTGCCCGCGGATGCCGTCGAACTCGCCGACTTCACGGCCGCCGGTGGCGCGGCAGCCACCCGCCGGCTGCTGGAGCGGTGCCCCGACATCGACGGCCTCTTCGTGGCGAGCGACCTGATGGCCACCGGGGCGGTGGATGTGCTGCGTGAGCTCGGCCGCTCTGTGCCCGGCGACGTGGCCATCGTCGGGTTCGACGACAGCCCGGCCGCGACGAGCGGCCCGGTGCCGCTGACCACGGTGAGCCAGCCCTCCGAGGAAATGGGCTACGCGATGGCGGACATTCTGCTGCGCCGGCTCGCCGCCGACGAGAGCATGCCGCACCGCACCCTCATGCCGACCCGTTTGGTGCTACGCGAGTCGGCGTGACACGCGCGGCTTCCCCGGTGCGGGTGCTGCGCCGTTGCGCGCGTGGCGCGCCGGCAGCGTAGCGGCGCAGCACCCGCGCACCGGCAATACCGGCGGGACGGGCAGGACGGGCAGGGCGGTCAGGGCGGTCAGGCCAGCTGAGGCATGACCTCGCGGGCGATGAAGTCCAAGTGGCCGAGGTCGGACAGGTCCATGATCTGCAGGTAGACGCACTCGACCCCGTCGTGGGCGAGGGCGCCGAGGCGGTCCACGACCTCGGACGCCGTGCCGGCCACGCCGTGCGCCCGCAGCTCGGCCGGTTCCCGGCCCACGGCCGCGGCCCGGCGAATGAAGTCTGCCTCGTTCGCGCCCGCGACGGCGATCAGCGCCGCCGAGTACACCAGCTCACGGGGATCGCGACCGATGGCCGCGCATGCAGCGCGCACGCCGGCGAACTTGGCCGGGACATCCGCGAAATCCGGGAACGGCAGGTTGAACTCGGTGGCGAAGCGGGCAGCCAGGGCCGGGGTACGCCTGGCGCCGCCACCGCCCACGATCACCGGGATGCGGGCCTGCACGGGCTTGGGCAGGGCGGGCGAGTCGACGAGCGTGTAGTGCTCGCCGGCGAAGCTGAAGCGGTCGCCGACCGGGGTCTCCCAGAGCCCGGTCACGATCTCCAGCTGCTCCTCGAGCATGCCGAACCGCCTGGCCGGGAACGGGATGCCGTAGGCCAGGTGTTCCTGCTCGAACCAGCCGGTGCCGAGGCCGAGCTCGACCCGCCCGCCCGACATCTGGTCGACCTGCGCCACCTGGATCGCGAGGATCCCCGGCGGACGGTAGGTCACCGACGAGACCAAAGTGCCGAGGCGGATGCGCCGGGTCTCCCGGGCGAGGCCCGCCAGGGTGGTCCACGCATCCGTCGGCCCCGGCAGCACGGGAGCCGTGTCTCCCATCGCGAGGTAGTGGTCGGAGCGGAAGAACGCGTCGAAGCCGAGCGTCTCCGTGGCCTGGGCCACGGCGAGGATGTCGTCGTAGGAGGCACCCTGCTGCGGTTCGGTGAAAATGCGAAGTCTCATGCTCCCAGCCTCGCCCCGGGCCGGTCGGCGCCGAAATCGAACAGCGCCGGCTGGGCCGGCTCCGGCGCGGCCGGCTCGGGCACGGCCGGCTCGAATCCGCCGGGCAGGAACTCCACCGCGGGCAGCAGCGCGAAGCGCGTGCGCATGACCTGGATCGACTCGGGATTCTGGTCCACCAGCACGAAGCGGCGGCCGAGGGCCGCGGCAACCGCACCCGTCGTGCCGCTGCCGGCGAAGAAGTCGAGCACCCAGTCCCCCTCGCGGCTGGACGCCTGGATCATACGGCGCAGGATGCCGACGGGCTTCTGGGTGGGATAACCGGTCTTTTCCTTGCCGGTGGGCGACACAATCGTGTGCCACCAGACATCCGTCGGCAGCTTGCCCTTCGCGACCTTCTCGGGGGTGACCAGACCGGGCGCCATATAGGGCTCGCGGTCGACCGTGGTCGAGTCGAAGTAGTACCGGGCCGGGTTCTTCACGTAGACCAGGATCGTGTCGTGCTTGGTCGGCCAGCGGTTCTTCGACTTCGCGCCGTAATCGTAGGCCCAGATCAGCTCGTTCAGGAAGCAGTCCCGGCCGAAGAGGGCGTCGAGCAACACCTTGGCGTAGTGCGCCTCGCGGTAGTCGAGGTGCAGGTAGAGGGTGCCGTCATCGGACAGGAGGCGCCAGGCCTCGATCAGGCGCGGCTCGAGGAAGGCCCAATAGTCCTCGAACTGGTCGTCGTAGCCGAGCAGGTCACCCTTGATCCGCTCATACCGCTGGCCCTTGAAGCCGGTGATGATGCCCGCGGCGTCCGCACCCAGGGCGACGGATACCGGGCTCGCCGGTGCGCGCACCGACGTCGTGGTCTGCCGGTTCTGCTTGCGCCCCGTGTTGAACGGCGGGTCCAGGTAGATCAGCGTGAAGGCCGCGTCGGGCAGCTGCGGCAGAACCTCGAGGTTGTTCGCGTGGACGACACGGCTGGGGGAGGAGGGAGACCACGCGATCGGCATTCCTTCATTGTGTCAGGCAGCCTACGCTGAGGGGATGACACCAGATGCAGCATCCCCGGAAACGACCGGGGAATCCGACTCGGTCGTATTCCGTCACGAACCGGCCCTGGCCCGGTACACGCTCGAGCTCGCCGGCACCACCGTGGGCTTCGCCGACTACGAGGTCGCCGGCCAGGATGTGCTGTTCACCCACGTCGAGGTGGACCCGGCGCACCGGGGCGAAGGTCTGGCGGGCATCCTCGTCGAGCAGGCGCTCGACGATGTTCGCACCCGCACCACGCTCACGGTCGTGCCGGTGTGCCCCTACGTTGTGCGCTGGATCGACCTGCACGCCGAGTACCAGGACCTGCTCACGCGCGGACGGTAGCCCGCGCATTGACGGCCCCGTGGCCTAGGGAACCCGCCCGATCCACTCTTCGGTGCCGAACTTGGTCTCTACCAGCTCGGTCGCCCTGGCATATTCCGCTTCGGTGATCTCTCCGGCGACGGCGCCATAGAGCCCGGTGAAGGTCGCCTTCATCCGGTCGATGATCGCATCCCGGCTGAGGCCGGTCTGGCTGCGCAGCGGGTCGACGCGCTTCGCGGCGCTCGTGATGCCCTTGTCGCTGAGTTTCTCCCGGCCGATGCGGAGCACCTGCACCATCTTGTCGCCGTCCATGTCGTAGCTCATGGTGACGTGGTGCAGCACGGCGCCGCTGCCGAGACGTTTCTGCGCGGCCCCGCCGATCTTGCCCTTGGGGCTCGTGATGTCGTTCAGCGGCTGGTAGTAAGCGTCGATGCCGAGGGATTTGAGCGCCGTGAGCACCCACTCGTCGAGGAATGCATAGGAGTCAGCGAACGTCATGCCCTGAACGAGGTCGGTCGGTGCGTAGATCGAGTAGGTGATGACCGAGCCGGCTTCCATGAACATGGCGCCGCCGCCGCTGATCCGGCGCACGACGGTGAAGCCGTGCTTGGCGGCCTGGACCGGGTCGACCTCGTTCTTCAGGGACTGGAAGCTGCCGATGACGACGGCCGGCTCCGTCCATTCCCAGATCCGCATCGTGGGGTTGCGGCGCCCCTCGCCAACCTCGATCGCGAGCACCTCGTCAAGCGCCATCTGCATGACGGGAGCGACAGCCTTGGTGTGGATCAGCTGCCACTCGTAGTCGCGCCAGCCGCTGGCCTGGGCGAGGGAGCGACGGATGGCCACCGCCACCGATTCGGGCGAGAACCCGAGCAGCGTGGCATGGGCCGGGAGCGCGGCGCGCACTGCGGCGGCGATGCTGACCGCGTCGCTGTCGGCGGACAGGCCGTTCACGGCCGCGTTGATGTCGCCGAGCGCACTGTCGGGCTCGAGGAAGAAATCACCGGCCAGCCGGAAGTCGACGATCGTGTTGTCAACGACATCGAGATCGACGACGACGAGCTTGCCGCCTGGAACTTTATATTCACCGTGCATGACGCCAGCCTAATCGGCACGCACGGCAAAACGTTTGGCCAGCCACCCGATCAGGTCGTCGAAGACATCCTCACGGTTCGTCTCGTTGAACACCTCGTGGCGGGCACCGGGGTAGGTGATGACCCGGATGTCCCGAAGTCCCGACCGCCCGGAATAGGCCCGAACCAGCCTGCGAGCGCTGCGCTCCCCGCCCACGATGTCGTCACCGCCGACCAGGATGAGCAGCGGCAGGCCCGGCGGCAGGTCGCGGCCCGGCCTGCCGAAGAGGCGCGCCGCCTCTCGCAGCCCGAACAGCTTGGCCAGCGGGGTCGTGGTCGTGAGCGGGTCGGCGATGAAAGCGCGGGCCACCTCTGGATCGCGGCTGAGCCACTCCACCCCGGTGTCGCCGAGGTGCTTGTGTCGGCGGTTGAGGTCGCCGCTGTCCAGGTAGCCGGGCATCCGGTAGGCCGTGCCGCTGAGCACGACCGCGTCGTAGTCGGCGGCGTGCGCGTTGACGATCATCTGCACCATGAAGGACCCCCAGCTGTGGCCGAGCAGCACGAGCGGCAGGTCAGGGTGAGTGGCGCGGATGATCCCACTCAGCTGGCGTACGCCGGCCACTGCCGCGCGCAGTCCGCCGGGGCCGAGGCGGCCGAGGCGGGACAGGTCGCCGTCATACTGGTGCACTCCGGTCTGGCCGTGGCCGCGGTGGTCGTCGGCGTAGACCGTGTAGCCGGCCGTGTTCAGTCGGGTGGCGAGCTCCGCATACCGCTGCGCATGCTCACCGACCCCGTGAGCGATCTGCACGATGGCCCGCGGGCGATCGACCGGCCAGGTGAAATACGTGATCGAGACACCAAAGTCATCCGTGTAGGTAGGCACGAGGCCAGTCTGGCAGGACTCGCCCCACGCGTCTCTGGATTCCGGTTCTTTGCCGTCGATCCTGAACTAGGCTGCGAGCAGGGAATACTTAGCGAGGCTAAGTGGTTAGGGTGGGTAGCTATGGAATCTTCACCGACATCTCACGTGCTTGCGCCGGAGGTCTCCCCTGGTCGACGTGCGACGGTAGCCGAGTTGAGTCACGATTTCCGGCTGGCCAACGGCCGGCTGGCCCGCCGCCTGCGGCAGGAGAAGGCCGACAATGAGCTCAGCTCGAGCCAGTTCTCGGCCCTCGGCACCCTGTTTTTCCATGGCCCGTTCACCCTCCGCGAGCTCAGCGAACGCGAGCGGGTCACGCCGCCGTCGATGAACCGCACGGTCAACGCGCTGGTCGAGGCTGGCCTTGTGAACCGGGCCGGCTCTGCCGACGACGGCCGCAAGGTGGTGCTCACGGTGACCGACCAGGGGCGCACCCTGATGCGGGAGACGCGCAAACGCAGGGATGCCTGGCTCGCACAGCGCATCGTCACGCTCAGCCCCGACCAGCGCCGGATCCTCACCGAGGCCGTCGACATCATGAAGGAACTCGCCAACAGTTGAACAACATGTTCCGCTCCCTGAGCATCCCGAACTATCGAATCTGGTTCGCGGGGGCCCTCGTGTCGAACATCGGAACCTGGATGCAGCGCACGGCCCAGGACTGGATCGTGCTGACCGAACTGACCGATTACAACGCCACCGCGGTGGGCATCGTGATGGCTTTGCAATTCGGGCCCCAGCTCGTGCTGATGCCCTGGTCCGGCCTCATCGCGGACCGGTTCAACCGGCGCAGACTGCTCATCCTGACGCAGACCCTGATGGGCCTGCTCGCCCTCGGCCTCGGTGTGATCACCGTCACCGGAGTCGCGGAGCTGTGGCACGTCTACCTCTTCGCCCTGGGCCTCGGGATCGTCGCGGCGATCGACGCCCCCGCCCGCCAGACCTTCGTGTCGGAGCTGGTCTCCGACAACGACCTCCCGAACGCCGTGGCCCTCAACTCCGCATCGTTCAACGGCGCCCGGCTGATCGGACCGGCCGCCGCGGGGCTGCTCACGGTCGCCGTCGGCGCCGGCTGGGTCTTCATGATCAACTCGGCGACGTTCGCGGCGA
Source organism: Cryobacterium sp. Hz7 (assembly GCF_004402815.1). Classification (NCBI taxonomy): domain Bacteria; kingdom Bacillati; phylum Actinomycetota; class Actinomycetes; order Micrococcales; family Microbacteriaceae; genus Cryobacterium; species Cryobacterium sp. Hz7. The sequence goes on from NZ_SOFB01000037.1 coordinate 31,055, forward strand.
CGGTGCTCGCGATGACTCTTCTGCGCACCGTTCAGCTGAGGCCGCAGCCGCGGGCCACCCGCGAGCGGGGACAGCTGATGGCTGGCTTCCGGTACGTGTCCCGCCGGCCAGACATCATCGTCGTGTTGATCACCGTCTTCCTGGTGGGCACCTTCGGCTTCAACTTCGCGATCTTCACGGCGACGATGGCCACGGTCGAGTTCGGCATGGGTGCCAGCGAGTTCGGGCTGCTCAGTTCGATCATGGCCATCGGCTCCGTCGCGGGCGCGCTGATGGCCGCCCGTCGCGGCCGGCCGCGGCTGCGTCTGGTCATCGTCGGATCCTTCGCGTTCGGCCTGTCCTGCGCTGTGGCCGCGGTGATGCCCAACTACCTGACCTTCGCGATCTCCCTGACCTTCGTCGGCCTGTCCTCGCTGACCCTGATGACCACCGCGAACGCCTACGTGCAGACCACGACGCGGCCGGCCATGCGCGGCCGGGTGATGGCGCTCTATATGGCGATCTTCGCCGGCGGCACGCCACTCGGGGCGCCCCTGGTGGGCTGGGTAGCCGACCAGTTCGGCCCGCGCTGGGCGCTGGGCGTGGCCGCGCTCTCGGGCCTCCTCGCGGCCGGGGCGGTGCTCTTCTGGATGGTGCGCTACCGCAGCCTGCGGGTGCGGTTCCGCCGGGGCATGACCCCACGAATGCGGGTGCACCACGACGGAGACGGCCGCACCGCCGAGACCGCCACCCGCGAAATCGCGATCGTCGAGGCCACGGCGACGCGCTAGCGGAGTGAGACCCGACGAGCCTGGCGGCAGTTCTCCCCGAACGAATTCGACGGAGATTCTGCCCAAATCGTTGCCATAAGGCCCGAAAAAGCAGGTTTCGCTCAGATTCTCCGTCGAATTGGTTCAACACCGGACACCGCGCCCCCCCCTTGCTGAACAGAGTCCGCGCGGTGCAGCCAGCTCTGAGCCTGTGGGGCGCAACACAACGAATCGCTTGGCACCCACTCGGCTGACGGATGCCGGTCAGCGCACGCCGTTCATCAGCCGCAGGATCGGTCGGGCGATCAGTGCGAGCAACAGCCCGAGCACGATCGCGACCCCGCCGATCACGCTGAAGTAGACCGTCTCCGACACCGATGTGTACCACTCGGCGAGCCAGCCGGACACCGCGGTGCCCAGGGCGATCGAGAGGAAGAACAGCGCGACCATCTGGGTCTTGAAGGGTTCCGGGGCGAGCCGCGTCGTGACGGCCAGGCCGACCGGTCCGATCAGAAGCTCCGCCACCGTGAGCACGAACAGGATCGCGATCATCGCGAGCAGTGGCGTCGAATTCGGGCCGCCGTCGACGAACGGGAGGAACAGCAGGAACGCGGAACCCATCAGCGCGGTGCCGAACGCGAACTTGACCGGGGTGGACGGCTGACGGGAACCCCAGCGCGTCCACAGCGCGGCGAAGGCACCCGAGAGCAGGATGATGAAGACCGGGTTGAACGACTGCACCCACGACACCGGCAGCTCCCAGCCGAACACGTCGCGGTTGAGCCGTTCGTCGGTGTAGATGGTCACCACCGTGAACTGCTGCTGGGAGAGGGACCAGAACGCGGCACTGGCCACGAACAGCGGCATGAACGCGTAGACGCGTTTGCGCTCGAGGGCGGTGATCTGACGGTTGCGCAGGATGACCACGAAGTAGCAGACCGTGGCGATCAGGGTCAGCGCGATAACGATGGTGACCAGGCCGGATGCCGTGATCACGCCGAGCAGGACCAGCACCACGATCACGGCGGTCGTTGCGATCGCGGCCCAGAGGTAGCCGGCGTGGCGCGACGCCGGCAGCGGGTTCGGCACCTCGTGCACGATGGCCGGCAGGCGCTTGCGGCCGAAGGAGTACTGCACCAGGCCGATCGCCATCCCCACGGCGGCGAGCCCGAACCCGTAGTGGAAACCGAGGGTCGTCTGCAGCAGGCCGGTCAGGACCGGCCCGAAGAAGGCACCCAGGTTGATGCCGAGGTAGAAGAGCGAGAAGCCCGCGTCGAGCCGAGGGTCGTCCTTGGCGTAGAGCGCGCCCACGACGCTGGTCGCGTTGGCCTTGAGCCCGCCGCTGCCCAGCGCGATCAGGATGAGCCCGGTCGCCACGCCGCCGAGGCCCGGCAGGAGAGCGAGTGCCACGTGCCCCACCGCGATCACGATGGCGCTGCAGAAGAGCACCCGCTCCGAGCCCACCAGGCGGTCGGCCACCCAGGCTCCCAGAATGGTCGACAGGTAAACGCCGCCGCCGTAGGCCCCCACGATGCCTGCCGCGGTGGCCTGCGGGATCCCGAGGCCGCCGTCGGCCGCGGAGTAGTACAAATAGAGCAGCAGGATGCCCTGCATCCCGTAGAACGAAAACCGCTCCCACATCTCGACGCCGAACACGTTGGCGAGGGCGCGAGGCTGTCCGAGGAAGCTTCGGTCGTCACGGGTGGGGGATTGTTCAACGACCGAGCTCATTGCTTGACCTTACCGTGTGCCCCCAGACCTGGGGGCATCGGCAGGGTCGCGGCATCCGGCCCGGAGGGCACGGTACGATTTTGCCCGTACCGTTACGACGACCGGGAAGGGGCAACGTGGACACCTTCTCGCTCGTTTCCCTCCTCAGCGAGGTGCTGACTCTGATCGGCCTGGCCGTCGGCGGGGCACTCTTCGCGGCCGGTCTCGTCGCGCGCGGCGTGAAGGGTCGCTGGGTACTGACGGATGGCGTCATCGCGTCCTCCCGGGCCGGAACGGTCATCCGCTGGTTCGACCGTGACGGCGAGGTGCACGAGTGCCCGGCGAACACACACGAGACGCACGGGCTCGCGCCCGGCGACGACGTGCCGGTCTGGTTCAGCCTCCGCACCCCCTCCCGGTGCCGCACCCACACCCCGGAGGCCGAGGGCCGGGCACTGCGCCTGACCGGCCTGATCCTGCTCGGCATCGGTGCCGCGTCCGGCGTGCTCGGCATCGTGCTGCTCTTCATCTGAGATCCTCTGCGTTCGCACGGAGCCCGCCGCCGTGACCAGGCCCGGTCAGCGCTCGGAACGACCTCTCCACCCCGGCCACGTCCGGTTCGCAGCGTGGAGAACCGGAGGCGGACTGCCGCCGGTTCACGCAACTCCAGGGGAACCACGCAATGTGCTCAATCCTGATCGCGGCGGCCGCGGCCAGTGGACCGAGGAATCACTGACCGCCTTCGCCGGGTCTCCCGAGTTGGGTGTGAGCACACTCGAGCTGGACACCCATTTGTCCAGTGCCAACCAGGTGGTGGTGTGGCACGACGACGTGATGACGTCCAGCAAATGCGCCGACGCCGCTCCCGCGTTCCCCGGCGACTCGGCCTTTCCCTATGCCGACGACCGGGTGCGCGACCTGAGCCTGGCCGAGATCCGCACCCTGGACTGCGGCTACCAGCAGTCGCCGGGCTTCCCTGAGCAGGCGAACACCCCCGGCAGTCGGATCGGTCAGTCCTGCAGAGCTTCGACTGGGCGTCACTGAACCTCACCCGGCAAATCGCCCCGGATCTGACCCTGGGGGCCCGATCGAGCGGGGATTCCTGACCGGGCGTCGGGCAGCCCGAATCCAGCCCGAACCTGGGCGGCCTCGGCCTCCCAGTCGTCCCGTGGACGGTGAACGAGACCGCGGACTTGACCAGCCTGAGTGCGGCCTGAAGGTGCCGGCGGCGTATACCCGGTGACGGATGCGCCCCGGGCGCTGGTGCGCATCGGGCGCGTCGTGTAGCGTGTGGTCAGACCACACCGCCCGACGCATGATCCCCGCCGGGCACACCGCATGCCACCCCAACGTCGAGGAGGAGCCCATGAGCATCGAACGCCGTGCCTGGGAAGTCGTGTTGCAGAACATCGAGCTGGATCTCCTCAGTGGGCGACTACGCCCGGGTGACCATCTTCCGCCCGAGCGGGCCCTCGCCGCCGAGCTGGGCGTCGGACGGTCCAGCGTGCGCGAGGCCATCCGGGTGCTCGAAGTGCTCGGACTGCTTCGCACGTCCGCCGGGTCGGGGCCCACGGCGGGTGCGACCATCGTGGCCCTGCCCGGCGGCGGCATGTCGGCGCTGATGCGTCTGCAGGTGGCGGCGCAGGGGTTCCCCGTCTCTGACGTGGTCAAGACCCGGCTGGTGCTCGAGGCCTCGGTCGTGACCGAGCTGGCGGAGGCATCCGCCCAGGCCAGTTCCACCATGGACGCCAACGCCTCCCTGCACCCCGACCTGACGACGCCCGAGCTGCTGCTCTGCGCCATGGAGTCTCCCGCGCTGACCGAGGGGGAATTCCTGGCCCTCGACGCCGCGTTCCACCTGGCCCTGGCCACCGCATCGGGCAACCAGGTCGTGACCGCCACGATGGCGGGGCTGCGCAGTGCCATCGAGGGCTATGTGCGGGCGGGCGCGACCAGCCTCACTTCCTGGCCCGACACCTCCGCCCGTCTCCGCACCGAACACCGCGCGATCCTCGGCGCGATCGAGGCCGGCGATCCCCCGGCCGCCCGCAGCCTCGTGCAGTCCCATATCGCGGGTTACTACGCCGAAACCCACCTTGCCAACCACCTGCCCGACCTCTTCGCCAACGACCACACGGATGCCAACGGGCACCCGGTGGCCCGATAGAAAGGACCCTTCGACCATGGTTCAACGACGCATCCCGAAGATCAAAGACCTTGCCCCGCTGATGCACTTCAAGACCCCCGAACTGAACGCGAAGAAGCGCCGCCTCGAGGGCGCGCTCACCATCTACGACCTGCGCGACATCGCCAAGAAGCGCACCCCCAAGGCCGCGTTCGACTACACCGACGGCGCCGCCGAGGCTGAGCTGTCGCTGGGCCGTGCCCGCCAGGCCTTCGAGGACATCGAGTTCAACCCGTCGATCCTGCGGGACGTGTCGGCCGTGTCGACGGGCTGGGACGTGCTCGGCGCCCCCGTGGCCCAGCCCTTCGGAATCGCCCCGACCGGGTTCACCCGGATGATGCAGACCGAGGGTGAGATCGCGGGCGCCCACGTCGCGGCCCGGGCCGGCATTCCCTTCTCCCTGTCGACCATGGGCACCACGTCGATCGAGGACGTCAAGGCCGCGAACCCCCACGGGCGCAACTGGTTCCAGCTCTACATGTGGAAGGACCGCGACCGCTCGATGGCGCTCGTGGACCGGGCCGCGAAGGCCGGCTACGACACCCTGCTGGTGACTGTGGACGTGCCCGTGGCCGGCGCGCGCCTGCGCGACAAGCGCAACGGTTTCTCGATCCCGCCGGCCCTGACCGCCGGAACGGTCATCAACGCACTGCCGCGGCCGGAGTGGTGGATCAACTTCCTCACCACCGAACCGCTCGCCTTCGCCAGCCTCGACCGCTGGAGCGGCACAGTCGCCGACCTGCTCGACACCATGTTCGACCCCACCGTCACCTTCGAGGACCTGGCCTGGATCAAGGCGCAGTGGCCCGGCAAGATCGTCGTCAAGGGCGTACAGAGCCTGGCGGATGCGCGCACGCTCGCCGACCTCGGCGTGGACGGCATCATCCTCTCCAACCACGGCGGGCGCCAGCTCGACCGCGCCCCGATCCCGTTCCACCTGCTGCCGAACGTCGTGCGCGAGGTCGGCAGCGAATACGAGGTGCACCTGGACACGGGCATCATGAGCGGCGCCGACATCGTCGCGTCCGTTGCCCTCGGTGCCCGCTTCACCCTGATCGGCCGCGCCTACCTCTACGGCCTGATGGCCGGCGGCGAGGCCGGCGTCGACCGGGCCGTCCAGATCCTCTCCGAGCAGGTCTCCCGCACCATGCGACTGCTCGGCGTGAACAGCCTGGAGGAGCTCGAGCCGGGCCACGTCACCCAGCTCGCACGCCTCGGCCGCATCGCGCAGCCGGTGGCGGCATCCGTCGGCGTGTAGTGTCGTGGCCGCCCGGCCGGTCGCACCTCGCCGAGTGTCGGCGTTTGTGCCGAGCTGACCCGTTCCAGCGGGTCAACTCGGCACAAGCGGGATAACTCGGCGGCTCGGCTACGCGGCGGCGAGCTCTGCGAGCACGGCGGCCAATTGCTCGACCGCCCAGTCGAGGTCGGCCTCGGAGACCACGATCGGCGGGGCCAACCGGATGGTGAAGCCGTGGGTGTCCTTCGCGAGCACGCCGCGGGCCAAGAGGGCCTCGCAGACCACCCGGCCGGGGGCCAGCGTCGGGTCGATGTCGATGCCGGCCCAGAGGCCGGCGCCACGCACGGCCACGACGCCCTGGCCGATCAACCCGGTCAGCCCGTCGTGCAGGCGGGCGCCGAGAACGCGCGCGCGCTCCTGCTGCTCGCCGGTGGCCAGCAGTTTCACCACGGCGAGGCCGACGGCCGCCGCCAGCGGGTTGCCGCCGAAGGTCGAGCCGTGCTCGCCGGGGCGGAGCACGCCGAGGATGTCCCGATTGCCGACGACCGCCGAGACCGGCACGATGCCGCCGCCGAGTGCCTTGCCGAGCAGGTAGAGGTCAGGAACGACGCCCACCAGGTCGCAAGCGAAGGTCGCTCCCGTGCGGCCGAGGCCGGACTGGATCTCGTCGGCGATGAACAGCACATTGTGGCGGTTCGTGATCTCGCGCACGGCCGGCAGGTAGTCGGCCGGCGGCACGACGATGCCGGCCTCGCCCTGGATGGGCTCGAGCAGCACCGCGACCGTGTTCGCGTCGATCGCAGCCTCGAGGGCCGCGGCGTCTCCGTAGGGAACCGTGCGGAACCCCGGCGTGAACGGCCCGAAATCCTTACGGGCCGACTCGTCGTCGGAGAAGCTGACGATCGTGGTGGTGCGGCCGTGAAAGTTCTCCCCGGCCACGATGATGTTCGCCATCCCGGCGGCGACGCCCTTGACCCGATAGCCCCAGGCGCGGGCCACCTTGATGCCGGACTCCACCGCCTCGGCGCCCGTGTTCATCGGCAGGACCATGTCCTTGCCGGAGAGCTCGGCGAGCGCGGTCACGAACGGGCCGAGCTGGTCGTTGTGGAAGGCGCGGCTGGTGAGCGTGATGCGACCGAGTTGCTCGCGAGCGGCGTCCAACAGGAGCGGGTTGGAGTGGCCGAAGTTGACCGCGGAGTACGCGGCCAGGCAATCCAGGTAGCGGCGGCCGTCGACATCCGTCACCCAGGCGCCGTCGCCGGACGCGACGACCACGGGCAGCGGATGGTAATTGTGGGCCGCGTGCTCGTCTTCCAGCGCGATATACGCGGCCTGTCCGAGCGCGGCGGCCGGGGCGGTGGCCTGGTCGGTGGCCTGGTCGGTCATCGGGTCGGTCATCGGCGCAGCTCCAGGGTGCAGCACTTCACGCCTCCTCCACCGAGCAGCAGCTCGGACAGGTCGACCCCGATCGGGTTGAAGCCGCGGGCGCGCAGTTGGGCCTCGAAGCCCTTCGCCCGCGCGGCGATGACCACGTTGTAGCCGTCGGAATAGGAGTTGAGGCCGAGGATGGCCGCGTCCTCCTCGGCGACGATGATGGCGTCCGGGAATCGCTCGCGCAGGATGGCCAGGCTCGGCTCGTCGAACGCGCTCGGCAGGTAGGCGATCTCGCCGTTGCCCGTGGCCGGCGACGCGTCGAGCACGGCGATGGCCGTGTCGAGGTGGTAGAAGCTCGGATTGATCAGGTTGAGCGTGATCACGGGGCGGCCGTAGATCGCCGACACCTCTTCATGGCTGTTCGAGGCGCTGCGGAACCCGGTGCCCGCGAGGATCACGTCGCCCACGAGCAGGAAGTCGCCCTCGCCCTCGTTGATCTCCGCCGGCACGCGCACGTCGAAGCCGTTGGCACCGAACCAGTCCATGTAGGCCGGACCTTCCGGCTGGCGTTCGGCGTAGGTGAAGGCCGCGCCGTAGGAGATGTTGTCGATGACGAATCCGCCATTGGCCGCGTAGACCATGTCCGGCAGGCCGTCGACGGGTTCGATCAGGTGCACGTCGAAGCCGAGGCCGACATAGGTGTCGTGAAGCGTTTGCCACTGGGCGACGGCGAGCGCGGTGTCCGTCGGGATGGCGGGATCCATCCAGGGGTTGATGCGATAGACGACGGAAAAGAATTCGGGCTTGCACATCAGCACGGTGCGCCTGACGGGCGTGCGCACGGGAAGGGCCGGCGAGACGAGCTCGTCCAGGTTCGGGGCGGTGAGGTTGGTCGACATGGTGACTCCTTCGGCGGCCATCCGCCCCCTTCGGGTGAGGTCGGCTGGCGGGGTGGATGGCGGACCAGGTCACTCACGAGAGCTCTGCCGACACGAAACGCCTGGGCAGAGACGCCATACTTAGTCTCACACAGCACGAATCGGATGTGCACCCCACTCTGCGCCGAAAACGTGCGCGCGTCCGGCCCCTCACGCAGTTTTCCGCCACAACGGGCGATGACGGATGCCGCACGTCCGCCCGCTGGTCCGCTCGCCACGGCGCAGCTATCCAGTGAATTGCGCTATCGGGCGCGGGTTTTCTGCGTTAATGCGTGCGCCAGCGCAACGATGCCCCCTAGACTCTCGGCATGGACAACCTCGACCGTGGCATTCTCGACCTGCTCCGCCAGAACGCCCGGGCGGGATACGGCGATATCGGCTCGGTCGTCGGACTCTCGGCGTCGGCCGTGAAACGCCGGGTCGACCGGCTCGTGGCCGACCGCGTCATCCGCGGTTTCACCATCCAGGTGGATCCGGCCATCGACGGCATGAGCACCGAGGCCTACGTCGAGCTGTTCTGCCGCGGCACCGTGGCGCCCGAGGAATTACTGCGCATCCTGTCCGGGGTGCCAGAGGTCGTGGACGCCGGAACCGTCACGGGCAGCGCCGACGCCATCGTGCACATCCGGGCCCGGGACATCCCCGGTCTGGAGGCGGCGCTGGAAAAGGTGCGTTTGGCACCCAACGTGGACCACACCCGCAGCGCGATCGTGCTCTCCCGGCTGATTCACCGCTCCGCCGAGTAGCCGCCCGGCTCCCAGCAGGATCGGACCGGCCGGCGCCGAGGACATCAGCGCGGCGCGTGTCGCTAGCCCGGCACCGGGACGGGGCGCCGGGTCACGGGGGCCAGCAGGTGGATCAGGGCGACCGCCGCGATCGATCCGGCGCAGAGGATGCCGGCAAGCACCACGATCTGGAACCGCCCTGCCTCGAGCGGCGAGGCTCCACCGAAAATCGCTCCCACGAAGGCTCCGGGCAGCGTGACCAGCCCGGTGGTCTTCGTCTGGTCGGTCGAGGGGATCAGGGCGAAGTACACCGCGCGGCAGGCCAGTTCTCGGGTGGACTGGCGCGGGGTGGCGCCGAGGGCCAGCCAGCCCTCGACCTCCTCCCAGTGCTCGGTCACGCCCTCGGTGAAGCGCCGGCCGGAGAGCGTGGCGATCGACATGGCGTTGCCGATGATGATGCCGCCGAACGACAACACGTAGCGCGGCGTGAACTCGAGCGCGCCGGTGCCGAAGACCACGAGGAGGGTGACCATCACGCCCAGGCCCATCGAGGCGGCCACCCAGGCCGCGTGCCGCCGGGTGGCGCCGATCCGGCGGGTGACCGTGCCGACCGCAGCGGTGAACATGACCGCCAGACCCACGCCGACCCAGAACGGGTTGGAGATGATGCCGCTGAGGATCAGGCTGATCGCGGCGAGCTGCAGGGCGCCGCGCAGCACGGCGAGGGCCGGTGCGAACGGATGCGGCACCCGGTAGCCGCGCAGCACCAGCGTGACGATCGCGATGAGCAGCGCGATCCCGAGCAGGGTCGGCGCCAGTCCGGCCAGCTGGGCGGGGAGGTCGCGGGGCCAGGTCACGTGACGAGCCTAGCGAGCCGCCGCGCCCGGCAGGCCCCGGTGATCGGAATCCGTCAACGACTGGGCTCCGTCAGCGCGCGGAAGGGGCGCTGGCGATCGCATGGACGGCCCTGGGCATCCGTTGAGGCCGCCAGTGCCCGAGAAAGCTAGCCGTCGTACGAGGCGGCGAGGCGGCGGAAGCCCTCATCGAGGCTCACCGCGGGCGTCCACCGCAGCTCGGACCGGGTGCGGCGCTGGTCGAACCAGTGCGCGGTCGAGAGCTGCTCGGCCAGGAACCGGGTCATCGGCGGCTCGTCGGCGCCCGGACGGATGCGCCAGGCCGCCTCGATCAGCGCCCCCGCACCGCGGGCAACCCCGGCCGGGACCCGCCAGGCCGGCGCCGGCACGCCGGCGGCCCGGCACATGCCCGCGAGCAGTTCGGCGACCGGCCGCGGCTCCCCGTTCGTGATCACGTAGGAGCGGCCGTGCACGGCGTCGGCCTGATCGAGGGCTGCCGCGATGGCCGTGGCGGCGTTGTCGATGTAGGTGGTGTCGATCAGGGCGGCGCCGTGGCCGAGCAGCGGCAGGCGTCCGGCGCGGGCACGCTCGACGATCCGGGCCACGAGCTGGGTGTCTCCCGGGCCCCAGACCAGGTGCGGCCGCACGGCGACCACGCGCAGGGCGGCCGAATCCGCGGCGAGGGCGACCAGTTCGGCCTCGGCCTTGGTGCGGGCGTAGGGACCGCGGGCTTCGGCCGGGTCGGCCGGCTCGGCGTCGCTGCCGACAATGGATGCCCCGGTGTGGGCGACCGAGGGCGACGACACGAAGACGAAGCGGGAGGCTCCGGCATCCGCGGCCGCGGCCAGCAGGGTGCGCGTGCCGCCCACGTTCACGGCGGCGAACTCGGCCGGGCTGCCGGCCAGGGACACCTTGGCGGCCAGGTGCACGACCGCGTCCATTCCGGTGACGGCGCGCCGGGCCTCGGCGGGCGCGGTGACCGAGCCGAGCAGGTCGGTCACGCCGGGCACGCCCGACGGGCGCCGCTGGAAGGCTCGCACCTCGTGTCCGGCGGCCGCGATCTCGGCCGCGACGGCCCGGCCGAGGAAGCCGCTGGCCCCGGTGACAAGCACCCTCACGGCAGCACCGTCGGCGAAAATGTGCTGCGCGGGTGCTGCGTCGCTGCGCGCGTGGCGTGCCGGCAGCGGAGGGGCGCAGCCTGCGCGTGACGCGAGAGGCGCCTCACGGGCGGGTCATCCGCGCGCCGGATAGGATGCCGCCGGCCCAGCGCCCCAGCCGGGTGCGGTCGATCTTCGAGTTGTGACGGATGTCCGTGGGCAGGTGCGGCACGACCAGCACCGCGGCCAGCGGCAGCCCCGCGACGGCACGCACGGCGGCGGCCAGCCCGGGGTCGGCCAGCGCGACCCGGCGGGTCGGCGTGCGGGTCTCGACCACGGCGACCACCTGCTGGGTGCCGGTCGGCCCAACCCCGACGACGGCGGCCCGGGCCACCGCTGCGACGGACTCGATGCGCTGCTCGGGACCGACCGGGGTCACGACGCCGGTCGCCGTCGTGATCACATGCGGCAGGCGCCCTTCCACCCAGAGGCGTCCGGCGTCGTCGAAGTGCCCGACGTCGCCCGTGCGGTGCCAGCGTTCACCGGGCACGGCGCCGCTGCGGGCGGCCCGGTCGGTCAGCCACAGGCGGTCGTAGTGGTCCTCGACGTGCGGCGCGGAGACCACGATCTCGCCGGTGACCCCGGCGGCCTCCGACAGCTCGCCGGTGGCGTGCCCCTGGGCGTCGAGGGCGCTCGTGCGGATGCGCGTGGTCGCCGTCGCGCGGCCGACGCAGACCCCGCCGGGACCGGCCGGGGCATCCGTCGCCGTCGCGGCAGAGGACAAGGCAGACGGCGAGACCCCCGGCGTGGTCGCCGTGGCCATCGCCTCGCGGATGCCGTCGAGCGAGATGTCGGCCATCAGCAGCCCCTCGGTCATGCCGTAGGGCGTGTGCGCGGAGGCCGACGGCATCAGCCGGGCCGCGGCCGCGAGCAGTGGCTCGGAGACGGGGGCACCAGCGGAGAGAAAGCTCGACACGCCGGCGAGGCTGACATGGTCGGCGGCGGTCAGGCTGCCGGCGGTGGCCACGACGTTGGCCAGCGCGGCCGGCGACAGGAATACCACGGTCGCGTCGATGGCGGCGACCGCGGCGGCGACGGATGCGGCGGTCAGGGTCTTCGGCTTCGTCACGTCCATGTCCGGGGTCACCGAGCGGGCGCCGAGGGCCGGGCCGAGCAGCGCGAACGGGGCGAAGCCGGCCACCAGGCCGGTGCCGCGGCCCACGCCGTACTGCGCGAACAGCGCGTGGCTGACCGCGGCGAGCTGGCCGTGCGTGTAGACGACGCCCTTGGCCGGCCCGGTCGAGCCGGAGGTGAACAGCACGGCGGCAGTGTCTCCGGGTTCCGGCGGCGGCGGAAGCTGCTCGTCCCCGCCGAGCGCGATCAGCTCGGCGAGGGTGGCGGAGATGTCGAGGGCGCGCATGGCGGCGCGGGGAAACCGCGCCACGGAGATCTTCTGGCCGGGCCAGTCGAGGGCCCGGGCGGCGAGCAGCCCGGGGACGGCGCCGATCACGTGGTCGGGGCGCGCGCCGCGCACGGCGCGGGTCAGCCCGCGTAGGCCGAGGCCGGCATCCGCGACCACCACGATCGCGCCGATCCGCACGCAGGCGTAGAGCACCGCGGTCAGGTCGGCGCCGGGTGGAACGAGCAGCGAGACCCGGTCGCCTTTCCGCACGCCGATACGATCGAGGCCGCAGGCGACCTGCCGCACCCGCCGGGAGAGCAGGCGCCAGCTGACGACGCGGGGTGCGCCGCCCCCGGGCGGGGCCATGTCGATCAGCGCGGTCTCGTCGCTGTTCTGCAGTTCGTCCAGATAGTGCCAGAGCGGATGCCGCTCGCCGGCCGCCCAGCCGCCCACACCCTGTTCGACCGAATCGGCAACCTGAGGGGCAGCGGAGGAAGCGGCGGAGGCGGCATCGGCGATTGCAGCGGCAGGCACCGCGCGGTCGCCGAGCCAGGTCAGGGCGGCAGCGGCGTAGTCGACGTCTTCCATGACGAGATGCCCGGCACCCTCGAAGCGGTGCACGTCCGCGTGCGGCAGGCGGTCCACGAGGTCGTCGAGGTAGCGATCGCTGAAGATCGGGTCGGTCGGGCCCCAGAGCATCAGGGCCGGTACGGTCAGGTCGCGGATGCCGCCGGAGATGCGGGCGATTTCGGCCGCGCTTTCGTGTGCGCCATGCACCGGGATGTCGGCGACGAACGCGCCGATCCCGCCGCGGCGGGCCGCGCCGCGGTAGGGCGCGCGATACGCCTGCTTCACCGCGGCCGGAAGCGGCGGGTGCGCCAGTGCCAGTGTCGTCTCCAGAAACGCCGGCGTGGCCACAGTGCCGGAGCCGAGCACGCTGCTCCGCAGGGCCAGCCGCAGCGGGGCCGGCACCGGCGCATCGCCCGGCTGGTGCACGGCCGTGTTCAGCAGCATGACCCCGGCGAGCACGTCCGGGTGGTCGACGGCCCAGCCGAGCGAGATCGACCCGCCCCAGTCGTGACCGAAGGTGACCACCGGGCCGGCCAGGCCGAGGGTGTCGGTGAGCTCGCCCAGGTCCCGCACGCGCGTGGCGAGCGGGCGCACCGCGCCGCTTCGCTCGGAGAAGCCCATCTCGAGCTGGTCGACGGCGATGACGCGCCAGGCCTCGCCGCCGTGACAGGCCGCATCCGTCGCCGCCGTGACGAACTCGCGCCACAGGTAGGACCAGGTGGGGTTACCGTGCACGCAGAGCACCGTGCCCACGGGGGTGACGCCCAGCTCGGCGAGACGCTCCGCGTTGTCGAGCAGGTGCCAGGTGCGGGTGACCGGATGCCCGGAGGCGGTCGACACGACCGGCACCAGGCGCGAGAACGCGGCATCGAGCCCCGACAAGCCGGCCGGCGGCAGGGACGCGGGCGCCGGCGTCGCCGCGGCGCGCGGCAGACGGTAGGACACGGGGGCAGAGCCGCGCTTCACCAGGCGAGTTCCATCATGGCCGTGTTCAGGCCACTGCCGACGCCCATCAGCAGCACCCGGTCGCCGGTCCTGAGCCGCGCGGCTTCCTCGGCCAGGGTGATCGGGATCGACGCGGGCCCCACATTGCCGTACAGCGGGTAGGTGAGCGGCACCCGGCTGCGGTCCAGCCCGGTCGCCTTCACGATCGCGTCGGTGTGCACATCCGACACCTGGTGCAGGATGTACCGGTCCATGCCCGACCAGTTCCAGTCGCGTTTGGCCTCGGTCCAGGCCGAAACGACGAGCTCCATGCCGCCCTTGAGCAGCGCCTTGGCGTCGGTGAACATGCCGTCGACGCTACCGACGCAGAGGCCGTTGAACTCGGTGGCGGCGCGGGTCACGCCGCCGAGGATGCGGTGCCCCTCCGGATGCGCGTCCGCCCGACCGAGCACGGCCGCGGCCGCGCCGGAGCCGAGCGTCAGGCTCGCGAACTCGCTCATGAAGTCCTTGCGGTTGATGTCCGGGTGGCCGAGGCGCTCGATCGTGTTGGTCTGGATCTCGTCGGCGTCCTCCCCGTCGATAATCACGGCGTACTGCACCTGGCCGGAGTCGATCAGCTGTGCGGCCAGGGTCATGCCGTTGACGAAACCGAGGCAGGCGTTCGCGATGTCGAAGTTCGTGGCCGAGGAGGGCAGGCCGAGGCCGTGGTGGATGCGCACGGCCACCGAGGGCTCGAGGTGCTTGCGGGTCACCGAGGTGTTGATCATCAGGCCGACCTGGCCCGGCTGGATGCCGGCGGCGGCCAGGGCGCGCGTGCCGGCCGCGACGGCCGCGTCGTCGAAGGCCTGGCCGGGCGCCCAGTTGCGGCGCTCGTGCACGCCCGCCACCCGCTGGAGCAGGCCGCTCGGCAGCTTCAGCCGTTTGAGGGCCGGCTGCAGGCGACGATCGATGTCCACCGAGGTCGTGACCTGCGGGGCGAGCTCGGTCGCCACCGACAGCAGGGCGACATTGCGGTGCGTCGTCGTTGCGTTACCGTCCAACTGTGGATCCCCTGTCGAATTGCAGCAGTGGTCAGCCGCGCCTCGATCATTGTGCACCAGAAGCCTGATCGTTGTCCGCACTCCTGCTGGTGCAGTCGACCGCAGACTGCGGCCACCAAAGCCCTATTTTAGCCTTGTGGTCGACCGCCGTCGCACGGGCCGCAGCCCGGCCCCTAGATGATCCCCTCGGAGAGTGTGCTCGGGTTGCCGAAGCGGTGCGCCGTGATCGAGATCGCCTGCTCGCGCAGGAACGGGAGCAGCTCGACCCGGCCGGCCTGGGTGACGGGGTGTGCGTACACCGCGATGTCCGGGCTGCCGCCGAGCGCGTGGGCCAGGCGGGAGGCCTCCGCCTGCGCCCCTGTCAGGCGGTCCCCGCCGATCAGGCGCACCCGGCTGGTGCGGATGCCACCGGCCTCGGCCCGCTGCAGCCATTCGTCGTCGCTCTCGACCGAGACCGCGATCTCGCGCTCGGCGAGCACGTTGCGCACCATCGGCGGCACCGGGATGGCGCTGGAGACCTCGAACGACGCCGTCGACAGGGTCGCGGCAATGATCACGCGCAGCAGGTCGGCGAGGGTGCCGGCCTCGGTCAGGCGCACGGTGACGGGCAGCGGGCGGTAGCGGAACAGGTTGCGTTCGAGACCGAGGTCTGAGACGTCCCTGACCGCGCCGAACTCGTCGCGCCAGGCCAGCGCGTCACTCAGCGCCGACCGGCGCAGCACGTCGAAGTCCGCGTAGTCGAGCACGGTCTGCGCCGCCTCTATCAGGGCGGTGACGGTTTGGTCGAGGCCGCGCAGGTGGAGCGTCGAGCTGTTGCGGCCGGCTTCGCTCACCCAGCTGCCGAACCCGTACAGGTAGTTCGGGCCGCCGGCCTTGGTGCCCGGTCCCACGGCCGAGCGCTTCCAGCCGCCGAAGGGCTGGCGCTGCACGATCGCGCCGGTGATGCCACGATTCACGTAGAGGTTGCCGGCCTCGATCGTGTCCAGCCATTCGGTCAGCTCGGCCGGGTCGAGCGAGTGCAGCCCCGAGGTGAGGCCGTAGTCGACCGCGTTCTGGAAACGGATGGCTTCCGCCAGGTCGCGGGCGTGCATCACTCCGAGCACTGGCCCGAAGAACTCGGTCAGGTGCACGTAGGAGCCGGGCAGCACCCCGGTGCGGATGCCCGGCGACCAGAGGGTGCCGGACTCGTCGAGCTGCTGGGGCTCGACCAGCCACTTTTCGCCGACGCCGAGCGTGGTGAGGGCGTGGCGCAGCTTGCCCTCGGCCGGCTCGATGATGGGGCCCATCTGGGTGACCGGGTCGGAGGGGCGGCCGACGCGCAGGGAGGTCGCGGCATCCGTCAACTGACTGATGAAGCGCTCCGATTTGGCGACCGATCCGACCAGGATGACCAGGCTCGCGGCCGAGCACTTCTGCCCGGCGTGCCCGAAGGCGCTCTTGATGACATCGGCGGCGGCGAGGTCGAGGTCGGCGGAGGGAGTGACGATGATGGCGTTCTTGCCGCTTGTCTCGGCCAGGAGGGGCAGGTCCTCGCGGAAGCTGCGGAACAGCTGCGCGGTCTCGTAGCCCCCGGTCAGGATGACGCGGTCGACGGCCGGGTGCGAGATCAGGCGGGTACCCAGTTCCCGGTCGGCGAGGTCCACGAGCACGAGCAGGTCGCGCGGCACGCCGGCTTCCCAGAGCGCCTCGACCATGACCGCGCCGGAACGCTGGGCGAGCTTGGCGGGCTTGACGATGACGCCGGAGCCGGCCGCGAGGGCGGCGAGCACGCCGCCGGCGGAGATGGCTACCGGGAAATTCCACGGCGGGGTGACCACGGTCAGCTTCGAGGGCACGAAGATCGCGCCCTGCACGGCGTCGAGGTCGCGGGCCCGTTCGGCGTAGTAGTGGGCGAAGTCGATCGCCTCGCTGACCTCGGGGTCACCCTCGGCGATGGTCTTACCGGTTTCGGCGGCCATCACCTCGATCAGGCGGTCGCGGTTCGCGGCGAGCGCGAGCCCGGCCCGGTGAAGCACTGCGGCGCGCTCCGCTCCGGTGCGCTGCCCCCAGGCGGCGCCGCAGGCCGCCGCGGCCTCAATCAGGCGGTCCAGCTCGGCCGGGTCGCTGACCCGGGCGTCACGGATGGCGTCCAGCCCGAGCGTGGAGGTCTCGACCCGGCTCAGGATGTGACGACCCCAGGCCCGGTTCGCGGGCAGGGACGGGTCTGTGTCGGGTTCGTTGTGGAAACCGGGGTGCGGCAGGCTCTCGACCGAGCCGCGGGTGAGCCCGAGCACGGCTGCGGTGAGCCCGAGGCCGGACTCGTCGCCGAATTCATCCTCGTCATCGCCGGATTCGCTTGCGGGTACCTCGCCGCGGCCGGCTGCATCGAGCTGGGTGACCTGGGTACGGTCCTGGCGGCGGTTCGGCTGTGGGACGATCGCGTCGAGGCCCGCGAGAGAGGCCAGGAACCGCTTTTTCTCGCGGTCGAAGAGCTGCGGGGAACTCGTCAGCTCGAACACCGCCGACATGAAGTTGTCCTGGCTGGCGTTCTCCTCGAGGCGGCGGATCAGGTAGCTGATGGCCACGTCGAATTCGGCCGGGTTCACGACGGGCGTGTAGAGCAGGAGGCGGCCGACGTCGCGGCTCACGGCCTCAGCCTGGCTGGTAGCCATGCCCAGCAGCATCTCGAACTCGACCCGGTCGTCCACGCCGCGCTTCGTGGCCAGGAGGTGGGCCCAGGCCACGTCGAAGAGGTTGTGGCCGGCGACGCCGATCTTGACGGCATCCGTGTTCTGCGGGGTGAAGGCCCAGTCGAGCACGCGCTTGTAGTTCGTGTCGCTGTCCTGCTTGGTGGAGTAGGTCGCCAGCGGCCAGTCGTGCACGGCCGAGTCGACGTGTTCCATCGCCAGGTTGGCGCCCTTGACGACGCGCACCTTGATCGGGGCTCCGCCCGCGGCCCGGCGGCCCTGTGCCCAGTGGGTAAGACCCTGCAGGGCCCCGAGGGCGTCGGGCAGGTAGGCCTGCAGCACGATGCCGGCCTCCAAGTGCAGCAGCTGAGGCTGGTCGAGGATGCGCTCGAACACCGCGATGGTGAGGTCGAGGTCGCGGTACTCCTCCATGTCGAGGTTGATGAACTTGGCCCCGGTGGTGGAGCCGCCCCCGGTGGTCGAACCGCCCCCCGCCGCCAGCTCGTAGAGCGGGGTCAGGCGTTCGACGACGCGGTCGACGGCCTCGTCGAAGGACCACATCGACAACTGGCTGGCGATGGAGGAGACCTTGATCGAGACGTAGTCCACGTCGTCGCGGGCCAGCAGGGCGCGGGTTCCCTCGAGGCGGCGCAGCGCCTCCTTCTCCCCGAGCACGGCCTCGCCGAGCAGGTTGATGTTGAGCCGGTTGCCGGACTCGCGCAGGTGGGCGATCGCCGGACCGAGCTTCTCGGGCGTGGCGTCCACGACCAGGTGCCCGACCATCTGGCGCAGCACCTTTCGCGCAGCGGGGATGACCACCCAGGGCACCACCGGGCCGAGCACGCCGCCGAGGCCGATGGCCCCGCGCAGGTAGGAGGGCAGGAAGCCGGGCGCCTGTTTCGCAACCTTCTGCAGGTTGTAGCCGGCGACCATGAGGTCTTCCGGGCGCATGACGCCGTCGACGAAGCCCACGGTGAAGTCGAGCCCGTTCGGGTCTTTCAGCACGCCGGCGAGGCGCTGGGCCGACAGGTCGGCGGGGATCGTGGCGCTCTCGGCGAGCCACTTCTGCACGAGGGCGACCACATCGGCGCTGAGATCGTGCTGCACGGATGGAGTGGAGTTGGTCATGGTCACGAGGCTAGTTCTTTCGTTCACGGCGGACGGCTGATCTCAGTGTGAGGTTTCCATTCCTTTAGCAAAAGCGAATCTTTATGATCGATATTGATTAGCATTTATGATCAGTATTGAGACGATCGAGGAGGGTGACGGATGCTGGATGTGCGCCGACTGCGTCTGCTGCACGAGCTCAAGATCCGCGGCACACTGGCGGGAGTCGCCGAGGCCCTCGCTTACAGCCCGTCCGCCGTGTCGCAGCAGCTCGCGCTACTGGAGAAAGAGGCCGGGGTTTCCCTGTTGCAGAAGGTCGGGCGCCGGGTGCGGCTCACCCCGCAGGCCGAGGTTCTGGTGCTGCACACGACCTACCTGCTCGAACGGCTGGAACTGGCCGAGGCGGAGATGACCGCGTCGCTGACGACCGTGTCCGGCACGGTGCGCGTGGCCCTGTTCCAGTCCGCGGCGCACGCCCTCATCCCTCAGGCCCTCACGTTGCTCGCCGAGGAGTTCCCCGAGCTGCGGGTCGAGGTCACCGAGCGCGAGCCGGAGCGCGGCCTGTTCGAGGTGTCTGCGCGCGATTTCGACCTCGTGCTCGCCGAACAGTATCCCGGGCACACCCGGGTGCACTGGCCTGACCTGGACCGTGTGAACCTGGCGACGGATGCGCTCCGGCTGGCCGTTCCGCCCTCGCGCGGCGGCCGCGCGGCGGCAGCGTCGCTCGCCGACGCCGCCGATCTGCCCTGGGTGATGGAGCCGGAGGGAACCGCCTCACGGCACTGGGCGACCCAGCTCTGCCGGTCGGCGGGATTCGAGCCCGACGTGAGGTTCGAGACGGCCGACCTGATCGCGCACATCCGCCTGATCGAATCCGGCAATGCCGTCGGCATCCTGCCGGACTTGATCTGGGCCGGGAAGATGCCGACCGTTCGCGGTGTCGAGCTGCCTGGCGGGCCGCTCCGCACCGTCTTCTCCTCGGCCCGGCGCTCGAGTGCCAGCCGACCGGGCGTGCTCGCCGTGCGCGACGCCCTGGCCCGCGCCGTGGAACTGGTAGCCGCCCCGGTGACAGGCTGACCTTCCCCGGCTTTGATCGTTGAACGGGCGCGTCCGGCGGCTCGCGTCGACACCCGTGAACGGAGCCCCACCATGACGAAGCCAAGCGCCGTGCTCGCCTTCGCCGCCGTCGCCTTCGCCGCCGTCGCCCTCGCGCTGGGCCTGACCGGATGCTCCACCGGCACCGACGGCTGCAACCGGCTCGTCGGCACCTGGTCGATGAGTGGCGACGCCGACGAGCTCGGCGCGCTCGAACGTGCCGACTGACCCGGCCGGGCGGGCAAGCTGCGCGGGCCCGACGCCCCGGGCTGGTCTCGGTTCCTGAGTAGTCTCGGTGCATGAGCGAACCCACACACGATGTCGTGATCATCGGCGGCGGACACAACGGCCTGACGGCCGCCACCTATCTGGCCCTGGCCGGCAAAAGCGTTCTCCTACTCGAGCAAGGCGAACACGTCGGAGGCGCGGCCATCTCCGCCCCGGCCTTCCCCGGCGTCGACGCGCGGCTCTCGCGCTACTCCTACCTGGTCAGCCTGCTGCCGCAGCGAATCATCGACGAACTCGGTCTCGAGATCGGGCTGGCCCGGCGCCGGTACTCCTCGTACACCCCCGATCCGGCCGACACCCGAACCGGACTCCTGGTCGACCGCGGCGACGAGCCGGCCACCCGCGCCAGCTTCGACCGGGTCGGCGCGGCCGCCGATTTTTCTGCCTGGAATGCCTTCTACCGTGACACGGAGAGCGTTGCCCGGGCGCTCTTCCCCACCGTCTGCGAGCCGCTGCCCACGCGCTCGGAGGCCAGGACCCTGCTCGGAGACGACATGCTTTGGGAGCAGTTCTTCGAGCGGCCGCTCGGCGGCGCGCTCCGTGATCGCTTCCAGAACGACCTCGTGCGCGGGGTGGTCGCCACCGACGGCCTGATCGGCACCTTCACGTCGCTGGACAGCGCGGAGCTCGACGCGAACCGCTGCTTCCTGTACCACGTCATCGGCAACGGGACCGGGGACTGGGACGTGCCGGTCGGCGGCATGGGCGCCGTCTCCGGCGAGCTGGAGAAGGCCGCCCGGCAGGCCGGCGCCCGGATCGTGACGGAGGCCGAGGTCACCGGCGTCACGCCGGAGGGCGAGGTGAGCTACCGGCACGGCGGCGCCCTGCGGGTCGTTCAGGGCCGGCACGTGCTCGCCAACGTCGCCCCGTGGGTGCTGCGGGGTCTCCTCGGCGAGGCCGCGCCGGCATCCGTGCGCCCCGACGTCGAGCCGGGTGCCGGCCCGAGTGCCGGGCCGAGCGCGGGGCCCGACGCCAAACCGGAGGGCGCGCAGGTCAAGGTGAACCTGCTGCTCCGCCGACTGCCGCTGCTGCGCGACGAGGACGTGTCCCCCGAGGCCGCGTTCGGCGGCACCTTCCACATCAACGAGACCCTGACGCAGCTGGAGAGCGCCTACGACCAGGCCGACCACGACGGCTTCCCCGAGCTGCTGCCCTGCGAGATCTACTGCCACTCGCTCAGCGACCCGAGCATCCTCTCCCCCGAGCTCGTCGCCGCCGGCGCGCAGACCCTCACGGTGTTCGCGCTGCACGCCCCGCACCGCTGGCTCACCGAGGAGAACAACGACGTCAGCCGCGACCGGCTGCAAGCCGCCGTTTTGGCGTCGCTGAATTCCGTTCTGGCCGAACCCATCGAGGACCTCTTGCTGAGCGATGCCGCCGGCCGGCCCTGCATCGAGACGAAGACCACGCTCGACCTGGAGCACGCCCTCAACCTCCCCGGCGGCAACATCTTCCACGGTCCTCTGGAATGGCCGTTCCTCGAGGACGACGCGCCGCGATCCACCGCGGCCGAGCGTTGGGGGGTGGCGACGGAGCATCCGCGGATTCTGATCTGTGGGGCGGGCGCCAGACGAGGCGGCGGCGTCAGCGGCATCGGCGGTCACAATGCTGCGATGGCGGTGCTCGAGGGGTAGGCGCCGGGTCCCGGCCGGAGGGCGTGGCTGTTGATCCCCGCCCGGAGAAGGGCATAGTTTTGTACTGAGGCCCGTGCCTCACTCACCGTGGAGGTTCGCATGTCATTCAAGCCAACCGGACGCCTTGCCTATCGCGAAGACGGTCTGTACCTCATGCTCGACCGGCTCTTCAGCGCGTCGAAGGACGACGTGTGGGCGAGCGTGAGCCGGTCCGCCGGTCTCCACGGCTGGATCGGAACCTACACGGGCGCTCCCGAGACCGGCGCCGTGCGATTCAAGTTGGACGAAGCGGATGCCGAGTGGGAGTACGTGAGCATTATCAAGTGCATCCCGCCGAAGCGGTTCACCGCCGACATCGGCGAGGGTGCCGCCGCCCGGCACGTGATTCTGCACCTCGTCGAGGGGGCGGGGATGACCACCCTCACCTTCGGCCAGCGCCTGCACTCCGCCGCGGAGGCCGCCACCGTCGGCCCGTTCTGGGACTACTACTTCGACCGTCTCGTTGCGGCGCGCACCGGCCAGCCGATACCCGCCCGGACCCACTACAAGCCCCACGTCGAGTACTACAGTGAGCTCATCCCGCCCAAGAAGGCCACCGAACCCACCGTCTAGTCCTGATCGATTGGTTGTGTCGCTCGCGGAGGATCAGAGCTGATCGCCCCGCGTGGACGCTGGTCAGCACAGGCGCCACGCCAGGCCCGGCGTCGAACCAATTCGGCGGAGATTCTCGGGCAAAACTGCATTTCCGTACTGTTTCGGGTTGATTCGGGCAGAATCTCCGTCGAATTCGTTCGGGCTACGGGCGAGGGTGCCGCAGGACCCCGGGCTCGGCTGACACGGCAGACACGGCGCGTGGCGCTCCCACTCAGGTCCAGTGGCTGGGGGCGGCGGCGCGGGTGGCGGGCATCGCGACATCCGCGCTCCACTCGAGCAGCCAGGCCGGCACCGTCACGTCCTCGGGCACCGCGCCCACGGCGTCGACGAGCTCGTCAATGCCCACGACCCCTCCGCTGCGCTTCAGGAACCGTCCGCGGATGAAGCCCTGCGCGTAGATCTCCGGGGTTCCGTCAGCGTCCGGCCGCACGAACCGCTGCTCCACGTAGACGGCCTTCTCGTCGAAGCCCAGGATGCGCGACTCCACCGTGAACTTCTGGCCGAGGGTCAGCGACTTGCGGAAACTAATCGTCTCCGACACCACCACCGGGTACCAGCCGCGCTTCAGGAAGATCGCCCAGATGCCGGTACGGTGCAGCATGTCGAAGCGGGCGATGTCCATGATCGACAGGTATACGCCGTTGTTCATATGCCGAAGGATGTCCTGGTCGGTCAGCAAAGTGATGAACCGGGTGCTGGCCACGTCGTAGTGGCCCAGGCGCGGGCCGAAGCGGGAGAGGACGGAGTGCAGGAGGGTGCGCCAGAGCATGTGCATCTTGAGAGGCTAGCCACCGGCGGTGCCGGGGCGCATTCTGCTGCCGCGAGCCACAAGCATCCGGGCCCGCACGACCGGAACCTGCACGATTACCACAGTGCCTCCGGTTGAGCGTGCCCGTTCCGCGGGTCACTCTCGACCGGACCAGGCACACTCGCGACAGCGGATGCCCCGGACTCCCGGCCGGGTTAACCTTTCGTATATGGTCCCATTGCCCAACCTGCTGACGTTCGCGCTGGCATCCGTCGCCCTGATCGTGCTGCCCGGACCCACCGTGCTGTTCGTGATCGGGCGGTCCCTGGCGCTCGGACGCCTCGGCGGCCTGCTGAGCGTGCTCGGCAACGCCCTCGGGCTGATCCCGGTGGTCGCGGCCGTCGCGCTGGGCCTCGGCGCAATCGTGACCGGGTCGATCGTGGTGTTCACGACGATCAAGTTCGCCGGCGCCGCGTACATCGTCTACCTCGGCGTGCAGGCCATCCGGCACCGGCACGCGGCCGCCCGGAGCATCGGTCTGAGCAGCGTGCCGAAGACGAAGTGGCGCCTGCTGGCCGAGGGATCGGTCGTGGGGATCAGCAACCCCAAGTCGATCGTGTTCTTCGTGGCCGTGCTGCCCCAGTTCGTGGACTACTCGGCCGGGGCCGTCCCGCTTCAGCTGCTGACCCTGGGCCTTGTGTTCGTGCTGCTTGCCCTGCTCGGCGACAGCGTGTGGGCCCTCGCGGCAGGCTCGGCCCGCGATTGGTTCGCCTCGTCCCCCCGCCGCATGGAGCACCTCTCCGCGGGCGGCGGCGTCATGATGATCGGCCTCGGCGGCGTGCTCACCGCCACGGGCGCCCAAGCCTGACCTTGCCCCCGGTGGTCGACCGCGGTTCCGATATCGGCCCCGAAAGTCGGGCCTGTCGGACCCGGTGAGCCGATGTCCGAAGGTTTCTCTGCGGCCCGCATTGGTCGCGGCGCACCCGGTGGAAGCTGGCGGACCGTAGAACATGCGCCGGCTTCCACAGGGTGCGCCATGAACGTTCTAAGCGACGGTTGCGACGGTTGCGACGGTTGCGACGGTTGCGACGGTTGCGACGGTTGCGACGGTTGCGACGGCCGCGAGCGGCACCCCGGCGACGCGGCGCACGAAGGCACCCAGGCGTCGGTAGACCTCTTGCGATTCCGGATGTGCGGCGTCATGCTGCCAGGTGTGGCGCGTGTTGGTCTGCTTCCGGTCGTAGATCAGCGCGTCGACCGCGATGGAGCGCCGGCGCAGCGCAGCGATGAAATTGAGGTTTGCCCGGTAGAAGTGGTCACGCTCCGAGGTGGTCACGAACACCGGCGGGAACCCACGCTCGAGCCACTCGATCGGGGACATGAACCGGGCCGCGGTACGCAGCACGACCCCGCGGCCGCGCTCCGGCAGCAGCATCCGCAGAAGATTCAGGCTCAGCACGAATCCGCGCTCGAACATCACCTAGATGTCGGCGATGTTCGAGCACGATCCGGTGGGGATCCCCGCCGAACTCCTCGATGTGGCGGGCCACCCAGCGCAACACCTCGTTGCCGTCGTCCAACATGTGCTTCAGCTGGAAGCGCGTCGCCATCCGGTAGTTCGCGTTGACGACGATCATGCCGTCGACCGCCTGGCTGGCCGCGTACTCCGTCAGCGCCGCCTTGTCGCCCGTGGACAACCTCGGAAGACCTCAGCTCAGGGGTTGTGGGCGGCTCCTCCGTGCACACCCGTGGCCTCGAGCACCGCGCGCGCCAGGGTGTGGAAGTGCAGGTTGAACCCCAGCACGGCCGGCGTGGAGTCCGGGTCGATGTCGAGCCGGGCCACGTCGACCGCGTGCACGATGAACTGGTACCGGTGCGTGCCGGTGCCGGCCGGAGGGCTCGCGCCGACGAAAGCCGACTGACGGCCTTCATTGGGCAGGGTCACGGCACCCCTCGGCAGCAGCCGGCCGCCCGGAGCGCCGGCGTCTGCGGGCAGGGCCACGCAGTCGGCCGGCAGGTTGACGACCGCCCAATGCCAGAATCCGGACCCGGTCGGAGCGTCCGGGTCGTACAGGGTCACCGCGAAACTCTTCGTGTCGGCCGGGAATCCCGACCACTCCAGGTGCGGGGACAGGTTCCGGCCGCCGGAGCCGGTGCCGTACTGCGCCGCGGTGAGGGGCACTCCGTCGGTCATGTCCGTGCTCGTCAGCGTGAATAGCGGTACAGCGCCGAACCGGGCGAGAGGATCGTTCTGGGCCATTGGGCCTCCAATTGGTTGCCAGAAGCTTAGCCAGCCGGCCACCCGGCCCGCGCCCCCCACCCAGGCACCCACCCGGATATCAGCCGATTACCAGCTGGCGAACTCGGTAAAATGGCGCGGTGGCTATTCCGAAGATCCTGCTCTATTACGTCTTCACCCCGCTGGCCGACCCCGAGGCCGTGCGTCTCTGGCAGCGAGACCTGTGCGAATCGCTGGGCCTGCGCGGGCGAATCCTGATCTCCACCGACGGCCTCAACGGCACCGTCGGCGGCGATCTTCCCGCGATCAAGCGCTATCTGCGCAAGACTCGGGACTACGCCCCGTTCAAGAATCTCGACGTCAAGTGGAGCGAGGGCACCGGGCTCGATGAGCAGGGTTTGAGCCTCGACTTCCCCCGGCTGGTCGTGAAGGTGCGGGATGAGATCGTGAGCTTCGGCGCACCCGGCGAGTTGCGCGTCGACGCCGGCGGCGTGGTCGGCGGCGGCGCCAAGCTCTCCCCGGCCGAGCTGCACGCCCTCGTCGGTGAGCGAGGCGACGAGGTCGTTTTCTTTGACGGCCGCAACGCGTTCGAGGCCGAGATCGGCCGCTTCCAGAACGCGATCGTGCCGGATGTCGCCAACACCCGCGAGTTCGTGGCTGAGCTGGAGAGCGGCACGTACGACCACCTCAAGGACAAGCCCGTCGTCACCTACTGCACCGGCGGCATCCGCTGCGAGGTGCTCAGTTCCCTGATGAAGGAGCGCGGCTTCGGCGAGGTCTACCAGCTTGACGGCGGCGTCGTGCGCTACGGCGAGGCCTTCGGCGACGACGGCCTCTGGAACGGTTCGCTCTACGTCTTCGACCAGCGGATGTCGCTGGACTTCAGCGACCACACCGCCGTGATCGGGCGCTGCTTGGTGTGCGGTGAACCGACGAAGAACCTGCTCAACTGCCGAGATCCCTCCTGCCGGGAACAGCTCGTCGTCTGCCCGGGCTGCGTCGCTGCCAAGGCCCCGGCGTGCGCGGCCCACGCCACCGCCCACGCTGACGCGCACACCCGGGCCTGACCGGCCGCGGTGCGCCCTCTCGCAGATGCCGACATGCTACTTCCCCGGGGCAGGAGGCGGGGCTGTGATTGGATGCACTGTGACCTTTGATGCGCAGACGATCCGACCCAGCTTTCCCGCCCTCGCCACCGGCACGGCCTTCTTCGACGGCCCGGGCGGCACCCAGACCCCCCTGGCGGTCGGTTCCGCGATCGCGTCGACCCTGACCGGTCCGCTCTCGATCCGGGGAACCGGAAGTACCTCCCAGCAGAACGCGGAGGACGCCGTCACCGGGTTCCGGAGCGCCATGGCGGATCTGCTCGGCGCCGAAGAACGCGGAATCGTCTACGGACGCAGCGCCACGCAGCTGACCTACGACCTGGCGAACGCCCTGTCCGCCGGATGGGGCCCGGGCGACGAGGTCGTGGTCACCCGGCTCGACCACGACGCGAACATCCGCCCGTGGATGCAGGCCGCCGACCGGGCCGGCGCCACGGTGCGTTGGGCGGACTTCGACCCGGCCACCGGTGAGCTGAGCGTCCCGGACATCGCCGCGGTCCTCAGCGAGCGCACCCGGCTGGTAGCCGTGACCGCCGCCTCCAACCTGATCGGCACCCGCCCGCCCGTGGCGGCGATCGCCCGGCTCGCACATTCCGTCGGCGCGCTCCTCTACGTCGACGGCGTGCACTACACGCCGCACGCGTCGGTGGACGTCGCGGCGCTGGGAGCGGACTTCTTCGTCTGCTCGGCCTACAAGTTCTTCGGTCCGCACTGCGGGATTCTCGCTTCCGCGCCCGCGCTGCTCGAAACGATATATCCCGACAAGCTGGTGCCCTCGAGCGACCAGGTGCCCGAGCGTTTCGAGCTGGGCACGCTCCCCTACGAGACGATGGCGGGGGTCACGGCTGCCGTCGAATTCCTCGCCGGCCTCGGCGACGCCGCGCCGGCCGGGGCCTCTCGGCGGGAGCGCCTGATCCGCTCGTCCCAGGCTCTCGAACACCACGAGGAGACCCTGCGCGGCAAACTGGAGGCCGGCCTGGCGGAGCTGCCGGGGGCGCGACTGCACTCGAGGGCTGCCGTGCGCACACCCACCGTGCTGGTCACGTTCACCGGCCACGACACCGCGGATGCGTCCCGCCACCTGTGCAAGCAGGGCATCCTCGCCCCCGCCGGCTCGTTCTACGCCCTCGAAGCCTCCCGGCACCTCGGACTCGGCGACCGTGGCGGCCTGCGGATCGGCCTCGCCCCCTACAACACCGTCGATGAGGTGGCCCGGCTGCTCGCCGCACTGAGCGTCTTCCTCCGCGTCACCTGACCCGGTCGTCTCCGCCCCTAGGCTGGAACCAGATCCCAGAGATCGACTATCAGCGCGGGACTACCAGCAACGAAGGGGGAACGGATGCCGGTCGGCGCGGTCATCGAGTTCAGCAACATCACCAAGACGTTCGGCAACGTCACCGCGGTGGACAACCTGTCCTTCACCGTGGAGCCCGGCCGGGTCACCGGCTTTCTCGGCCCCAACGGCGCCGGAAAGACCACCACGCTGCGCATGCTGCTCGGGCTGGTCGCGCCCACGTCCGGCACGGCCACCATCGACGGCATCCGCTACCGTGACCTGCCGCGCCCGCTGCAGACCGTCGGGGCCGCCCTGGAGGCAGCCAGCTTCCATCCCGGCCGCAGTGCCCGGAACCACCTGGCGGTCTACGCCGTCGCGGCGGGGCTGCCCTCCGCCCGCATCGACGCGGTGCTGCACACGGTCGGCCTCGGCGCACACGGCGCCCAGCGTGTCGGCGGCTTCTCGCTCGGCATGCGGCAGCGGCTCGGCCTGGCCTTCACCCTGCTCGGCGACCCCGGCGTGCTCGTGTTGGACGAGCCGATCAACGGGCTCGACCCGGAGGGGATCAAATGGATCCGCGGCTTCCTTCGCACCATGGCCGACGAGGGGCGCACGGTCCTGGTCAGCTCCCACCTGCTCTCCGAGGTGCAGCAGAGCGTCGACGACGTGATCATCATCGCCGACGGAGCCCTCGTGCACCGAGGCACCCTGTCGAGCCTCGAGACCGAGGCGGCGCCGCGCATCCTGGTCGACTCCCCCGACCGCACTGCTCTTGAGGCCGCCCTCAGCCAGGCCGGCATCGAGTTTTCCACCGGGCGCACCGGGTTGTTCGCCGCTGCGCCCGACCCGGCCCTGATCGGCCACATCGCGTTCTCGGCCGGCGTGGAACTCAGCGCTTTGCACCGGGAGAGGAAGGGGCTCGAGGAGGCATTCCTCGCCCTCGTGAACGGCCACGCAAACGGAAACGGAGGCGAGTCGCGATGACGTCCTTCAGCCGCGCCCTCGGTGCCGAGTTCGCCAAGCTCGGCACAACGCGCCTGTGGTGGGTCCTCGCCGCGGTCATGTTCGGTTATATCGCCCTGCTCGCCGGCGGCCTCTCGGCGCTGTTCGCGGGGATCGAGAGCGGCGCGATCAGCCCGGATGCCGCCGGTACCGGATCCCAGGGACTCGCCGGGTTCGGCAGCCTCCCACCCCTGATCTACAGCTTCGCGTCATCCGTCGGCTATGTCTTCCCGGTTCTGCTCGGGGCCCTCGCCACCACGGGCGAATTCCGGCACCAGACCCTCACCCCCACGTTCCTCGCCAATCCCCGGCGGGCCCAGGTGCTCGGGGCCAAGACGATCGCTCTCTTCGTGGTCGGCGCGGTCTTCGGGGTCGTCGCGCTGCTCGCATCCGTCGGCGTCGGCGCGCTCGTCATCAACGCGTTCGACGTCGACCCGCTGCTGGCCGATAGCGCTACCTGGGCGCTGATCGGCCGCACGGTGCTCGCCATGGCCATCTGGTCGACCATCGGTGTGGGCCTCGGCGTGCTCGTGCATAGCCAAGTGGCGTCGATCGTCATCGTGCTCGCCTTCACCCAGTTCGTCGAACCGCTGCTGCGCTTCGCATCCCTGTTCACCGACGTGACGCGAGGGATCGGCAACTACCTGCCGGGGGCCGCCTCCGATGCCCTGGTCGGCGCGAGCTTTTTCACCCTCGCCGCGCCGGGAGGCACCCCGGCGGCGCTGCTCGAGTGGTGGCAGGGCGGGCTCGTCCTCCTGGCCTACATGCTCGCCGCGACCGTGATCGGCTATGCGGTCAGCTGGAAGCGCGACGTCACCTGAACACCTGACCCGAACGCCCGCGTAGTCTCGACGCATGGGTATTGAGACTGAGTTCCGGGCCATCGTCGTCGACCGCATCGAAAATGCCGAGGGCCGGAAGACGCAGAGCGCGGCCATTCGCGTGGTTGACGACGGCTTCCTGATGGCCGGCGACGTCACCATCGCGGTCGAGTACTCAAGCATCAACTACAAGGACGGGCTCGCCCTGATGGGCCGCCCCGGGGTCGTGCGCGCCTGGCCCCTGGTCGCCGGGATCGACCTGGTCGGAACGGTCGAGCAGAGCGCCGACCCGCGCTGGTCGGCCGGAGACCAGGTCATCCTCAACGGGGCCGGTCTGAGCGAGACGCACCACGGCGGGTTGGCCGAACGGGCCCGCGTGTCGGGGGGCTCCCTGGTGCGGCTGCCGAACGGTATCAGCGCCGTGCGGGCCGCCGCGATCGGCACGGCCGGGTTCACCGCCATGCTGTCCGTGCTCGGCCTCGAACGGGGTGGGGTCACGCCGGAGTCCGGTGCCGTGCTCGTGACCGGCGCTGCCGGCGGGGTCGGCAGCGTCGCCGTGGCACTGCTCGCCGCCCGCGGCTTCCAGGTGCACGCGTCAACCGGCCGCATCGATGAGCTCGGGGACTACCTGCGCGGGCTCGGTGCCGTCGAACTCGTCGATCGCCGCACCCTCAGCGAGGCCGGCAAACCGCTGCAGGGCCAGCGCTGGGCCGGGGCCGTCGATTCGGTCGGCAGCGCCACCCTCGCCAACGTCCTCGCCCAGACGAACTACGGCGGAGTGGTCACCTCCTGCGGCCTGGCCCAGGGGGCCGACCTTCCGGCCACGGTCATGCCCTTCATCCTGCGCGCCGTCAGCCTGATCGGGATCAATTCGGTCGAGGCTCCGCTCGCCCAGCGCGAGGAGGCCTGGCAGCGCCTCGCCTCGGACCTCGACCTGGGCCTGCTCGACCACCTCACCCAGGTGATCCCGCTGGAGGCGAGCTTCGATGCCGCCGCGGGCATCCTCGCGGGCACCATGCACGGTCGAACCGTCGTCGACGTGCGCCGCTAGCACGCGACTCCGAGGCTGCGGCTGCGGCTGCCGCTGCCGCTCAACGTCGTCCCGAACGAATTCGACGGATACAGCAGGGGAGCGGAGATTTTGCTCAAAACAGGCCCTAAACATCCGTCTCAGTCCGGAATCGGTAAAATCTCCGTCGAATCGGTTCGACAGCGGACGTGCTCGACCAGTGGGACGGTCAACCGCCGAGCTTGAGCGACGCGATCAGGTCCGGGGCGTGGTTGGTGGTCAGGATCACCCGGGAGAACTCGTCGTCAATGAGGTCGATCACGACCGCCTGGCGCTTGCGCTTGATCGCCAGGAAGTCCTTGCCGCCGCGGAACTTCCAGGTGCCCACCGCGACCACCAGCGGCAGGCCCACCCCGGGAGAACGGATCCCGCGGATCCAGATCCACGGGTCATCCGTGATCGTCACCGAACGGATGTTCCCGCGCGGTACGACGATGTCCTCGCGCCGCAGGGCGAGGGTCTTCTCCGCTTTCGTGAGGTGGATCTCAAGCCGGTCAGGGTGAACGCGGAGGGAAGCCATGCGTCTAGTCTGCCTGTTCCGGGACGAAATCCACCTGTCGGAACCTCACAAAGGAATAACTCCCGGGTGTACGGGTCACACCTGCGGGTCACACCTGCGGGGTCGCGGCGGCCGCGGCCTTCGCTGCGGCAGGGAGGGCGTCAAGGATCCAGCCGACCGCGCTCTCGTCGTGGGCGTTGGAGACGAACCAGGCCTCGAACACGGACGGCGGCAGCGAAACGCCCTGATCCAGCATGGAGTGGAAGAACGGACCGTAGCGGAACGTCTCCTGGCGCTGCACCTGAGCGTAGTTCCGAGGCGCGCTGGCGGCGGCTTCGGCACCGAATACGAAGCTGAACAGGTTGCCGGCCCGCTGCACGCTGTGCGCGACGCCCTCGGCCGAGAAGGCGGCGGAGACGGCCTCGGAGAGCAGCAGCGCGGTGGCGTCGATGCGCTCGTAGACGCTCTCGTCCAGGGCCCGCAAGGTGGCGATGCCGGCGGCGACCGCCACCGGGTTCCCGGAGAGCGTGCCGGCCTGATAGACCGGGCCGTTTGGAGCCAGGAAGTCCATCACGTCGGCGCGACCGCCGAGGGCCGCCACCGGCAGGCCTCCGCCGATGACCTTGCCGTAGGTGAACAGGTCCGGCGTGTAGTCCGCCTGCCCCTGGCCCACGGTGTCCAGTCCCCAGTAGCCGGCCGGATGCACCCGGAAGCCGGTGAGGACCTCGTCGATGATCAGGAGCGCGCCTTGCTCGTGCGCGAGGGCGGTGAGCGCGGCGTTGAAGCCGGCGTCGGGAGCCACGACACCCATGTTCGCCGCCGCCGCCTCGGTGATCACGGCGGCGATCCGGCCCGGGTGCGCCTCGAAGGCGACTCGTACGGCATCCAGGTCGTTGTACGGCAGCACGAGGGTCTGCGCGGCCGTCGCTGCCGTGACCCCGGCCGAGCCGGGCAGGGCCAACGTGGCCAGGCCGGACCCTGCCTGAGCCAGCAGTCCGTCCGAGTGACCGTGGTAATGCCCGGCGAACTTGATCAGCAGGTCGCGACCGGTGAAACCGCGGGCCAGACGGATGGCCGTCATGGTGGCCTCGGTGCCGGTCGAGACCAGGCGCAGCTTCTCGACCGCGCCGACGCGTTCCTCGATCAGTTCGGCCAGGATGGTCTCACCGGGCGTAGAGGCACCGAAGGACAGGCCGAGCGCGGCGGCATCCTGCACCGCCTGCACGACCTCCGGGTGGGCGTGGCCGAGGATGGCCGGGCCCCAGGAGCTGACCAGGTCGACGTATTCACGCCCGTCCGAGTCGGTGACATAGGCGCCCTTCGCTTTCACCAGGAACAGCGGGGTACCCCCGACCGACCGGAAGGCCCGAACGGGTGAGTTCACTCCGCCGGGGATGGCGCGCTGCGCGCGGGCGAAGAGATCGTCGTTGCGGGACATCATCGGGCCTGTCTTTCGTTGAACCAGGTGGCCAGTTCGACCGCCCAGTAGGTGAGCACGGCGTCCGCTCCGGCGCGACGGATGCTGAGCACGGACTCCTCGACGGCCCGGCGGCGGTCGATCCAGCCGTGGGCGGCTGCGGCCTCAATCATCGCGTATTCACCGGATACCTGGTAAGCCCAGACCGGAACGTCACTGACGGCGGCGACCTCGGCGAGCACGTCGAGATAGCTGCCGGCGGGCTTCACCATCACGATGTCGGCGCCCTCCTGGATGTCGAGCCGGGCCTCGCGCACGCCCTCCCGGCGGTTCGCCGGGTCGAGCTGGTAGCTGCGCCGGTCACCGTCGAGGGTTGACTCCACCGCGTCGCGGAAGGGACCGTAAAAGGCCGAGGCGTACTTGGCCGAGTAGGCGAGCACGGCCGTATCGACGTAGCCGTTCTGGTCGAGCGCCTGGCGCACGGCGGCAACCTGGCCGTCCATCATTCCGCTCAGGCCGAGCAGCTGCGAGCCGGAGGCCGCCTGCACGAGCGCCATGTCGCAGTAGCGCTCGAGGGTGGAATCGTTGTCGACGCTGCCGTCTGCGCCGACCAATCCGCAGTGGCCGTGGTCGGTGAACTCGTCGAGGCAGAGGTCGGTCTGCACGACGAGGGCGTCGCCGACCTCGTCGGCCAGCGCGCGGGTGGCGGCGTTGAGGATGCCGTCGGGATCGGTCGCCCCGGAGCCGACGGCGTCGCGCACGGTCGGCACCCCGAAGAGCATGACGCCGCCGATGCCCGCTCCCGCGGCCTCGGTCACCGCCCGCCGGGCGCTGTCAATGGTGTGCTGAACCACCCCGGGCATCGACTGGATCGGCATCGGGTCGCCGCTGCCCTCCCGCACGAACATCGGAAGAACCAATTCGGAGGGGTGCAGACGGATTTCGCTGGCCAGGCGACGGAGCGCGGGAGTGGTGCGCAACCGTCGCGGGCGGATGACGGGGTTTATCACCCGTCAACCCTACGTCGCCGGGCCGGGCGTGCGCGAACCGTCAGCGGGATTGGGCGACGTGCACCAGGGCCTGGATCAAGGACTCGGCGCTGGGCGAGTCGGCCACGACGTCGACGCGCAGGCCGATGGCCGCCGCATCCCGCGCCGTGCGCGGCCCGATGCAGGCCACCACGGTCGATTCGGGGATCGGCCCGAGTTGGTCCTGCACCTGCTGCGCCACGCTTCCGGAGGTGACGAGCAGGGCCTGGACAGTGCCGGCCGCGACGTCCGCGACGACGCGCTGGTCGACCGGGACGCCGATGGTGCGGTATGCGACGACCGATTCGACGTCGTGGCCGATCCGGCGCAGCCCCTCGGTCAGCAGCGGCTTGGCGATTTCCGAGCGGAGAGTGAGGATGCGCAGCGGCACCTGGCCCGAGGTGGCCGTTTCCCACTCCTCGAGGAGTCCGCGGG
Organism: Cryobacterium sp. Hz7; assembly: GCF_004402815.1. Lineage (NCBI taxonomy): Bacteria > Bacillati > Actinomycetota > Actinomycetes > Micrococcales > Microbacteriaceae > Cryobacterium > Cryobacterium sp. Hz7. Next base: position 64,965 of record NZ_SOFB01000037.1, read on the forward strand.
CCGAGTTGTCTTCGGAGGGGACGATGTCGACCCGGTAACCGGCCGCGATCAGGGCCGCGGCCGTTGTCTCGCCGACCGCCGCGATGCGCGTGGACGCGGCCACGACGGCACGGTGCGACGACAGAACGTCAACGGTCGTGGCGCTGGTCACGGTCATCCAGTCGAAGTCGCCCGCCGCGAGGCGTGCGAGGGCGGCCTCGAGCGCGGGGGCGTCGTCGGTCGGGGCGAAGTTGATCATGGGGGCCACGATCGGCTGGGCGCCCTTGGAACGCAGGTCGGCGGCGACGTGGTCGCCCCACGGGCCGCCGCGCGGCACGAGAACCCGCCAGCCGGTGAGCGGCTTGGCGAGGCTGGCTTTTGTCTTGTAACGCGAGTTCATCACGAAGTCACCTTGATCGGGGCGAAGTCGGCAGCGCCGCCGGCGAGCAGGTCAAACGAAACACGGTTGGACACGTCTTGCGCGGCTTCGGCCAGGTGCGCAATGGAGTGGGAGTCGGGGGTGGCGGCATGGGAGCTCACGACGCTGCGGGAGCCGTCCGGGCTGTACACCGTGGCGGTGAGGAACAGGAGCCCGTCGTCGATCGCGGCCATGGCGCCGATGGGCGCGGCGCAGCCGGCTTCGAGCCGCTCCAGCACCAGACGCTCGGCCATGACGGTGGTCTGGCTGGTCGAGTGATTGATCGCAGTGAGGGCCGTGGCGAGAGTACGGTCGAGCTTGCCGTCGCGCACCTCGAGCGCGAGCGCGCCCTGGCCGGGAGCGGTCGGCCAATCCGACAGTTCCAGGTATTCGCCGTCCACGGACTCGAGCAGCGCCAGCCGGCTGAGGCCCGCGGCGGCGAGCACGACGGCGTCGAGGTCGCCCTCGGCCACACGGTTCAGACGGGTCTCCACGTTGCCACGGATGTCCACGACGTCCAGGTCCGGGCGCAGCGATCGCAGCTGGGCGGCCCGGCGCGGTGACCCTGTGCCGACTCGCGCGCCCTCGGGCAGCGTGGTCAGGTTCAGCCCATCGCGGGCGCACAGCACGTCGCGCGCATCCGCACGCTTCGGGGTGGCGCCGATTCGGAGGCCCGGGTAGGCGGCCGTCGGCAGATCCTTGAAGGAATGCACGACGACGTCGCATTCTTCGGCCAGGAGCGACTCCCGCAGGGCGCTGGCGAAGACGCCCGTGCCGCCCAAGCTTGACAGAGACTCGCGGGAGGTGTCGCCGTGCGTCGTGACCGTGACGATTTCGACCTCGGAGCCGGACGCGGTCGCGATGCGGTTCGCAATCGCAGTGGTCTGCGCCAGGGCGAGCGCGCTGCCACGGGTTCCGACGCGGATCAGGCTCACGGAGCCATCCCGGCGACGGCCGGCTTGAAGCCCAGGCGCACGTTCTCGCAGCAACCGGGGCGGCAGACGTCGTACCAGGGTCCGAGGTCGGTCTCGTGCGGACGAGCGTCGGCGGGGGTGTCGTTCATGCGCTCCTCAACCAGGTCGATGAGCCCGCTCACGAAGGCCGGGTCGACGCCGGGCGTCGGCACCCGCACGGACACGAGGCCGAGGTCCCCGGCGGTCTCGGTGGCCTCGTTGTCGAGGTCCCACATGACCTCCATGTGGTCACTGACGAAGCCGAGCGGCACGATGACGATGGCACGGATGCCCCGCTCCGGCAGCAACGCGATGGCGTCGTTGATGTCGGGCTCGAGCCACGGCATGGTGGGCGGCCCGCTGCGGGACTGGAAGACCAACTGCCACGGGGTGTCCACCCCGACCATGACCTTCTGGGCGACGGCGAGGTGCTGCGCCGCGTAGGCGCCGCCCTCGCCGAAGCCGCGCTCGGCCGGGCCGCTCTTGTTGGCGTCGGTCATCGGGATCGAGTGGGTCGAGAACAGGATTTCGACCTCGGTGGCCAGGTCGATTCCGGGGACCTGGGCCACGACATCCGCGAGCCCCTTCTGGAGGGCGGTCACGAACGGGGTGACGAATCCGGGGTGGTCGAAGAACTGGCGCACCTTGTCGATGTGCACCACGCCCTCCAGCCCGGTCGCGGTCAGCGCGGCCGCGAAGTCCTCGCGGTACTGGCGGCAGCCGGAGTAGGAGCTGTAGGCGCTGGTGGCGATGGCCAGGAGCCGGGTCTGGCCGTTGTCGTTGGCCTCGCTGATGGTGTCGCGCAGGTAGGGTGCCCAGTTGCGGTTGCCCCAGAGCACGGGCAGGTTGATGCCGCGGCGTTCGAGTTCGGCCTGGAGCGCGGCGCGAAGCACACGGTTCTGGTCGTTGATCGGGCTGACCCCGCCGAAGTGGCGGTAGTGCTTGGCGACCTCTTCGAGGCGCTCCTCGGGGATGCCGCGCCCGCCGGTGACGTTGCGCAGGAACGGGATCACATCGTCCTGACCCTCGGGGCCGCCGAAGCCGGCGAGCAGGATGGCATCGTAGGTAGTCATTACTGCAGAACCTCCACCAGTTCGGCCGTCGAGATGCGGCGGCCGGTGTAGAACGGGACCTCTTCGCGCACGTGGCGGCGCGCCTCGGTGTTGCGCAGTTCGCGCATCAGGTCGACGAGCTCGGTGAGCTCGTCGCTTTCGATCGGCAGCAGCCACTCGTAGTCGCCGAGGGCGAACGAGGAGACGGTGTTGGCGATGGCTCCGCGGAAGGCCGCGCCCTTGCGGCCGTGGTCGGCGAGCATGGCGCTGCGCTCGGCCTCCGGCAGCAGGTACCACTCGTAGCTGCGCACGAACGGGTAGAGGGTCAGCCAGCCCTTCGGCTCCACTCCGCGCAGGAACCCAGGCACATGGCTCTTGTTGAACTCGGCGTCGCGGTGCACGCCCATGGCGTTCCAGGTCGGCAGGAGGCTTTTGAGGAGGCGGCTACGACGCAGCTGGCGGTGGGCCCACTGCAGGGTCTCGGCCTCCGGTGCGTGGGTCCAGATCATCACGTCGGCGTCGGCGCGGAGCCCGGAGACGTCATAGAAGCCGCGGACGGTGACGCCCTCGGCCTCAACCAGACCGATGACGTCGTCGAGCTCCAGGACGGCTCGGGGCACATCGTGGCCGTCGAGGTCGTCCGGGTTGCTCGGATCTTTGCGCAGCACAGCGAAGAGCGTGAAACCCTGCGGCGACGCGTCTGGCGCGTCAGTCGTTCCGTGGGTCTCGGCAGAGGTGGTGGAGTGAGGTGGGTTTACTGCCTCTCCGGCAGCCGGGTGAGTCATAACTACTAGTCTCTACTCCTTTGCCGCGAGAGCCAAAATTGCGCGGTCGGGTACCGGCTTCCGTTGGCCTCAGCGGCGCTGCACGGCCCTGACACCGAGCCAGATGGCGCCCACCGCGGCCGTGGCCGCGCCCAGGACGATGCCGGCCAGTGCGAGGGGATTCTTCTCGCCGAGTTCGCGCAGGCGCACGTTGGCCAGGCGCGAGCGTACGCGCAACTGCCTCGGCACGTTGAGCCTGTACTCGATCGCGTCGAGCGTTTGCGCGAGTTCGACGCGGGCACGGGCGGCCTCGGCGCGCAACTCGGTCTTGGTGCGCGGAACGGCCTCAACCGTGACAGCTGCGACGCTCCCGCGGACGGCCTCATGTGTCGTCGTGTTCACTTCAGTGCTCATATTTGCCAACTCCCTTGAGGGCGTCGACGTCGCGACGGATGCTTTCCGTCACGCCGTCCGGATCCGATGACGTTCCAGCCTGCAGCCGGTTTCTGCCGACCAGCCCCAACAGGAGCGCGAGCAGCAACAGGGCGACCGCCACGATCAGGGTCGCGAGCCAGAGCGGCAGGACGAGGGCGAGCGCGATGACCGCGAGGGCGACCAGCACCAGAGCCGCGAAGAACGCGAACAGGGCCGCCCCGACGAAGAGCCCGATGCCCAGCCCGATGTTCTTGGCCTTACCGGCGAACTCCGCCTTAGCCGCGTCGAGTTCGGCCTTGACCAGGGCGATGATCTGACCGGGCAGCTCACCGAGAAGGTCGAACGTCGATTTCCGGCTCTTCGGGTTGAATTCGCTGTTTCTCACAGTTTCCCCTTCGTTCGGAGTGTCGCGGTGATTATTTCGTGGTGGTGTCGTCGGCGACCGTCGTCGGTGCGGTCGGCGCTGCGGTCGCCGGCGTCGGCACGGTGTAACTGGTCCCGGACGTCTTGGACGCCTTGGACTGCAGGGCCGAGGCGATCTTCTTGCCGGTCTCGAGGAGTGCCGACGGCACATCCCCGACCCGCTCGAGCGCGAAGTCGCGAGCCTCGTTCACCCGGCGCTGAACGGGCGGCGCGTTCCATACGTTGTCTGCCGCGGCCACGATCTGGTCGTAGCGCTTGCGCCCGGCGCGCGCGCCGAGGACGTATCCGACGAGTCCACCCGTGATGAACAGAAGCTTTCCCCGCATTGTCACTCCATTCCTCAAGGTGCACGTATCCCTCAGAGTATCCCCCATTAGGGATAAGAGCAGGTCGGCACGGCCGGTGACCCGGCGATCAGATGCCGAGGGCCTCCTGCCGGGTGCGGGAGGCCGCGGCGACGGCATCCGGGATCACCGAGGCCAGGCCGGTGCCGGCGAGCCACGCACCCGTAAGTTCGAGTCCCGGGGTGGCGGCCACGACCTCGCGCACCTGGTCGACCCGCTCGGGTGCGCCGACGGTCGCGGGCGAGAGGGCATCGCCCCAGACCGTGCGCGCGAAACCGCGCACGGCGGTCGCGTCGAGGTCGACGCCCAGGATCGTGCGGGCGTCCGCCAGGGACAGCGCGAGGAGCTCGTCATCGCGAAGACCGGCGGTGGGGCTGTCCTGGCCGGCGCGACCGTAGGACAGACGGATGACGTGTCGGCCCGGTCCGGCGGCCTCGGCCAGCCAGTCCCACTTCGCGGTCACGTGGGTGAGCGCCTTGGCGGTGACCCCGGGGGTCGCGGCCGCGACCAGCACGCCGGTGCCGCGCGGGTGCAGGTCGAGCTCCGGGGCGTCGATGACGATCGTGGCCAGCTCGATCGCCGTCGGCTGCGGCCAGTCGAGTTCGGCGAGCGCCGCATGGGCCGGGCTCAGGCCGGCCAGTAGGCCGAGCGCCTGCGCGCCTGGAGTCGCGATGATCACGAAGTGGGCGTCGAGGGTGGTCTCCGGCGCCGGGGCTGCCGGCGCGTCTGCGTCCGCCGCCGTGTCCGGTGCCGCGCAGGTGGCCGTCCAGGTGGGCGCGTCCTCGGTGCCGGAGCGCTGCAATGCGGTGACCGGGGCATCCGTCACGATCTCGGCGCCGAAGTGCACGAGGTCGGCCACCAGAGCGGTCACGAGCCGGAACATGCCGCCGCGGAGCCCGGCCACGTTCGAGCCGGCCGGGGCGCCGGAGCGCAACGACAGCACGGCCCCGGAGAGCGAACCCGTCACCGTGAGGGCGGAGTTGAGGCCCGGGGCCACGACGTCGATCTCGAGATCGTCGGCCGCGGACGAGTACACCCCCGCGGTCACGGGTTCGACGAGCCGTTCGAGCACGCGGCGCCCCATGCGCTTGCGCACGAGTTCACCCAGGCTGTGTTCCCGGCCGATCGTCAACACCGGCATCAGCCGGTCCGCGTAGGCGCGCCAGGCGCCACTCCAGCCGATCACGCGGCGCACGTCGTCGGCGAGCGGAGAACCGGGGATGCCGAGCACGCCGGCCTTGGGCAGCGGAACGCTGACCGAACCATTCGGCACGCGGTCGTCGGGCAGGTGCAGCCACGCGCCGGCGGGGTTCGGCGCGACAACCTCGTCGGACAGACCGAGGTCGGCGATGAACTCGGCCACCGCGTCGCGCCGCACGGCGAAGCTCTCGGCACCGCTGTCGAGGGTGAGGCCGGCCACTTGGTGGCTGCCGAGTGCTCCGCCCGGCACACCGGTGGCTTCGAGCACGGTCACGCTGAGTCCGACCCGGGCGCAGACTCGGGCGGCGATCAGGCCCGCCACCCCTCCACCGATGACGATGACGTCTTTCATTCGCGCCCCCTGAGCCTGCGTGCGATTGTCAGGACGCGGACGGCGCGGCGGCCGGGGCTTCCGGGACGGCGGCGGCCGGGCCGGCGGAGACTGCGGTGACCTCGTGCACGAAGGCCACCAGGCGAGTCAGCACGTTCGGGTCGGTCATCGGCGGAACGCCGTGGCCCAGGTTCAGCACGTGGGACGGTGCCGTGCGCCCACGCTCGAGCACGTCGAGGACATGCGCTTCGAGCACCGGCCACGGTGCCGCGAGGAGCGCCGGATCGACGTTGCCCTGCACCGGGACCAGTCCGCCGAGGCGACGGTTGGCTTCATCGAGCGGCACCCGGTAGTCGACTCCGACGACGTCGGCGCCCACCCCGTGCATCTCCCTGAGCAGCTCGCCCGTGCCCACTCCGAAGTGCACAACGGGCACGTTGCGGCGCACGGATGCGACGCCCTCGGCATCTGTGCCCGCGGCGCCCTCGCCATAGGTGAGGTCGCGCACGTGGGCGATCGCCGCGGTGGAGGCAGGAGCGACGAAGCGCGTGTAGTCGGCCAGCGAGAGCGCGCCGGCCCAGGAGTCGAATAGCTGGGCGGCGCTGGCGCCGGCCAGAACCTGCGCGCGCAAGAATCGTCCGGTGACCTCGGCCGTCCACTCCATCAGGGTGGCCCAGGCGTCGGGGTCCGCATGCATGAGCGTGCGGGCGTTGATGTGGTCCTTCGACGGACCGCCCTCCACGAGATAGGCCGCCAGCGTGAACGGGGCCCCGGCGAATCCGATCAGCGGCGTCGAGCCGAGCTCGGCGACTGTGCGCGCGACCGCCGCGGTGATCGGGGCGAGGTTCCCCTCAAGCACGGCAGGGTCGAGAGCAGTGAGCTCCGCGACATCCTTCGCCGTGCGCACGGCCGTGCCGAGGACGGGGCCGGTGCCTGCGACGATCTCGACGTCGACGCCCACGAGCTTGAGCGGAATGACGATGTCGCTGAAGAGGATGCCGGCGTCGACGTTGTGGCGGCGCACCGGCTGCAGCGTGATTTCGCTCGCCATCTCCGGGTCGAGGCAGGCGTCGAGCATGCGCGTACCGACCCGCAGCGAGCGATATTCGGGCAGCGAACGGCCAGCCTGGCGCATGAACCAGACGGGGGTGACGTCTGGCCTGGTGCCCTGGTAGGCGCGGATGAGACGTGAATCGGCTGTGAGTCCGGTTGCGAGTGGGTGTTGCGCGTCGAGGTTCATTACCTTGATTCTGTCAAACTTCCTACACTCGGGCGATTCGGGCCCTCAGCCACAGGTCGTAGACTCGTCTGGTGTTGATCTGCCTGTCCGCCAGCCATAAGAACTCCAGCTTCGACGTGCTGGAGAAATTGTCTGTCGGTGCGAACGACACGGCGGGTGGCATTCTCGAGCGGCACCCGGCCCTGGTCGGTGCCGTGGTCGTGGCCACCTGCAACCGGTTCGAGGCCTACCTCGACCTCGACGAACCGCTCGGCTCCTCCCCACTTTCGGCCGTGCACGCCGCCATCGACGGCGTCAGTGCGAGCACCGGCGTGGCCGTCGACGTTCTGCGGAACACCCTGGACCTGGTGCACGGCAGCGGCGTCGCCGAGCACCTCTTCGCCGTGACGAGCGGCCTCGAATCGGTGGTCGTCGGCGAGGGCGAAATCGCCGGCCAGGTGCGCCGCTCCCTCGAGCAGGCCCGGCTCTCCCGCACCACCAGCCCCGAACTCGAACGCCTCTTCCAGCGTGCGTCGCAGACCTCGCGGGGCGTCAAGAACCGCACCGGCATCGGAGCCGCGGGGCGTTCACTCGTGCGCCTGGCCCTCGAACTGGCCGAAAGCCGCATCACGGACTGGGCTCAGACCCGCGTGCTCCTGGTCGGCACGGGCCGTTACGCGGGGGCTTCCCTCGCCGCGCTGCGGGACCTCGGCGCCGAGGACGTGCGGGTGTACTCCCCCTCGGGCCGCGCCCAGAAGTTCGCCACCTCGCATCAGATCACCGCCGTCGCCGAGTCGGCGTTCGCCATCGAAGCCGCCGAGGCCGACCTGATCCTCACCTGCACGACCGCCGACACCCACGTGATCGACGCGGCCCTGCTCCACTCGGGCCGCGCACTCTCCCTGCAGCTCCCGGCCGCCGAAGCGCGCACACTGCCCTCCTGCCCGATGACGGATGCCCCGACCGAGATCCCGCGCCGGCTCATCATCGACCTGGGCCTGCCGCGCAACGTCGACCCGGACGTCACCGACCTGGCCGGCGTCGAGCTGCTCGACCTCGAGACCATCCGCATCCACGCGCCGCTCGAGGAGCTCAACGCCACCAGCGACGCCCGACTGCTCGTGGGCCGCGCCGCCCGCAAGTTCTCCGCGGTTGCCGAGGAGCAGAGCCTCGCCCCGGCCGTCGTGGCCCTTCGCAGCTACGTCTTCGACCTCCTCGACGGTGAGATCGAACGGGCGCGCAACCGCGGCGACAACAGCGAGCAGACCGAGGCGGCCCTGCGCCACTTGGCCGGCGTGCTTCTGCACACCCCGATGGTGCGATCCCGCGAGCTGGCCCGAGCGGGCGAGCAGGCCGCATTCCTGACCGGACTCGATGCCCTGTTCGGCATCCAGGTTGAGCTGCCCGCCGCCGGGACCGCGGCCACGGTCGCCGATATCGGCCCCGTGGCATCCTGACGGTGGGCGGCCTGGCCCCGCACGGTGCGAGCGCACACGGTGCGAGCCTGCACGGTGCGAGCGTGCACAGCACGGCCGGGATCCGCGGGTGAGAGCCGTCTGGTTCGACGCGTTCGGTGCCGTACCCGAGCTGCGGGAGGTTCCTGACCCGGTGCCGTCCGCGTCCGGGGTCGTCGTGCGAGTGGAGGCCACCGGCCTCTGTCGCAGCGACTGGCACGGCTGGCTCGGGCACGACGCCGGCATCGCCCTGCCGCACGTTCCGGGCCACGAGCTCGTCGGCGTGATCGACGCCGTGGGGCCCGAGGTGCGCCGCTTCGCCGTGGGCCAGCGCGTCACTGTGCCGTTCGTCTGCGCCTGCGGCGACTGCCCGGAGTGCAGGGACGGCAACGGCCAGGTCTGCCGCAACCAGACCCAGCCCGGCTTCACCCACTGGGGCTCCTATGCGGAGCGGGTGGCCCTGCACAACGCCGACGTCAACCTGATCGCGATTCCCGTTGGACTGGATGCCGGCGCCGCCGCACTGCTCGGCTGCCGCTTCGCCACCTCCTATCGCGGACTCGTGCATCAGGCCCGGTTGCAGGCGGGCGAGACCCTCGTCGTGGTCGGCTGCGGCGGCGTCGGTCTCTCCGCGGTCATGATCGGCGCGGCGCTCGGTGCGACCGTGATCGCCGTGGACATCAGTGCCGCGGCCCGTGAGACGGCCGCGCGAGTGGGCGCGACCTTCACGGTGGACTCCGCCGGGCTCTCGAACGATGAGGTGGTGGCGCGGATCCGCTCGGTGACAGGCAGGGGCACGGATGCGGGTGCGGGTGCGCAGGTCAGCGTCGAGGCGCTCGGCCGGGAGAGCACGGTGGGCATCGCCATCCGTTCACTGGCAACCCGGGGACGCCACGTCCAGATCGGATTGCTGGCGGAAGACCCACGGCTTCCGCTCGGCGACGTCATCGCCCGCGAACTGACCGTGATGGGCAGCCACGGGATGCCCGCGGGCGACTATCCGGCCCTGCTGGCCCTGGTCACCTCCGGCCGGCTGCGCCCGCAGGACCTGATCGGCCGCCGCCTCAGCCTGGCCGAGGCGCCCGCCGCCCTCGCCGCCATGAGCGACCCGGCCGCGCCGGGCGGCGTCACCCTGATCGAGCTCGCCCGCCCCTGAACTCGTGCGGCGGCGGCTCGCTAGGTATCCGTCTCCCTCCACCTGTGGGGCCAACTCAGGAAAACCGGTGTGTCCGGTCGCCGCGGTGCCGCCGTTCCGGGGCCGCCGAAGCTCGCCCGCGGGACTTCTCCTGAGTTAGCACCCCACCGGTACCGCCAGCGGTACCCCCTGCACAAGCACCCCACCGGTACCGCCAGCGGTACCCCCGGCCCCAGCCGGTAGCGCGGGGCCGGCAGACTCGGCTATGCGCCGCGGAGGCGCTCGGCCAGGTAGGCGTCGAGCTTGTCGAGCGGCACGCGCTCCTGCGCCATGGTGTCGCGGTCACGCACGGTGACGGCCTGGTCCTCGAGCGAGTCGAAGTCGACCGTGACGCAGTACGGGGTGCCGATCTCGTCCTGGCGGCGGTAGCGGCGGCCGATGGCGCCGGCGTCGTCGAAGTCCACGTTCCAGGACTCGCGCAGCCGCGCCGCGAGGGACTTGGCCATCGGCGAGAGCGCCTCGTTGCGGGACAACGGCAGCACGGCGACCTTGATCGGCGCCAGGCGCGGGTCGAGTTTCAGCACGGTGCGCTTGTCGACGCCGCCTTTCGCGTTGGGCACTTCCTCCTCGTGGTACGCGTCTACCAGGAACGCCATCAGAGAGCGGGTCAGTCCGGCCGCCGGCTCGATCACGTAGGGAACCCAGCGCTCATTCTTCGTCTGGTCGAAGTAGGACAGATCCTTGCCGGATGCCTCCGCGTGCGTCCTGAGGTCGAAGTCGGTTCGGTTGGCAACACCCTCGAGCTCGCCGAATTCGCTGCCGCTGAAACCGAAGCGGTACTCGATGTCCACGGTGCGCTTGGAATAGTGCGAGAGCTTCTCGGCCGGGTGTTCGAACAGGCGCAGGTTGTCGACGTTGATGCCGAGGCCGGTGTACCACTTCAGGCGCTGGTCGATCCAGTACTGGTGCCACGTCTCATCCGTGCCCGGCTCGACGAAGAATTCCATCTCCATCTGCTCGAACTCGCGGGTACGGAAGATGAAATTTCCCGGGGTGATCTCGTTGCGGAAGCTCTTGCCGATCTGGCCGATGCCGAACGGCGGCTTCATGCGAGCAGCCTGCAGCACGTTGGCGAAGTTCACGAAGATGCCCTGCGCGGTCTCGGGGCGCAGGTAGTGCATGCCGGCCTCGTCGTCGACCGGGCCGAGGTAGGTCTTGAGCAGGCCGGAGAAAGCGCGCGGTTCGGTCCAAATATGACGGTTTCCGCAGTTCGGGCAGGGGATGCCGTCGATGCCGCCCTCGGGCGGGCGGCCCTTCTTCTCCTCGAATTCCTCCTCGAGGTGGTCTGCGCGGAAGCGCTTGTGGCAGCTCGTGCACTCGACCAGCGGGTCGCTGAAGACCTCGACGTGACCGGATGCCTCCCACACCTTGCGGGGAAGGATCACCGAGGAGTCGAGGCCCACCACGTTGTCGCGGCTGGTGACCATGAAGCGCCACCACTGCTTCTTGATGTTCTCCTTGAGCTCCACGCCCAGCGGCCCATAGTCCCAGGCAGACCGGGACCCACCGTAGATTTCACCGGCCTGGAACACGAACCCGCGGTGGCGGGCAAGGGCGATGACGGAATCGAGGCGGGAGAGGGCGGCCACGGGGCTCCAATGGTCGAGAGGGCGGGGGATCTGGAAAGCACACAGGACAGGCAGAAGCCGCCCGGCGCTCCGTCCATTTTAGGCGCCCGTCCGGAAGGTGCCGCCAAGCTGTTAGCCTTGCTAAGGATTTCCGCAGTCCTTGCGGGTACCTCAAAGGAGAGATCATGGGCATCAAGCCCCGAACGCCACACGATTCAGCCAAGCGGGGTGAGGAGCTGGACCGGGATCCCCTCCTGTTGCCCGTTGCTCTCGACCAAACCACCCACGACGCCGAGGAAGCCCACTGGACCCCCCTGAAGATCGGGATCTGGGGCGGCATCTCGCTGCTCGGCGGGCTGAGCTGGGTGATGCTCGCCGTCGTTCGCGGCGAGACCGTCAACGCCATCTGGTTCGTCTTCGCCGCCGTCTGCACGTACCTGATCGGTTACCGTTTCTACTCCAACTACATCCAGAAGCACCTGCTGCACCCCGATGACCGGCGCGCGACGCCGGCCGAGTACAAGGCCGATGGCAAAGACTTCGCGGCCACGGACCGCCGGGTTCTCTTCGGTCACCACTTCGCCGCGATCGCCGGCGCCGGACCGCTCGTCGGCCCCGTGCTGGCCGCCCAGATGGGCTACCTGCCCGGCACGATCTGGATCATCGTCGGTGTCGTGCTTGCCGGCGCGGTGCAGGACTACATGGTGCTGTTCTTTTCAATGCGCCGCGGCGGACGCTCCCTGGGTCAGATGGCCCGGGACGAGCTCGGCAAGGTGGGCGGCACGGCCGCCCTCGTCGCGACTCTGGCGATCATGGTCATCATCGTGGCCATCCTCGCCCTCGTCGTCGTCAACGCCCTCGCGGACAGCCCCTGGGGCGTCTTCTCGGTCTCGATGACCATTCCGATCGCCCTGTTCATGGGCGTCTACCTGCGCTTCTTCCGCCCGGGCCGGGTCACCGAGGTCTCGATCATCGGCTTCATCCTGCTGCTGGCCGCCATCATCGGTGGTGGCATGATCGCGGACACCGAGTGGGGCTCAACCTTCTTCGCCATTGAACCGCTGCCCCTCGCGATCGGCATCATCGTCTACGGCTTCGTGGCCGCCATCCTTCCGGTTTGGCTGCTCCTGGCCCCCCGGGACTACCTGTCCACCTTCATGAAAATCGGCACGATCGGGATGCTGGCAATCGCCATCATCATCGTCCGCCCCGAGATCTCGGCCCCGGCCGCCAGCGAGTTCGTGAACGGCGGCGGCCCCGTGGTGAGCGGCTCGCTCTTCCCGTTCCTCTTCGTCACCATCGCCTGCGGCGCCCTGTCCGGCTTTCACGCCCTGATCGCCTCCGGCACGACACCGAAGCTGATCGAGAAGGAACGCCAGACCCGGTTCATCGGTTACGGCGGAATGCTGATGGAATCATTCGTCGCCATCATGGCGCTCGTCGCCGCGCTGTCGATCGACCGCGGCATCTACTTCGCCATGAACTCCTCGCCGGCCCTGACCGGCGGCACCGTTGAGGGTGCTGTCACATTCGTGAACAGCCTCGGACTGACCGGTGTCAACCTGACCCCCGAGATGCTCACCGAGACCGCGAAGAACGTGGGCGAGGAGACCATCGTGTCCCGCACCGGCGGCGCCCCGACACTGTCGGTCGGCCTCGCCAACATCATGCACCAGCTTGTGGGCGGCTCGGGGATGATGGCGTTCTGGTACCACTTCGCGATCATGTTCGAGGCGCTGTTCATCCTGACCGCCGTCGATGCCGGAACCCGCGTGGCCCGGTTCATGTTGCAGGACAGCCTCGGCAACTTCTTCCCGAAGTTCAAGAACACCTCCTGGCGCCCGGGCGCCTGGGTCACGACCGGGATCATGGTCGCCGCCTGGGGTGCCGTGCTCGTGATGGGCGTCACCGACCCGCTCGGTGGCATCAACACCCTGTTCCCGCTGTTCGGAATCGCGAACCAGCTGCTGGCGGCCATCGCCCTGGCCGTCTGCCTGGCGATCGTGGCCAAGCGAGGGCTGTTCACGTACCTCTGGGTTGTGGCGCTGCCGCTGACCTTCGCCGCCGTCGTGACCATCTACGCGTCGTTCCTGAAGATCTTCTCGACCGTTCCCGCCGTGGGCTACTTCGCCCAGAATCGAGCGTTCTCCAACGCTCTGGATGAGGGACTCACCAGCTTCGGCACGGCGAAGACCGTCGAGGCGATGGAGGCGGTCGTGCGCAACACGATGGTGCAGGGCGTCCTTTCGATCCTGTTCGTCGTGCTGGCCATCATCGTGATGGTCACCGCCGTGCAAGCCACCTGGAAGTCCTACAAGTCCCGCAGCTTCGGCACCAACGAGGATGACGCGGTGGCGTCGCAGATGTTCGCCCCGTCCGGCTTCGTAGCCACTCCGGAAGAGAAGAAGCTGGCCGCACGCTGGGACACCCAGATCGCCCAGGCCAAGCTGGACAAGGCAGGGAGGACGACCCGCCGATGAATCTGCTCGCCAGTGTTCGCCACGCCGCGAAGAGCTTCGCCTGGTTCATGAGGGGGGTCATGGGTGAAGACGCCTACGACAAGTACAAGGCCCACCATGAGGCCCACGACGAATCGATTCATGACCCGGATGCCGCCGCCTGCTCCGGACCAGTGATGATGACGGAACGCGAATTCTGGCGCGACCAGACCGACCGCCAGGACATCAACCCCCAGGGTCGGTGCTGCTGAGCGGGTGCGCCACCATCGCCCAGGGCTGCCCCCGCGAAGGCTTCCTTCGCGGGGGCAGCCCTGTTTTCCTGTTTTCACCGGCGGCGCCGGTCAGTGCACGTATTCCAGCAGGTCGAGGCCGACCGCGCGCATCCCGTCGAGCACCGCGAGCCGGGACGAGAGGCGGGTGTCCGCGAAGGACATCGAGACCATGTAGGTCACCCCGGCGCGCGGGCCGCGCAGAATGCCGATCTCACTGCGCACGCCGGCATCCGTTCCGGTCTTGTTGACCAGCAGGAGGCCGTGATCTCCGGACCGATGCGCGAGCGGGTCGAGCCCGAACGCGCTGGCGACCATGGACAGGTCGGCGCCGAGCGACAGCCAGCCGAGCACGCGCTCACTCGCCTCCGCATCGACGACCTCCCCCCGGGCCAGCGCCGTGAACAGCCAGGTGAGCTCCTTGGCGCTGCCGACCGAGAGCTGAGGCGCGTCATCGGGACCGCGCCGGTCGCGCACAAGGTCGAGCAGGGCGGTGCGGCTGAGTCCGAGCTGCTCGGCGCGGGAACGCACCGCGTCCAGGCCGACTGCGCGGAGCAGCACATTGGTGGCCAGGTTGTCGTTGATGGCACCGATCAGCGCAGCGAGGTCGGCGATCGGCAGCGAGGGAGCCTGCAGGTGCTGCCAGAGGCCGGATCCGGCGACCGAATCGGACACGGTGCGATCGAGGATCGTGTACGCGCCGAAGTCGGCGTCGCGGAGCCGGGCGGCGACCTCGATCAGCAGAAGCACCGTGCCGATGCCGGCGGTGGGCATGACCACGTGGTCGTCCACGGAGAACAGTACCCGGCCGGTGACCAAATCGGTGGCGCGGGCCGAGACCTGCACCCCGTCGACCGCGAGGTCACCGAGCGCCTGGAACCCGCGGCCGAAGTTCGCCGTGGCGTCCACGCCGCCGTGCCTGCCGCGGCGCGCCGAGGAGTGGCGAGACCGGCGCTCTGAGTCCTGGGATGGCATGGCCACAGTGGGCAGGTCCTTACGTAGATTCGGGCTGCTCGACCCCGGTGACACGGGCTTACGGTCGCGCTGAGGTCACCAGATCGTAACGCGCTTTTCCGGGTCCAGCCAGAGAGCGTCGTCCGGGGTGACGCCGAACGCCGTATAGAACTCGTCGATGTTGCGCACGATCTGGTTGCAGCGGAATTCGTTGGGCGAGTGCGGGTCGATCGAGAGCAGGCGGACGGCCTCCTCGTCACGCATCTTGAGCTGCCAGGCCTGTGCCCAGGAGAGGAAGAAGCGCTGGGTGCCGGTGAGTCCGTCGATCACGGGCGGCGCCTGGCCGTCCAGCGAGATCAGGTAGGCCTTCCAAGCGATGGAGAGCCCGCCGAGGTCGCCGATATTCTCGCCGATGGTGAGTGCGCCGTTCACGTGGTGGTCGGGAACCTGATGCGGGGCGAGCGCGTTGAACTGCTCGATCAGGGAGCCGGTGCGCTCTTCGAAGGCCGTGCGGTCATCTTCGGTCCACCAATCGGTGAGTAGCCCGGTGCCGTCGTATTTCGAGCCCTGGTCGTCGAAGCCGTGGCCGATCTCGTGCCCGATGACGGCGCCGATCGCGCCGTAGTTGGCGGCGGAATCGCGGGCATCGTCGAAGAACGGCGGCTGCAGGATGGCGGCCGGGAAGACGATCTCGTTGAAGCCCGGGTTGTAGTACGCGTTGATCGTCTGCGGGGTCATGAACCACTCGTCGCGGTCGAGCGGGTTGCCGATCTTGCCCAATTCCCGCTGAAACTCGAACTCGCTCGTGGCGCGCACGTTCTTGATCAGGTCGGCCGGGTCGACCGAAAGGGTCGAGTAGTCCCGCCACTTGACCGGGTAGCCGATCTTGGGGGTGAACTTCTCGAGCTTGTCGAGCGCACGGGCGCGCGTCTCCGCGGTCATCCAGTCGAGTTCGGTGATGCTCCGGCGGTAGGCCTCGACCAGGTTGGCCACGAGTATGTCCATGCTCGCCTTCGCGCTGGGCTTGAAGTGCCGCTCGACGTAGATGCGCCCGACGGCCTCGCCGAGCGCCCCCTCGACGAGCGAGACGCCACGCTTCCAGCGCTCGCGCAACTGGGGAGTGCCGGTCAGGGTGCGACCGTAGAAGTCAAAGCTGGACTCGACGAAATCGCTCGACAGGAACGCGGCGCTGGAACGGATGATCTGCCACCGTAGCCAGTCCTTCCAGCCCTCGAGCTGGTCCTCGGTGAGCATCTCCGCCAGACCGGTCACGAAGCTGGGCTGGCGCACGACAACCTCGTCGAGAGCACCGGCCGGGCCGTCGAGCCCGTCAAGCCAAAGGTGCAGGTCGGCGCCGGCGGCCAACGCGGTGACCTGACCCCAGGTCTTGAGGTTGTAGGTCTTCTCGCTGTCGCGCGAGCGCACCTTGTCCCAGTGGTGAGTGGCGAGCTCGGCTTCGAGAAGGAACACGCGCTCGGCGCGACCGGCGGCATCCGGGGTGCCGACGAGGCCGAACATCCGGGTCAGGAACGCCTGGTAGGCCTCCCGGATCGCGGCGAACTTCTCGTCGCGGTAGTAGGACTCGTCGGGGAGGCCGAGCCCGCCCTGCTCGACGAAGACGAGGTA
Organism: Cryobacterium sp. Hz7; assembly: GCF_004402815.1. Classification (NCBI taxonomy): domain Bacteria; kingdom Bacillati; phylum Actinomycetota; class Actinomycetes; order Micrococcales; family Microbacteriaceae; genus Cryobacterium; species Cryobacterium sp. Hz7. Next base: position 81,608 of record NZ_SOFB01000037.1, read on the forward strand.
GCGCTCGGGGTCCCCCGGATCGTTGTCGACGAAGAGACCGAAGGCGCCGGGCACGCCCGCGCGCTCGAGGCGGCCGAGGGTGCCGAGCAGCTCGGGGATGGAGGTGACGGCGTCGACGATGGCGAGATCGGCCGCGAGCGGGGTCGCTCCGAGCTCTTCGACGCGGTCCTCGTCCAGGAAGCTGGCATAGAGGTCGCCGAATTTGCGCTCCTCGGTGCCGGGGGCGGCGGTCTGGGCTTCGAGGATGATTTCCCGGACGGCCTTCTCCGATTCCTCGGCGAGCAGGTAGAACGAGCCCCAGCGTGCCTTGTCGGCCGGGATCTCGCTGCGGGCGATCCACTTGCCGTTCACATGGCGGAAGAGGTCGTCCTGCGGACGCACCTCGAGGTCAAGTTCGTCGCGGTCGATTCCGGATGCGGTCCCCTGGTCAGTCATGCCTCCACCCTATTCGCTGTGACAGTGGCCGAGCTGGTAGAGACCTATCGGGTGTGCACACGGATGGCGGTGGACCTCCCGGCCCGCTGGTCGAGCGCGCCGAGACCCGGAGCTACAGCCCCACCGCCTTGCTCGGCAGTGCGATCAGTGTCTGTTCCGGGTCGTTCTCCACCGGGGGCCGCAGCCAGTGTTGCGTTCCGGTGCGGGTGATCTTCCAGTGCTGGTTGTGTAGCAGCAGGTGGTGCGGGTGGCAGAGCAGTACTCCGTCGGCGAGGTTGGTGTCCCCGCTGTCGGTGAGCCAGTCGTTGATGTGGTGGGCTTCGCTCCAGGCCGGTGATCGGTCGCAGCCGACCCAAAGGCATCCGCCGTCACGCACTGCCATCGTGGCGCGCTCTGCCTCGGTGAAGAGTCGTTCGTCACGGCCGACGTTGATGATTTGGCCGATGTCGTCGAATTTGATGCCGCGGGTGCCGGTGTCGCGGAGCAACCGGTCGATGGTTTCCTGCGAGATGGGGACCGGGTTGCCTTCGATCTGCCCGTGAGCGGCGGGTTCGGCGGCACCCGGCTCGGCGGGTTCGGCTGTGAGGGCCTTCTCGGTCACGATCACGCGCACCGCCGGGCGGCGTCCGCCGAAGACCCGGCCCGGGTCGGCCTCGCCGGCGACCTTCGGCAGCTGCACGAGGGAGTCCGTGTTGATCTGCTCGGTGCTGCGCGGGTCGTCCTGCATTTTTTGGGCCCAGGCGGCGCGTTCCGGGTCGACGAAGCGCACTCCGCCGCGGCGGGGGCTGGTGATGGAGTCGAAGGTGGAGAGCACGAATTCGCCGTCTTCGGGGGCGAAGAGCCCGTTCAGGCGCACGTTGTCATTGCTCAGCCGGTAGACCTTCAGGTAGCGGTCGTCGTGGGCCTGCTTCTCCCGGGCGGCGATGCCGGCCTGATCGAGGAGCCCAGCAGGGCGACGGCGTCGGCCGCCCGCCTGAGGTCATCCGCGAGGTTCGTCATGTTACGAGGATACCTGATGTCGTACAGGTAGTCGGGTATCTGTCACTTATTATGGACACTTTATTGCACTAGTTTCGAAGTCTTGTCTGGCAGCGCGGAGATTGGCTCGCCGGGTCTCGACAGGCTCGACCACCGGAAGCGGACACCGGGTGCGGAGGGGCTGAACTAGAGTTTTGGCATCACCATCACCGTGCTCCGCCCGCAGCCCATCGACCGCGAGATCCTGCGCCTCGCCATTCCCGCCGTCGGCGCGCTCATCGCCGAACCGCTCTTCCTGCTCGCCGACTCCGCCATGGTCGGGCACCTCGGCGCCGTTCCGCTGGCCGGACTCGGCCTGGCCGGCGCCGTGCTGCAAACGATCATCGGCCTGATGGTCTTCCTGGCCTACAGCACCACGCCCGCGGTGGCCCGCTGGCTGGGGGCCGGTGACCGCCGCCGTGCGGTCGCCGTCGGCATCGACGGACTCTGGCTGGCCCTCGGCCTCGGTGTGCTGCTCGCGATTGCGGGCTGGTTCGCCACCCCCCTGCTCGTCGGCGCGTTCGGCGCCGAGCCCGCCGTCACCGCCGCGGCCGTCAGCTACTTGGGACCATCGATGTTCGGACTGCCTGCCATGCTGCTCGTCTTCGCGGCGACCGGGCTGCTCCGCGGGCTGCAGGACACCCGCACCCCGCTGTGGGTGGCCGGGATCGGGTTCTCGGTCAACATCCTGCTGAATGCGGTGTTCATCTACGGCCTGGGACTCGGCATCGTCGGATCCGCCCTCGGCACGGTCGTGGCACAGTGGGCGATGGTCGCGGTCTATCTTGCCGTCGTCGGCCGCCACGCGCGCCGCGAGAGTGCGCCGCTGCGCCCGCATCGGGTCGGGATGTTGCGGGGCGCGGCATCCGGCGGCTGGCTGTTCCTGCGCACGGTGAGCCTGCGTGCGGCCATGTTGCTCGCGGTTTTCGTGGCCACGAGCCTCGGTTCTCCCGAGCTGGCCGCCTTCCAGATCGCGATGACCCTGTTTGCCACGCTCGCGTTCGCCCTTGACGCCCTGGCGATCGCGGCACAGGCGCTGGTGGGCCGGGGCCTCGGCGCCGGCAACCTGGCCGAGGTGCGCGCGGTGCTCAGGCGCTGCCTGGAATGGGGCGTGCTCAGCGGGTCCGCGCTCGGGCTGCTGGTGATCGCCGCGAGCGGCGTGCTCGGCCGACTGTTCACGAACGCGACCGAGGTCAGCGACCTGCTGCCGGCGGCCCTGATCGTGCTCGGGCTATCCGTTCCGCTCGGCGGGGTGGTCTTTGTGCTCGACGGAGTGCTGATCGGTGCCGGCGACGCGCGCTACCTGGCCCTGACCGGATTGGTGAACCTGGCCGCGTTCGTGCCGCTGGCCGTCGCGGTGCTGCTGCTGGCGCCGTCGGGACCAGCGGGACTGGCCTGGCTGATGGCGGCGTTCGCGTTCGGCTACCTCGGCGCACGCGGGGTGACGCTCGGGCTGCGCGCCCGGGCGGCGAAGTGGATGGTCGTCGGCGCCCGCTGACACCGGGGCAGCCCCGGCGCTGACGGCCGCGGCGACTCTAGCTGAAGGAGTCGCCGCAGGCGCAGCTGCTGCCGGCGTTCGGGTTGTCGATCGTGAAGCCCTGCTTCGCGATGGTGTCCTCGAAGTCGATCGAGGCACCCTCGAGGTACGGCACACTCATCTTGTCGAGCACGACCCCGACGCCGTCGAAGTCCACGACGACGTCGCCCTCGAGAATGCGCTCGTCGAAGTAGAGCTGGTAGATCAGGCCGGAGCAGCCTCCGGGCTGCACGGCTACGCGCAGGTTCAGGTCTTCGCGACCCTCCTGGCTAAGCAGGCTGCGCACCTTCAGCGCGGCAGCGTCAGTCAGGCCGACGCCGTGGGCCGGTGCGATGGGGGCAATGGTGTCGGTCATGAGACTCCTCGGACTTCACGCTGCATGGACGAGTCGGGACCGCTCCGCTTGAGCGTTTCGCCTGCGCGAGTATTCAGACACTCTAAGCTCCCGCGGCCGTTCTGCGAACCCCGGAGACTGCCGCGGGCATCCGTTGCGTGCCCGCGCCTCCCCGACGACCCCTCGACGACCTGCCGGTGACCCGCCAAAACGAGCCGAAGTGTAGCCAGATGAAACCCTGAAGCCTAGGGTGAAGTGTTCCCGTTTTTTTTATGCGCGCGGTCCAGATGACCGCGACGCAGCACGGCGTGGCCCTGATTGTCTTTGATCTCTCAGCGGTGCGCACCTGAGCCGTCCTCACAACTCGTTCTCAGCCGGTCTCCTCACGGAGTCCGGCTCGGGATGACCGGACTAATATCCGGGTTGCCGGGGTGGCAGAAGAGGTAAATATGTCTGACGTCCTTCTTGACCGCCCCGAACTTGCGGGGCTCGGTGTCTACGAGTTCGGGTGGTCCGACTCCGATGCTGCTGGTGCCTCCGCCCGCCGCGGGATTTCGCCGGAGGTGGTGACCGATATCTCCAATCTCAAGGGCGAGCCTGAGTGGATGCTGCAGCGTCGCCTCAAGGCCCTCGAGTTGTTTGAGCGCAAGC